>NZ_CP027706.1:6000000-6300000 GCF_003850565.1 Pseudomonas sessilinigenes
CAGCCCCGCCGGCCACAAGGCCTTGGCCTTGTCCATCCAGCGCCGCCCGACATAGAACCCGACATCCCGCGAGCCGGTGTGGATCATCATCACCACCTGCCCCACCGCCAGGCCGTGGGTAAAGCAGGCCTGGCGATCCACCAGCTCGGTAACCACCTGGATCTCGACGAAGTGATTGCCGCCGCCCAGGGAGCCCAGGCCCGGATCCCGCAAGACCTGCCGCGACCGGTCCTGCAAGGCCTCCGGGCCATAGGCGGCGCGACCACGGGCAAAGGACGACTCATGCAGGCCAGCCAGCTCGCGCTGCAACTGAGCAAAATCCGCTCCGGCGAACAAGCCGACCGGGGCCTGCTGCCGGACCTGGGCCCAGAAGTCCCCCAGGCCCGCCTCGAACAACGCGCTCATGGCTTGCGGGCTGGTGGGAATGTTGCGCGTGCCTTCCAACAGGTCGCCACGCACCAGGGCGGTCCACTTGGCCTTCTGCGCCATGAACTGCTCGTAGTCCAGGCCCAGCTTGTGCAGGCGCATGCCGCAATTGATATCGGTGCCAATGGCCTGGGGCACCACCAGGTCATGACTGGTGACGATCACGCTGCCCACCGGAATCGAACTGCCGGTGTGGAAGTCCGGCGTGGCGCACGCGCACTTGACCTCGCCGCCATGGGGGTGGGCAACCCGGGCGAAATCCATGAGTTGGGTGATGGCCTTCTCTTCGATGGCAAAACCTTCGGGCAACAGCAAATCCGCCTTGAGCCCGGCGTCATTGATCGAGGAGATGGAAAGGGAATTGGAATTCAGGCGTTCGATGGCCACCCCGGAACGGGCGAGCTTGTGCTGAATTCTCTTGAACGGTACTTGGGTCATATTCGACTGCTTTTTTTGGACGCAACAAAACAACCACCCTTTTGGTGGCTGGAATTGTCTGGTCAGCAGCGAAACTTAGACGGCGCGTATGGTGAACAGCGCCAGGCCGGATGTAAATAGTGTCGAGCAAATATTTGCCAGCATGGTGGCCGACTTTCAGCCAGGTCGGTCCACCGGCAGATGAGAGGCCAAGCCAGCCTCGATGACCGCGAACAACTGGCGCAGCAGGTCGTCACCGGCCACCGACGTTGCGTAGAGGTAGTCACCGCTCCAGTGGTCCCAACCCGCCTCGAGCACCCATCCATCACGGCAGAACGAGGGGTAAATGCCCTCGCCCAATCCCTGGATCACGCTGCCTTGCCGGTTGAAGCCCAGCTCCTGCTCCAGATAACGACAGGCCGTACGCCATGACGCACTGCCATGCTCCCGCGCCCATAGCTGATCGAGCGTTGCAGTGCAGGCCCGCTCCAGCCTACTGGAAACTGTGTTTCGACCAGGTCTTCCAGGGGGTGTACTCCAACTCGAAGAGAAATCGCTGGCCCACCGGCAGCGAGGTCAGGAAAACCGACATCTGTTGCAGATCCAGGGTTGCACAGCGCGCCTCCAGGCGCTGCACCAGACCGGAATCCGGCTTGAAGTCGGGCAGGCGCTCGTCAATGGCGACCCATTCCACCTGGCAGCGCGCTATCTGCCCCTGCTCGCTGACGACGCCGTGGAACCGAGCGATGCCGATGCTATCCAGGCGCTCGCCGACAAACAGCTGCCGCCAGAGATACCGCTCCTGATCCCTGTACTCACGGACCGTTGCGCGGACTCGTTGCTCCTCCATGGGGCGCGACCGGGGGGGCGAGAAAACCATCGGGATCACCACTTGCAGGTTTTCCCCCGGGTCGTTGGAGAACAGTTGTGGCCCAACCCTGGGAAACACCATGTTCCAGCAGATTTCCTCCAGCAGCGGCGCCAGCTTGCGGTTGTCCGGAAATCGTTGCAGTGGGTAGTCGGGCAGAGCCTCGGCGGTACAACTGACCACCTCGTTGCGACGGTTGATCACCGCACGCAGTGACAGCCCGCCGACCCAATCGTCGAAGTGATACCTGTTCACGCCCTGATCCAGGACCTGCTTGAAGTCGGCGCGAAGACTCGCCATCCGATCCTGAGCCTGTTGTTCCTCGCTCTGCACTGAGGAGCTTCTACAGCCAGCGATCATCAGCAGCCCGCCCAGCAGCAGGCTCCCAGCGGCAAACCGCATCAGGCATTCAAAAAGTCGGTAGTGCACGGTTCGCTCCATGGGAAAGTCCAGGCCCCGGGACCTGCAGCAGGTCGCATCATCCAAGGGCCGGGAGCATATAGGCTGGCGCGAAGACACACAAAAGCTGGTTTTGCCCGAGCCGATCCCCTCAGGGCTGGCCGCCGTTGACGCCCAGCACCTGCTCCAGGTGCTTGACCTCGGCGTCCGACAGCGGCGGTGCCGCAAGCGCCGCGCTCGGCGGGTCCGAAGCCAGCCGAGCCGGCACCGCAGGCTTGGGCCTGGTTACCCGAGTGCGACTCGAGCTGCTCGAAGGATACAACGCCTCATCCAGGCACTTATCGCGCATACCCTGGCTGGACAGGCCCTGGCAGCCCTTGCCATTGGACAATGCACGAGCACCACAGGTGGCCTTGCTGTCCGGGTCCTGCAGGTCGATACAGCTCAAGGAGCCAAAGCCATGCCCCAATACAGAAGCCGCGTCTTCTCCATGGGCAATGCTTGTGCATAGCAACAACGGGGTTAAAAACAGTATGGGGCGCATAGATACAAGCCTCCCTGGCGACAGGACACTCCACTGGAGCCCCCTGCCTGAACGAGTGAAGCCTTGTTCTAGCAGTTGAAGATGAAGATTTTCCGCTCCTTGGACACAAAGACCGACCCAATAGCCAGCGAGATGGCATTCTGTCGCCCCTTGTTCGACCCCGGAGGACGTGCCTTGAATCAACGCATCTATCTGATCGGCGCCTCGGGTGCCGGCGTCAGTACCCTGGGCGCGCTCCTGGCACAGCAATTGGGCCTGCCCCATGTCGACGTCGACGAACACTACTGGCACCCCAGCGATCCGCCCTTCCAGCAGGCGCGCCCCGTAGAACAGCGGCTGCTGGGCCTCAAGCAGGCCCTGGAGGACAAGCCCTGGGTACTCTCGGGCTCGATGGACGGCTGGGGCGATGCAATCATCGCGCAAGCCGACTGGGTGTTGTATGTCGATACCCCCACGCCTTTGCGCCTGCAACGCATCCGCTCACGGGAACGACAGCGTTTTGGCCCGCGAATCCTGCCCGGCGGTGACATGCATACCCAGCACCTGGCCTTTCTCGAATGGGCAGCGGCCTACGACGGCGGCTCTCGGGCAGGTCGCAGCCGCCCACGTCACAAGGAATGGCTGGCACGACTGGACCAGCCCCAAGGGCGCATCGAGGGTTCAGGTTCAATGCAACAAATGCTGGACCAGGCATTGGCAATCATCACCGGGCCCTGCTGAGGTCGAATGCGAGCTGGCGTCATCACGGGCCAAGGCATCGCTATTGGACAAAGACTTCCAAGCTCACCGGTTGGGCAAGCGCAAAGATTCGATACGCCACCGGGCGCTCAATGGAACAAAAAAGATACCGCCCAGGCAAAACACGTCAGGACCAACGTCATTCCCATTACATACAACGCCAACGCACGACCCACGGAACCACCTCGCAAAACAGAACACTTGCCCGGCCACCCAACGAGCGGCCAATGGCAGGCATTTTAGCAGCGAGCGACATCATATTGACACATTCATACCGCGCTAATTTGAAAGCTCCCGATAAATGGCAATAGCGTCATTTTTATGACGAAAATGTAATAAACAATTGACTCTCGCGCGCCCGACCGAAGCCTGTAGAAACATCATCTTGCATTTTCCAGACGGTTGGCCCGAACGTCTTTGGAACTTCGATTTGATCCCATTGCCAGACCCCCTCTTTTCTTCGCAACCGCGTGCTTGAGCGATAGCGCGCATTCCGGACCCTGGTTGGACAAGAGTGGATCCCACTGCTTTTATTCAGGATCAGAACCGGTTGCATCACACCCTGGAGGGGTCAATGCCTTTCAAAGTCATGATGGTTTTCGGTACGCGCCCTGAGGCAATCAAAATGGCGCCCCTGGCCCGGGTCCTGCGTCAATGGCCCGGAATCGAGCTGCATATCTGCTCCACCGGGCAGCACCGGGAAATGCTCAGGCAGGTGCTCGACTCCTTCGAGCTGAGTGTCGACGAAGACCTGCAGGTGATGACCCAGGGCCAGTCTCTCAATGGCCTTTCCCAGCAATTGCTGATCAACCTGGATGCCACCTACGAGCGCCTGCAACCGGATATCGTGCTGGTGCACGGCGATACCACCACCAGCTTCATCGCCGCCCTGGCCGCCTTCAACCGCCAGTTGCCCATCGGCCACGTCGAAGCCGGCCTGCGCACCGGCAACCTCAAGGCCCCCTGGCCCGAAGAGGCCAACCGCCGCCTGACCGGCGTGATCGCCGACCTGCACTTCGCCCCCACCGCCAAGTGCGAAGCCAACCTGCTGCGCGAAGGCGTTCCGGAAGCCAACATCGAGATCACCGGCAATACCGTGATCGATGCACTGCTGTGGATGCGCAGCCATCAGGAAGATCTCCACTGGCGCCCTTCTGCCGACTCGCCCCTGGCGGTGCTCGACGACAAGCGGCGCATGGTGCTGATCACCGGCCACCGCCGGGAAAACTTCGGCGATGGCTTCCAGCAGATCTGCGAAGCCCTGGCGGAACTGGGACAGCGCTACCCCGACGTGCAGTTCCTGTATCCGGTGCACCTCAACCCCCAAGTGCAGAACGCGGTCTACCGCCTGCTCTCGGACAAGCCCAACATCTACCTGGTCCCGCCCCAGGACTATCAGCATTTTGTCTGGCTGATGGGACGTTCGTACTTCATTCTCAGCGATTCCGGCGGCGTCCAGGAGGAGGCTCCGGCCATTGGCAAGCCGTTGCTGGTGCTGCGCGACGTCACCGAGCGGCCCGCGGTGCTCGAGGGCGGCACCGTGCTGCTGGTGGGTACCGACCGTGAGCGCATCGTGCACCACGCCAGCCAACTGCTGGACGACGACAAGGTCTATGCCCGCATGAGCAGGGTCCACAGCCCCTATGGCGACGGCCATGCCAGCGAACATATCGCCCGCCACTTGAGCACCTGGTTGGAGGCTCAAGCCGCGGGTGGCCCGGCATGAACCTGGCCCTGATCGACATCTTCATCTACATCCTCTACGGCCTCAAGTACCTGGCCATCACCCTGGCCCTGCTGATGTTCCTGCTGGGCCTGGATGACCTGTTCATTGACCTGGTGTACTGGACCCGCAAGCTGATCCGCCGCTGGCGCATCTATGAGAAGTTCAAGCCGGCGGACGAGGAGCGCCTGTTCGAAACCCCGGAAAAGCCCCTGGCGATCATGGTCCCGGCCTGGAACGAGGTCGGCGTGGTGGGCGAGATGGCTCGCCTGGCTGCCTCCACCATCGACTACCAGAACTACCAGATTTTCGTCGGCACCTACCCCAACGATGCCGAGACCCAGGCCGACGTCGACGCCGTCTGCCAGCACTACCCGAACGTGCACAAGGTGGTCTGCGCCCGCCCCGGCCCCACCAGCAAGGCCGACTGCCTGAACAACATCATCGACGCCATCCTGCGCTTTCAGAACGAGGCGAAGATCGAGTTCGCCGGCTTCATCCTGCATGACGCCGAAGACGTGATCTCGCCCATGGAGTTGCGCCTCTACAACTACCTGCTGCCGAACAAGGACCTGATCCAGATCCCGGTCTATCCCTACGCGCCGGAATGGCAGGGCTTCACCGCCGGGCACTATGTCGATGAGTTCGCCGAGAACCACGGCAAGGACGTGATCGTGCGCGAAGCCCTCACCGGCCAGGTGCCCAGCGCCGGGGTCGGTACCTGCTTCAGTCGCCGGGCCATTGGCGCCCTGCTGGAGGATGGCGACGGTATCGCCTTCGACGTGCAGAGCCTGACCGAGGACTACGACATCGGTTTTCGCCTGAAGCAAAAAGGCATGAAGTGCATCTTCGCCCGCTACTCCATCAACGATCCGAAACTGGCCCTGGACTATGAATGGGTCCCGGGCATGAATCGCCAGTTCGCCCAGGTGATCTGTGTGCGCGAACACTTCCCCCGGGACTGGCAGCACGCTGTCCGGCAAAAGTCGCGGTGGATCGTCGGCATCGTGTTCCAAGGCACCACCAACCTGGGCTGGAGCCGCAAGAACCTGCTCAACTACTTCCTCTGGCGCGATCGCCGCGGGCTGATCGCCTACCTGCTGAGCTTCCTGGTGAACCTGCTGTTCCTGGTGCTGCTGGGCATGTGGCTGATCACCGTGCTGTCCCCGGATGCCTGGCACTTCCAGTCGATTCTCGCCGACAGCCCGCTGCTGGCCGCACTGCTCTGGCTCAACGGCCTGATGCTGGTCAACCGCCTGTTCCAGCGAGCCTGGTTCGTCACCCGTTTTTATGGCCTGGGCCAGGGCTTGCTCTCCGCGCCACGGATGATGTGGAGCAACTTCGTCAACTTCTTCGCCAACCTGCGGGCCCTGCGCCAGGTTCTGCAAATGGGTGACTCGCGACGCGTGGCCTGGGACAAGACCACCCATGAGTTTCCTGCCCTGACCAAGGCCCAGCGCACGCCCCTGGGCCATCGCCTGGTGGAAAAGGGCCTGCTCAGCGAAGAGCAGCTCGAAGCCGTCATCACCAGCCCGGTTCGCCGGCGCCTGGGCCGCGAACTGCTGTTGCGCGGCTACATCGACAGCACCCAACTGGTCCAGGAGCTGGCCGCGCAGTTCGAACTGGAGTGGACGCCGCTCAACCCATTCAAACTCGACCCGCAACTGATCGCCGCGGTCCCCCGGCGCATCGCCGTGCAGTACGGAGTGCTACCGCTCAAGGAAGAGGACGGCACGCTGATCCTGGCCTCCGAGGACCCGGTCAGCCAAGTTTCGCTGGGGGCCATCAGCCGCCAGCTCAAGCGTCCGGTGAAATGTCGCCTGGCGCCCCAGGGACGGGTGACCCTGGGTATCCGCCACTGGTATCCGGGCAAACACCAGGGCGAGGAAACCCGGCACATGCTCGCCACGCTGGAACGCCATCAGGACGACGAGGCGCTGCTTGAGCGCGTCAGTCACCACCAGGTCCAGATCGGTCGCCTGTTGCAGGTGCACGGCCTGGTGCCACCGAGCCTGTTCAACCAGGCCATGATCGACTACGACGCCGATCGCAGCTCCCTCGGGGAACACCTGATCGAACGCGGCATGATCACTCCCGAGGTCTTGCAACAGGCCCTGGCGGAGCAGGCCGAGGAGCAACAGGCGGCCTACCGTATCGTCGCGGAGGTGGATGCATGAAGAGCCGTACTCCCTGGCTCCTGGGCAGCCTGCTGCTGAGCCTGTCCGGCCTGGCCCTGGCACAGGCCCAGGAACTGACCGAATTCGAGCGTTTTCGCAGCTACCCCTACCTGGATCGCAGCTACCGCGAGGCCCAGAAAGGCAACTGGAAGGAAGTCGAGCGCCTGACCCGCCACCTGCTACAGCAGGTTCCCAGGAACCAGGAAGCCCAAGGCCTGCTGGCCCAGGCCCTGGCCAAGCAGCGACGCTACAAGGACGCCGCCGAAACCATGGACAACGCCCCGCCAGACAGCGAGGCCCTGCTGGACCTGCGCCTGACCTGGATCGAGCAGGACCCGCCCGCCCCGCAGGAGGTGCAACGCTGGCTCGACACGACGCCCATGCCACAGCGCACCCAGTTGTGGCAGGCCTATAGCCTGAGCCTCGCCAAGCACGGTGGGGCCCGTCGGGCCTATGACTGGCTGGCACAATTGCCAGCCAAGGGCGACGACACCGAACTGCGCCAGGCGCGGGCCAACTGGTCCGAGCAGATGAGCAACACCGACGACACCATCGCCCAGCTCGAACCCTTGGCCGCCAGCCGGCAGCTGAACGCCGAAGACTGGCAGCGCCTGGCCAACGCCTACATGCAGCACCTGGACGAAGCCAAGCTGGAAACCCTGCTTGAACAGGCCCCAAGCCCCCAAGCGGCGCACCAGGTGCACCGGGCGATGATCCAGCGAGCCATTGCCCTGGGCCACAACAACCAGGCCCAACGCTGGATCCTGCGCCTGTCGCCGGCCGAGCAGGCCGACCCGGCCATTCGCCTGCAGCACTGGGAACTGGCCCGCGAGGAGAACGACAGCGACACCGTGCGCCGCCTCAGCGACGAACTGCAACGCCCTTGCCTGGAGACCACCGAGTGGCTGTCGCGGCACGATCCGGATGCGGCCCTCAAGCAACTGCGCCAGTGCTCGCCCAACGACGACCCCCAGGCCTGGCTGGTTCTGGCCCAACGCCTGCAAGCCAGCGACCTGCTGCAAAGCCAGCGCCTGCCCGAGCCCTGGGACAGTGCCCGACGCGAACGCCTGGTGGAGGTCTGGCAGAAACAGGGCCAGGGAGCCCAGGCGCTGCAATGGCTGAGCCTGCAACCACAAACCCCGGCCGTACAAAAAAAACGCGCCGAGCTGCTCCAGGCCCTGGGGCGCAAGCGCGAAGCCGGGGAGCTGTGGGAGCGCCAATACCGCCAGAGCGGCAATCTCGCGGCGCTGGACCAGGCCACCTACCTGGCCATGGGCGACGGTCGCCAGGCCCAGGCCCAAGCCCTGCTGGAACAAGCCTACGACCGCCACGGCGGCGCGTTGCCCGCCCCTTTGCTGCAGCGCCTGGCCGGACTCTATGCCGCCACGCCACAGCTGAACCCGCAGCAATTGCAGCGCATGGCAGGCTTGATCAAGCGGGCCGACCCAGCCACCCGCAGCCAGCTATTGGCCCAACTGGCCGAAAACGGGCGCTGCGATGTGGTACAGCAGAGCATTGGCCAGCAGCCCCGGGACGTCGCGCAGTACCGTGCCCTGGGCCGCTGCGCCATGCCTGCGCAACCAGGAGCCGCCGCGGCCTGGTACCAGGCGGCCGAGCGCCTGGGCGATCGTGGCAGCCGCCTGCCCCTGGCCTATGCCCTCGAGGCTGCCGGCGATTCAGCCGCGGCCCTGGCCATCTGGCGCAGCATCCCGGACGCCCAACTGAGCGATAACGCCCGGCTCACGGCCAGCCGCAGCGCCCTCAACGTCGGCGACAACGCCCGCGCCGAGCGCTACTGGCAGCAAAGCAGCAGCCGAGGCGCCAACGAGTGGGCATTGGGCGCGGCGATCGCCGAGCAGCGCCACGACTACCCGACAGCCCTGCAACGCCAGCGCCAGGCACTGACACAGGCACCCGACGCCGGGCACTACTACGCGGCCTCGGTCACCGCGCAAAAAGCCGGCGAGCCGGAACAAAGCACCCAATGGCTGGCCGAGGCCGTACGCCAGCAACCGGATAATCCGCGCTTTGCTGCCGACTACGGCATGCGCCTGGCCGCCACCGACACCCCGCAACAACGGCGCCTGGCCATTCCCCACCTGCAACAGGCCACCGGTGATTTCCCCGAGGACTATCGCCTGGGCGAAACCCTGGCCTGGCGTTACGCCGAAGTCGAAGACAGCGCCGCCGCCCGTAAGGAGCTGCGCCGGGTCATCGACCTGGAACAGAACCCGGTGGCCGCTGATGACGAGAGTGGCAGCCTGGAAGCGCGCCGCTATCGCCAGCGCCGCGCCCACGAGGCCCTGTCCCGACGCGACAGCGTGACCATCGCCAGTACCTGGTCGCCGGGTGGGGTCTCCACCAACAACAACCTGTTGCCCGATAGCGGGATCAAGGGCGCTCGGCGCAGCCCGCAGTCGCAGAACGTACAGGTCGCCATGTGGGACCACGCCCTGGGCGAGGAGCCGAGCCGCAACGGCAGCACCCTGTCGGTCTATGGCCGTACTCTGCTGGGTGGCCTGGGACGCTCCTCCTACGCCGAATCGGCCGCAGCCGGGGTCGGCCTGCGCTACAAGCCCTGGGGCAACGCCAACGTCAACTTCTACGGCGAGATCTACAAGCAGAGCCAGTTCGACGACCGCGACAACCATGGCCTGAGCCTGGGCCAGATGCTCGATCCCGGGCGGCTGCTGGACCAGCTCAACGATCATCGCAAGCGCGGCCACACCAGCACCGACTACCTGCTGCGGGCCACTGCCTCGGTCCTCGACCAAGGCCGCTACCGTAACGACTGGCGCATCGACGAAAGCGACTGGGACGAACGCTTCCTCTATCTGGACGCGGCCTGGTGGACCAAGGCCGGCGACCACCAGTGGCTGTCGCGCTACCAGCAGGGCCATGCCTGGAAACTGCCGGTAAGCACCGCGCAGACCATCATGCCCTACGGCTTTCTCGAATTCGCCGCCCAGGACCCCAGCAACGACTGGCGCCAGGACCTGCGTACCGGGCTCGGCCTGCGCTGGCAATACTGGTTCGATGACGACAAATACAACGCCTACCGCTCGCGCCTGACCGTACGCACCGAGTACCAGCAATCCCTCGGCGGCAATCTGTATGAAGGTGGCAACGGCATCCTGGTGGGCGTGGAGCTGAATTTCTGATGAAACGACTGATGTACATCACCCTGCTGTGGCTGATCCTGGGCCTGCCGGCCCAGGCCGAGGAGCGACTGTTCTACCAGCCCCTGAACAGCGATGCGGCCCTGGGCCGCGAACAGTGGCGCAAGATCTGGCAGGACAGCGCCCGCAACGGCGTAAAGACCCTGATCGTGCAGTGGACCGCCTACGGCGACTCGCATTTCGGCGACGCCCATGGCTGGCTCGCCGACAGCCTGCGCCAGGCCCGCGAACAGGGCCTGCAACTGGTGCTGGGCCTGTACATGGACCCGGCCTACTACCAACGCATCGAGCAACTGGACAGTGCCGGCCTGGAAGCCTACTGGCAGGCTCAGTTGGCCACCTCCCTGGACCGCCAGCGCAAACTGCGCGAAGACTGGCAATTGCCGGTCAGTGGCTGGTACCTGCCCATGGAGCTGGACGACCTGCACTTGCTCGATGCCCAGCGCCGGACCACCCTGCAACGTCAACTCGAGGACTTCGCCCGCCAGCTCGACGCGCCGCTGCACCTGAGCGCGTTCAGCGCCGGGCACCTGGCGCCCCAGGTCAACGGTGCCTGGCTCGGTGATCTGGCGAACGCCGGATTGCAGGTCTGGTGGCAGGACGGTGCCGGTACCGCGCGCCTGTCGCCGCTGGTGCGCGACAGTTACGCCAATGCCCTGCCCTGCGGGGTCGGCATCGTCCGCGAAGCCTTTCGCCAGACCAGCGCCGAAGGCCAGCCGTTTCAGGCCGAGCCGGCCCCCCCTGACACCCTGGCGGCCGGTTGCCATGCCACGGCCGTGTTCTCCCTGCGCTACCGACCCTGGGGCCAGGCCTTGCGCACTCCTTAGCTCACCCAAGGGCCGGCGATGTTCAGGACCATTGAAGAACAGGTACTCAGCCAGGCCGCCCCGGCGGCCTTGAAGAACGAGTTCGCCCAATACGATTTCGAACGCCTGCACAGCTTCTGCATCCTGACCTACATCGCCAGCCTGAGCATCTGGCTGATCTTCGACCTGATCGTCAGCTTTCCCGGCCAGCAGGGCTTCACCTTCCTTTCGCTGGTATTCCTGACATTGCTGGTGATCAACACCATCATCCTGGGCTTCACCCGCAGGGCCCGGCACTTCCAATGGGTCAACCTGCTGTTCGTGCTGGTCATCGCCCTGGCCGTGCGGCTGGTGATCGAAGGCCTGCCCATGGACCTGCACCCGGTCTGGCTGATCCTCGGCGCCTCGAGCATTCTCTACAGCGCCTCGGTGATGCCGTTGCGGCGCTGGTCGTTCTTCGTCGCGGTGCTGATCACCTGGAGCGTACTCAACCCCTACTGGATGACCCGCACCTCGATCACCGAACTCAAGGGCCTGATCGTCCTGGCCTACTCGCTGTTCCTCACCGCACTGACCCTGTACAGCTTCATCACCTTGCGCCAGGCCCGGCTGTACAACTACATCATGGCCAAGCGCTTGCTGGAGCAGGCCTATGTCGACGCCCTGACCGAGATACCCAACCGCCGCTCGTTCATGGCCCGCGCCGGCCAGCGCATCAAGGCACAGCCTCGCGAGCCCGAGCATTACCTGGCAATGATCGACATCGACAACTTCAAGAGGATCAACGACCGGTACGGGCACGATATTGGCGACGAGGTGCTCAAACGCATCGCCGCTGACATCCAGTCGGTCATGAAGGATTTCGACTACGCCCGGCTGGGGGGCGAGGAGTTCGCCGTCTACCTGTCGGGCGTGCACCACGACCACGTCGAGGCCCTCGCCGCACGCCTATGCCAGGTGGTTCGCGAACAACCGACCCGGCACCCGGCCACCATCAGCATCGGCCTGACCCGGATCGAGGACGATGACAGCCTGAACCAGGCACTGGTCAAGGCCGACCAGGCCCTGTACCGGTCCAAGCACGGCGGCAAGGACCGCTATACCTTCCACCCCTGAGGCCTGCGGCAATGCAGCGCCGCGACCGGCCGGTCAAATAAGATAGACTGCCGCCCTATCTTGTCCAGGCGCCCCCTTGATGCCCCCAGAGCACGCCCCCAAGCCCTATACCCTGCTGGCGATCGACGACGATCCACAATCCTTGATCGTGCTCTCCAAGACCCTGACGGCCGAATACGAAGTGCTGCTGGCCAAGGACAGCGAACAAGGCCTGGCCCTGGCCCGCAGCGCCGCTCCCGACCTGATCATCCTCGATATCCTGATGCCCGGGATGGATGGGTTCCAGGTGCTCAGCGAGCTCAAGGGCCAGCCGGCGACCGCCGCCATCCCGGTGATTTTCCTGACCTCGCGCAGCAGTGTCGAAGACGAACGCCTGGGCCTGCTGCTGGGCGCCGCCGACTACATCGCCAAGCCGATTTCACCACCGGTGGTACTGGCCCGGGTGGCGGCGCAACTGAGCTATCGCGACAAGCCCCTGCACCGCCCGCAGCCGGTGGCCGAGCCTTCGGCCGGCAGCGACATGCGCGACGGTTTCATCGCCGCCCTGGCCTTGCAGCTGGCGGGCAACCCGAGGATCCGCCTCGATGCGCTGCTCGATGGCCTGTCGATCCTGCTCGACAACAGCACTTGCCAAGGTGAGCCCGCGATGCTGCGCAACGCCGCATGCCTGGCGCTGATGGGGCTCGGCCAAGCGACAGCCATCGGCCCGGCCCTGGCCCACGGCCAAACGCTGATCGAAGAGATCCTCGCCCACGCCAACCCGGAAGACCCCATCCTCAACCTCGCCTGGAATCTCACCCAGGCCCAGGCGCTGTTCCCGGATGGCTCGGCCCAGCCTCTGCCGGCCTCCCTGCCGCTCCCGGCCCGGCTGTTCGCCCTGGCCCTGGACTATCACCTGGAGCTCTTGCAACCAGGCACCGACCTTACCGGTCGGCATGCCCGGGCCATGGCGCGGATGCAGGCACAACCGGGGTTCGGGCAATGCATCGAGCGCGGCCCGGAATCACTCTCGGCGGCCTTGTTGAGTTCGTCACAGACCTTTTTCGGCCTTTGAACGGACAGTGAACCTCGCCCATGCCTAACCTCGCTGACCTGGAACTGTTCGTGCTGATTGCCGAACTGCAAGGCCTGTCGCCCGCCGCACGCATCATGTCGATCACCCCGGCCGCCGCCAGCCTGGCACTCAAGCGCCTGGAGAACCGCCTCGGCGTGCGCCTGTTCACCCGCTCCACGCGTACCCTGAAGCTCACCCCCGAAGGCATGCGCTACCTGGAAAGCGCACAGCACGCGCTGAAGATCCTGGCCAATGGCAAACGCTCGTTGACCCACGACGACGGCATGCTGGAGCTCACGGTGTCTTCCGATCTGGGCCGCAACCTGCTGCTGGACCTGCTCGCCCAGCTCAAGCAGGAACGACCGCGCCTGTATATCAAGCTGGCCTTGAGCGACAAGGAAGAGGACCTGCTCAAGGGCCGCTTCGACGCCGCGCTGCGTTATGGCAAGAGCCTGGCCCTGGACCTGGTGGAACTGCCGGTACTCAAGCAGCACCACTTCATCGCCTGTGCCGCGCCCGACTACCTGGCCGCACACGGCACGCCCGAGGCACCCGAACAACTGAGCCAGCACGAATGCATCATCTGCCACAGCATCGGCCGGCCGGAGAGCCATTGGCGCTTCCATGCGCCGGGCCAGGTCGAGGACGTGCGGGTACAGGGGCACTTCTGCTGCGACGACGGCGACGCCGCGCGGCGCTGGGCGGTGGCCGGCCACGGTGTGGTCTATCTACCGTTGTTGAACGTGGTCGAGGACCTGTTGGCCGGGCGCCTGCTGCCCCTGCTTCCGGGCTGGCAGGCCGACGCCGCGCCCTTGAGCCTGGTGGTGTCCCATCGCTCGCAAATCACCGAGTCGCTGCGGGCCCTGCACCAGTGCCTGGCGCAACACTGCGCGCAGCGCATGGCGCGTTATCAGGAACTGATCCGGGCCGCCAGCTAGCCCTGGGCCATGCCCCGCTCGACCAACAGTTCATGGGCCTGCCGGAACTCCAACCGGTAGATCCGCTCCTGCAGCGCGCGCAAGGCAGTGCAGCGGCTCTGCTCGCAGAGTTCATCGATCAGCCCCAGGGCCTGTGCATTGTGATCGCGCAGCAACTCGGCCAGGCGCTGCAGCTTGAGCCGTTGCTGATGATCCAGCCGCTGGTGCGCCGCTGCCGGCGCAGCCACCCCGGGCAAGTTCGCCAGCTCCGCCAGCAGCGGCTCCAGGCACTGCGCCAACTGCTGGATCGACAGCGCCAGGTCGCCCCCTGCGGTGCACTGCGCCTCCAGGTGCCTGGCGGCCTCGGCCAGGGCCGTGGCGCCGATGTTGCCGGCGGCGCCCTGCAGGCCATGGGCGAGAAAGCCGATGCACTGCAAGTCGCCGGCGGCGTGGGCCGACCACAAGCGCTGGAGGGTTGGCCGCTGGTCATCGCGAAAATCCGCCAGCAGCTTGTGGTGCAGCGCCAGATCCTGGTTCACCACCGCCATGCCCAGCGCCGAATCGATGCCCGCATGATCCGGCGCGGGAACAGCCCCGGGCAACTCGCGCGCAAGCGCCTGCAGCGGCAACTCCCGGCGCTTTATCCAGCGCACCAGGGTCCGGTAGAACGCCATGACCTCCAGGGGCTTGCTCACCAGGTCATCCATGCCGGCAGCCATGACCCGGCCCTGGACATCGGCCTGGCTGCTGGCGGTCACCGCAATGATCGGCAGCGAACGCAGGTGGGCGTAACCGCGGATCTTGCGCGTGGTGCCATACCCGTCCATGACCGGCATCTGGCAGTCCATCAGCACCGCGTCGAAATGCGCGTCCTCAAGCAGTAGCCCCAAGGCCTCGGCGCCGTTGGCAGCCAGCACCACCCGAGCCCCGGCACGCTGCAACAGGCCCTGCAACACATCCTGGTTCAGGCGATTGTCCTCGACCACCAGCACCCGCGATCCCGCCAGCAGTTGTCCGTGCTCGTTGTCCCTGAACAGCACCGCCGCGGGGCTCGCCGAGGGCGCTGGCAATTGCACCTGCGCCGCTCGGGGCAGGATCAACTGCACATTGAACTTGAATACCGCCCCCTGCCCCGGCGTGCTGCGTACCCAGATATCACCCTGCATCATCTGCACGAGCTTCTTCGCGATGGTCAGCCCCAGGCCACTGCCGCCGTAGCGCCGGCTGATGGAGCGGTCCGCCTGGACGAAGGCATCGAACAAGCGCAGCTGTTGCTCCTGGCTGATGCCCACGCCACTGTCGGTGACGCTGAAGCACAACAGCACCTTGTCGTCCCATTGGCGCACCAGGCACACACCGATACAGACATCGCCGACCTCGGTGAACTTGATCGAGTTGTCCACCAGGTTGGTCAGCACCTGGGCCAGGCGCGCGGGGTCGCCGAGGTAACAACGCGGCAGCGCGGACGGAATGTCCAGGCGCAGTTGTAGCGCCTTCTCTTGCGCACGCTGGCGCACCAGCAGCAAGACATCGTCCACCAACTGCCGCAGGTCGAAGCAGACCTGCTCCAGGCCAAGCTTGCCGGCTTCGATCTTCGACAGATCGAGCACGCTGTTGATGGTGCCCACCAGGTGCCTGGCGGCGCGGTCGATCTTCTCGATGCAGTCGCGCTGCGCCCGCTCCAAGGGCATGTCCTGCACCAGGTGGGCCATGCCGATGATGGCGTTCAGCGGGGTGCGGATCTCATGGGACATGCTGTCGAGGAATTCCGACTTGGCCTGGGTGGCCAGCTCGGCATCGCGCCGCGCGCGCTGGACCAGGGCTTCGGCCGCCTTGCGCTCGCTGATGTCGAAGATCACCCCGTCCAGGTACTGCGGTACGCCATCCACGACGATGGTCTGGCCCTTGTCATAGACCCAGCGCACCTCCTGGCTGGCGGTGATGATCCGGTACTCCAGCATGTAGCTGGCATGGCCCAGGCAACGGTCGAATGCTTCCAGGTCATCGGGGTGGACCCGCTCGCGATAACTGTGCCCGGCCAGGAAATGCGCCGCCGTGAAACCACAGAGGCCGTCGATGGCATCGCTGACGAACACCATGGTCCGCGCGGCATCCGGCAGGCTGCGAAACACCACCCCGGGAATGTTGGCGATCATCGATTGCAGCTTGCCCTGGCTGTCGACGATCGACTGCTGCACTTGCACTGCCTCGCTGATGTCCTGCAAGACCCCGGTGACCCGGATCGGTGCGCCAGTGGCATCGCGCTGCATGACCCTGCCGATGTCCAGCACCCACAACCAGCGCCCGCTCTTGCTGCGCATGCGGTACTCGGCACGGTACTCGGGCGCTTCGCCGTCCAGGTGCGCCTGGAGCCGGGCCAGCACCGGCCCATGGTCCTGGGGATGGACCAGGCAGGCCCAGCGGTCCAGGCCATGGCCGAAGGCCTGGTCCAGTTCTTCCTTGCTGTAGCCGAGGATCCGCAACCAGACATCGTTGTTGATGACGATGCCCTGGCTGACATTCCAATCCCACAGCCCCAGCGCCCCGCTTTGCAGGGCCAGGTCCAGGCGCCGTTCGCTCTGCTCGATCCGCGCCAGGTCGGCCTTGTGCCGCCTGGCATCGCCCAGGCGCCGCACGCCGCCCCACAGCAACAACAGGAACACTGCGGCGCTCACACCCTCGATCAGCAGCACTTGCCCCACCGGCAGCACCCCGTCCAGATCGCCCAGGGTGACCAGGGTCCAGGGACCACTGGGGTCGTTCCAGTCGAACTCGACCCGGGACAGGCTGTAGCGTCGCCCATCCAGCTTGACCAGGGGCTCGTGGACATCGAATGGCAGGCGTTCGGGAACGCCGTGGGCGAATGGGTAATCGCCGAACTGGCCAGCGGACTGCGTATTGAAGTCGGATAACGACCAGGCGCGGTCAGCCTTGAGCAGGAACTCTGGAGCGCTGGCGGCCACTACCACCCCACCGGGCGACAGCAGCATCTTCAGGTCGTCGCCATACTGCTTGCCCAGGCGGGCATCGAGCTGCTCGCCGTCGAAACGCACCACCAGCGCCCCGATCACCCGGTCCTGGCGGGTGCGCGACTCATAGACCGGAACCGCCATGTAGAACATCCGCGTACCGGTGCTGCGGCTGATCGCGCCATAGACACTGCTGCCCCCCGCCAGCGCCACCTTGAAGTAGGGCCGGAAGGCCACGTTCAACCCCAGCGGCGCCTGGCCCTGGTGATCATGGGCGGCCACCACCACGCCGTCCCGGTCAAGGACGAAGGCGTGATTGGCGCCCAGCACCATGGTCAGCGCCTTGAGCGGGATAGCCGCGCGCTCCAGCAGCTCGGCGCGGGGCTCGCGCTCCAGGATCACCTGCTTCAGCGAGGGGGTATGACGCCCGAGAATGGACAAGGCGCCAATGGCAAAGCCATCGGACTTCCATTGCTGCAGGTCCGCCGCGTACTCCCGGGCCTGCATCTGGCTGCCGGCCCGGTAGACGTCCTCGACCTGCAGGCGATAACCGTTGCCCAGAACCACGGCGGCAGCGACCGCGAGCACCACGCCCAGTGCATAGCAACAGCCCCTGTGGCTGTCGAAGAAGTTGGTCAACCTGTGCAACACCTAG
Organism: Pseudomonas sessilinigenes; assembly: GCF_003850565.1. NCBI lineage: Bacteria > Pseudomonadati > Pseudomonadota > Gammaproteobacteria > Pseudomonadales > Pseudomonadaceae > Pseudomonas > Pseudomonas sessilinigenes. The sequence goes on from NZ_CP027706.1 coordinate 6,017,989, forward strand.
CCCCTCTACCCCATGAACCCGTATCTGCTGGACCTGTGCCTGGTGAACCTGTACCTGGTGTCCGGCCCATGACCTCAGCGCGCCGCCAGCCGGCGTGGAAACTCCGGCGGCAAGAAATCGCGGTCAGGATCGTAGTCGGCCTTGAGGTAATCACAAAGCGCCTTGAGGTCCTCGGGCGACAAGGTTCCCGCCGCTTGCTTGAGCCGCAGGGTGTCGAGAATGTAGTCGTAGCGGCTGTCGTTGTACTGGCGCACGGCGTTGTACAACTGGCGCTGGGCCTCCAGCACATCGACGATGTTGCGCGTGCCGACCTGCAAGCCCAGCTGCGAAGCCAGCACCGCGCCCTGGTTGGAAATGATCGATTGGCGCCGGGCCCGGACCTGGTCGGCCCCGCTGTTGAGGCCGCGATGCAGGTTGCGGGTCTGCTCCACCACCTGGCGCCGCAGGTTGTCGTTGAGGGACTCGCGCTGGCTCATCCGCTGATAGGCCTCGCGCACCTGGGAGGAGGTCTGGCCGCCACTGAACAACGGAATGTTCAATTGCAGGCCGACGGAACGCTGCTGGACATTGCCACCGTAGCCACTGCCACGGATATCGCTGTTGCCATAACCCAGGTTGTCGTTGTCGCCCACCTGGTAACGCAGCACCGCGTCCAGGGTCGGAGCGTGCCCGGCCTTGCGCGCCTTGAGGGTCTGCTGCGTCGCCTCCAGGGCGTACTGGCTGGCCTGCAAGGTGAGGTTCTGGCGTACCGCACTGTCGACCCAGCGCCGGGCATCGTTGGGCTCGGGCAGCAGCACCGGCATGTCGTGCCGCAGGCCCTGGAGGGCCGGGTATTGCTGGTGCGTCAAGGTGTCCAGGGCCTCGAAGGCATCGTCGGTACGCTTGCGCGCAACAATCCGGTTGGCCTGCGCGGTGTCATGCCCGGCCGCGGCCTGGAGCACATCGGTGCGGTCCGACAGGCCCAGTTGCAAGCCCCTCTGGGCCAGAGCCAGCTGGCGCTTGAGCGCCGCCTCTTCGGCGGTGGCTGCGGCCAGGGCGTCCTGGGCCTTGAGCAGGCCGAAATAGGCCTGGGCGCTGTCGAGCATCAGTTTCTGCTCGGCCGCCGCCAGCTCCAGCATGGCCTGCTGGTCCTCGGCCTCGGCGGCCTTGAGGCCGAACCAGCGCTCGGCACGAAACACCGGCTGGTTCAGCACCGCCTGGTAGCTGGTGCCACTGCGCCGAGTGGCTTGCCGCGGCTGTTGCAGCGAGGTGCTGGTGCCGTTGTGCTCGGCGCTGGCCGACAGCGTAGGCAACAGCCCGGCACGGGCCTGGGGCACCGCCTCGGCACGGGCAGCCTGGTCGGCACGGGCCGCAGCCAGTTCGCTGTTGTTGTGCCGGGCATCCTGGTACACCCGCCACAGATCGCTGGGCATGGCCTGGGGCTCTGTCGCCCGGACCAGGCCGGCGAACGGCGACAACAGTATGAGCAAGCAGCCGGCCAGGGCTCGCCGCGATAAATGCATGGATTCGGTCATGGTCTGTTCTACGTAGGGAAAATCATTCGGCCGTAGCCGGGAAATGCAGCCACGGGACAGGAGAGGCATTGCGCCCCTCCTGTGGTCATTGCCGTGTCGTCAGGTCAGTGGTGGTGCCAGCAGCGCCTGGGTGGCCTGGCGGTTCTGCGGCAGGTGTTCACGAGCGCCACCGGTGTCGGCGAAGGCCGCCATGGCCCCGCTGAGCTTGGCCAGGCTCGGACCTTCGGCATCGACCAGTGCCGCCAGGTCATTGCTCTCTGGCAAGGCCGGGCGCTCACGCGACGCCAGCTCGAACAACCCGCCCTTGCTCGATCCGGTCTGGGCGAAGCCCTGCAACAGCTGCTCGACGCTGATCACCGCCGAATCGCCCTGCAGCTCGATCTGCAAGTGGCCATGCGCCGCGGCCTGGCTGCCCAGCACCTGGCGCAGCACCAGGGCCGAGCCGGTGCCGGCGTCGGTGAGCAGCACATCGTCGCCCTGGCGGCTGACCAGGATGTCCTTGGCATCGGCCACCGGCATGATCAGGCGATCCAGGGCCTGGCCAGGGTCATCGTTGTCGATCACCACGGTACGGTAGTGCGCCCAGGTCTGCGCACTCAGGCGATAGGTATCGTCAGCACTGCCGCCGTGCAGCACGACACTGTCGATCCCGGCGATCAACGGCGGCACCAGTTCATCCTGGCGGCCGTCGACACCGCCGCCTTGCAGCAGCAGCGAAGAGCCCACTCGCTGGACGTTGCCGTAGTGGCCAAGCTTCTGCGCGCCCTGCGGCTGGACCTGGTACAGCGCCTGCTCCGCCGGGCTGTAGACGTAGGCCGAGTTCGGCGATTCGGCCGCCACGCCGATAAAGCGCAGGTCGCTGGCCGCGGCGATACCGTTACTGGCGAACATCTGCGCGCTGGCGACATCGAACCAGCCCTGGGTGCCGTCACCTTGCAAGGTCAACACGCCCTGGGCCCGCCAATGCCCTGCCACCTCGGCCAGCGCCTCGGGCAAATTGCCCAGCCGCTCGCGCTGCCAGCCCTTGTCCAGCGCCACCAACTGCACCTCGCCCGCATTATTGCGCAGCAGCACCTCGCCCTTGGCCGTGGTCAGCCGCAACCCGGCATCCACCTGCACCGCAGAACGCAGCGGCACGTCGGACAGCAGCGCCGTGGCCGCCGGCACCTGCGCCGAGGCCACGAGCACCTGGTCTGCTGCGAACGCCGTCGCCAGCGCCTCGGCGGACATCGGTGCCTGCAGGTAAAGCTTGCCGCTCTCGGGTTCGAACAGCCGGGCGCTGGCACTGGCGTCGTCGAAGCCGAGGAACTGCAGGGATTTGCCGTGCAACGCAGGTGACGCCACCACCACCTGGCCATTGTGATACCAGACCGGCAACGCCCCCTTGCCATCGGTGGTCTTGGCCCCGAACACCGCCAAGGTCGCACTGCTGCCGTTGACGCTGGCCAGGTCTTGCCACCAGGTCGCCCGCCCCTTGAGCCAATGCTCGTTGACCGCCTCATAGGCCAGCTGGCCCGAGGCCTCGATGCGCGCCACGCGCCCATCTTCGGTCACGGCCACCAGGTGCCCGTTGAGCTCCAGCACGTTGGCCAGGGCCGGCAGGGCCAGGCGCAAGGCGCTCGGCTGGCTGCCGTCGAGGACCTTCTGCCCCGCGCCCTCCTGGCGGAACACCACCTTCTGCTGCTGGCTGTAGAAGAAAAACACCTCCGGGCCTGCGGGCTGCAACATGCTGCCGGCGAACACCAGGTCCGGTGGAATCGGCCAGGCGCTGCGGGGCTGGCCCTGGGCATCCGGTGCGGGTTGCTCACCCTCGGGCGGGGCCAGGTTGGGCTTGATCAGGGTGCCGTCGCTGGTGCGTACCCAGTAGCGGTGCGCCACCTTCGCGTCGTCCAGGCCAAACACCGTCACCAGGGCCGCGGCGCTGGGCTCCAGCATCGGCGCACCGAGGCTGTAGACCGGCGTGGCACGCTCGGTGGCCTGCTCCTGGTAGCCCTGGAGCAAGGTCTTGAGCGTATCGCCATGCTGCTGGCTACGGGCCGACAGTTGCAGCAAGGCATCATCGCCTACCACGCCCACCAGCTCCATGCGATCGCCGAGGATGCGGAAGTTCAGCTCGGCCTCGCGCTCCTTGAGCTGGTAGCGCCGGGCCAGGTAGACCGCGTCGCCCTCTTGCCAGAATCGGCTGATGCGTCCGGCGCTCTGGTTGAACGAGGGCGCGAACTGCGCGTCCACCTTGCCGGTGGCGATCTCGACACGCCAGGCCGCGGCGTTCTCGGCATCGACGAAGTAGGCATGGTCGCCGACCACCGCCCCCAACTGGGCATTGCGAGCCTGCTCCACCTGGGTGTCGGTGAACAGCATGCGCTCCTTGGCGACGTCGTAGAACGCCCGGCCGACATTGCGCCCGCCATGGCTGTAGTTTTCCACCGTCACATACTGGCCATGCAACTGGTGAGCCTTGGCCAACTCGCTCAGGTGCTGTTCGATACGCTGGCCCGGCACCTGCCATTTGCTCGCGTCTTCTTCCACCACCTGGGTGCTCAGGCTCGTGAAATCGACTTCACGCACCTCGCCCTTGGCGTTGACCAGCAGCACCTGGCCGTTGTGCGCCGGATCGAGCTTGACCACCACGCCGCCAACTTTCAGCTGGTCCTTCGCCACGCTGATGGACTGGTCCGCCAGTTGGCTGGTGTCGATGATCCAGCGCGACGCAACCGTGCCGGCCTCGCTGGCGAGTTCGACCTGGGCGCCTTCGTTGAGCCCCACCAGATAGCGCCCGCCGGAGCCCTTGACCTGGTAGTTCAGGTAGCCATGCAACTCCTTGGGCAACTCGGGGACGATCAACTGCCGGTCGCTTGAGTCCAGCAGCACCTCGACCGGGGTCCAGACGTACTCCTGGCGAATCCGCCGGATGGTCTCCTCGCTGGGGAAGATGTAGAAGTCGTAGTCGAAGCGCCGGTCCTCCTCGAGCCTTCGGATCACGTCGAAACCGGTGTCATGCCGGGTGGTGGCCCCGGGCAGGATCATGTACTCGTAGCTGATGTAGGACTTGGGCGTGCCCGGCAGGATCAGCGCCCTGCTGTCGCCATGCTCCAGGGCCTTGGTGTCCTGGCCGTAGCCGATGCCGCTGCGCACCTCGATCGCCTGGTCACGGTCGTGGATCATCCGCGGGAAGTCCCCGGCCCAGAAGAAGTAGTTGATCGCCCCGGAACCGGTGGAGCCATGGTGGGTACGGTAGATGTACTGGCTGTCGAAACCGATCTGGTTGTTGCGCAGGTCCAGGCGCTTGACCACAGCTCCAGCCAGCGGCACCAGCACCTGCTTGTCCGCATCGTAGCGATAGCCGTTGCCCTTGTAGGCCTGGTCCAGCGCGTCGAAGTAGCGCCCGACCGCCTTGGCGTCCTCGGCCACCGCGCCGAAGGCCTGGGCCAGCGCCGTGAAGCCCACCGCCAGGCCGCCGAGGATCACCCCCGCGCCACCCAGGGCCGCGGCCGCCGTCGAGGCGCCCAGCAGCCCGGCGCCAACCCCGGCGGCGCCGGTGACGAAACTGGCCGAATCGAACGCCAGCTGGGTGCCGAATACCGCCTTCTGCACATCGTTTTCGGCGTGGGCCAGCTCATAGGCATCGAGGCCGACCATGGCCCCGCCGAACAGCAGGCCCGCCCCTTCGTTGACCGTGTGGCCCAGGGTCGAGGCGAAGTCTCTGAGCGAGGTCTGGGCGGCCATGGCTTCGCCACGCAGCGCGGTGCGCACCAGCTCGGTGACCTTGGCCACATCCTGCAAGGTGCCATGGCCGATCTGCGCCAGGCCCAGGTAGCTGTGGATCTTCAGCGCAGTGGCCAGGTCCGGTGCGAGCGTTCCCTGGGCGGCCTCCTGGCGGTTCTTGTCGGCGAACCACTGGATCAGCGTCTGCACCGCGAACCCGGCGTTCAGGCCATCCACCGCCGGTGCTTCGCCGACGCCGGCACGGGGGCGGATCTGCCCGTGCTCCAGGGTGAAGTGTTCGTTGAACACGCGCATGTGCTCATCGACGAACCGGCGAAATTCGACGAAGGTGCCGTCCTCGGTGGCCAGCCAGCGGGGCTCCAGTTGCGGTTGATCGCGGTTGATGAACTGCACCCGATAGCCGCCCTCCTTCGGCTCCTCGAGGGTGCCGATGATCGGTATCCAGTGACCGTCCAGCTGGTGCTCGGCGGCCAGGCGGATGCTGGCGGCCTCGAAGCGCGCGCCCCACTGTTCGGCGTCGAAGGTGGTCAATGCCGCGCCCAGGCGCAGGTCCTCGCTGACCCGCTGCTGGGCGCCCACCGCCTGCTCGACCTGGCGGCGCTGGCCAATGACCCCGGCCAGCTCCTGGGGACGGGACAGATCGGCGACATCCAGGCCGTTGCCCACCGGCACCTGGGCCATCTTGGCGGTGTCGATCTGTACGAGGTTGAAGGCCGGCTGCGACTGGCTGCCGAACGATCCGTAGTGCGCGGCCAGCTTGCGCGTCACCAGGTGCTGCTGCATGGCACTGGCCAGCGCCTGGGTGGAATCGAAGGCAAAGATGCCCACGTTCGGGTCGTAGAAGTAATAGCGCTGGCCTTCGGCCCCTTGTGTGCTGCCTACCATCATCGAGTGATTCTGGGTATTGAGGGCGAACATCGCCGTGCCCTTGCTGGCGGCCAGCCGCGCCACCACCTCGGACAGCTTGAGTTGCCCCACCTCGGTCGAAGCCTGCACCGCGTCGACATTGGAGTGCAGGCGGATCAGGCTGTTCTTGAGCAGGGTCGAACTGCCCGCCTCGGGGTCGGCGGAGGCCAGGAACAGCTTCTGCACCAGGCTGTTGACGCCGGCCTCGCCGCCACTGGCCAGGGCCACGGCCATCGCCCGCACCAGCGGGTAGCAGCGGCCACCGGAGCGGTCGCCCACCAACGACAGGTAGAAATCCTGGGGCGCCAGCTGGCCGAAGACGCTGCCGGCCTTGTGGAAGTCTTCACTGAACACTGCGGTCTGGCGCAGCACCTTGTCGATGTATTCGGCCTGTGCGGTCTCGCTGATGCGTGCGCTCAGGGCACCGCGCTGCTGGGGCGTGAGCGAACCGTCGAGGAACAATCGCTTCATCTCCAGGGACGACATCTTGTCGTCCACCCCGGGAATCTTGATCTGGCGAAAATCCCGCAGGCCGTCGTTGAACGCCGTGCCCCGCGCACCGCGCTGGTAGGCCTCGGCAATGGCATACCGCTCACCGATGCTGCTGGTGCGCTCCTCGCCTCCGCCCTGGATCGCACTATCGTCGGTGCGCACCACCGCGGCGCTGCCCTGGCTGGCCTTGATCTGCTGCCAGAGCCAGGTCTTCTCCACCGAGCCGGCTTCACGCAGGACCGGGTCGTACTGCGCCCGGTAGTAATCCTGGGTGAGATTGAGCTGCTTGATCTGCTGGTCGATCAGGCCCTTGTCGCTGGCCGTGCGCCGCCGATCCTGGAGCTCGAAGCGCTGGTCGACCACCTGCTGGATATCGGCGTTGACCTTGGCCTGGACCTCCTCGCGCAGCCGGTTCCAGGCGGCGATCGCCGGATGATCGGGAGCGAAGTCCCCGCCGCTGTAGACGCCGTCGGCCACCCCGTCGCTCGCCACCCCGAACTGGGCCGCGACCTTCTTCAGGTTCTGGTGCACCTGCTCGCGGTAGGCGGCGAACTCGCTGTGGTTGCGCGCCTGCACCTGGGCATCGGCGGTCTGGATCGCCAGGGGCTCGGCGCCCGCACGCAACTTCGGCCAGACCGTGTGGCCCTCGCGCTGGTACTCCTGACGCTGGAACACCAACTGCCACTGGCCATCGAGGTACTGCATGTAGGCCGCGGCCAGGCCTTCGGCGGTGCCGGCGACCTGATAGTCCTTGTAGTCGACCGCCATCACCACGTTGTCGTACAGCAACGAGCTGTTGACCCGGCCATCGTGGTAGACCCTGAAGGTATCGGCATCCAGGCTGGTCACCACCAGCGAGCAACCGGACAAGGTGCCGGTGAACAGGAAGCTGCCTGCTGCCGCGTGCTTGGGAATGTCCACATAGGCCGGCGCGGCATTGGCCTGGTTCGGCCCGTTGTAGCCGAGGAAGTACGCCGGCACGCTGTCGCCGCCAGCGGCGATCTCGTTGCTGCCATGCTCGGTATATTCGAGCTCGTACAGGTTCGCCGCGACCTTGACCAGTTGCACGTCGCCCTGGGCCGGCAAGCGCCCCGCCTTGACCAGCGCCTCGGCACTGAGGGCGTGGGTCTTGGCGAACTGCACGGGGTCGGCGGCGAACTGCTGGATGTCGGCGCTGCCCTGGCGCGGTTCGAAACCGCTGCCCAGCGATTCCAGCCCGGCCTTGAGCTGCAAGTCCTTGGCAGCCTGCCCCAGCAACGAGGGCATCGGGCCGATGCTGGTAAAGCGCGGAGGGTGGAACTGTTCGCTGGCGGGCAGGCCTTCGTTGACGATGGGCAGCACGCGGGCCATGACCCCGTCGTACAACTCGCCCTGCAATGCCTGCTCGTGGCCTTTGGTTTGGAAGCGGTCGAACATCTGCAACAAGTCCTGGCCAATGCTGCCCGCGCCCTGGGGCTCGTAGCGGGCGGCGACATACAGGGTCTCGAAGAACGAGTGATAGCCGTTGCGGATCATGAAGGCCGCATTGGCCATCTGGAACTGCCAGTACTGTTTGACGCTCAGCGCGCCACCGAACAGCTCCGGCAAGGCATTGCTGACGGTCTGGGTGGTGCCGGAAATCCCGCCCACGAACGGCGTGTCCAGGTCGTTCATGTAGCGGGTGGCGACATTCTCCGGGTCAGGACGGAACTGGTTGTAGCTGCGGTACTTGTCGTCCTCCACCAGCCAGGTGGCAGCGGCCTGGGCCTGCTCCGGGTGGGTATTGAGGATCAGGTAGGGATCGGGCTGGTTCAGCCGGTTGTTGATCACCACCTTGTCGGCGCCACCGGGCGGGGCCAGTTGGGCATGGGCATTGATCGGTGCCGCAGCCTTGCCCAGGCTGTCGGCCAGCGGGCGCAGGGCATGGAACAACGCCTGCTTGCGCAGGCTGCGGCCCTGCTCGCTGGCCAGCAACTGCTCGACCGCCGGGCGTAGCGATGCATCGATGGGTTCCAGGATCGCCGGGCCGCGTAACAGCAGGTCCAGCACCTTGGCGTCCAGGGCACGCTGCACCGCCACGGCATCGAACAACTGTATTCGCGGATTACCCGGATGCTGCGCCGCGTTGGCCGCGGCCACCCGCTGGTTCTCGGTATCGACCGCACGCGCCTGCCAGGGCTCGTACAGCGGCGCCAGCAGCAACCTGGCCTGGGCGATGTCGCTTTGCACATAACCACCGTCCAGGGCCTTGGCCAGTGCCGGATCGTCCGCCAGGCGGGCTGCCAGGTCGAACAGCAGTGCGTCGCCGTCGGCGCTGTGCCAGGCCGACGCGGCGAACGCCTGCTCCCAGAGCACCTTGTTCAGGTTGTTGCCCTTGATATCGCGCAGGCTGGCGCGGCTGTGTTCCGGCTTCAACACCCCGGCCGGGGTGATGTGGTTGCGTTCGAGCAAGCGGCCCAGTTGCTGGACGAAAGTCGCGCGTTCGCTGCTGCCCTCGAACAGGCGGCTGGCCTTGATACCACCGTTGCGCAATTGCTCCAGCTTGTCGAAGAACGCCGCGTTGTATTGATACAGGGCATCGGTCTGCGCCTGGCTCAGGTGGCTGCTGCTGACCTTGTCGCCCTCGACGGTGATCAGGGCAAACGGCGTTGCCGCGCGGTAGCCACCGTCCTGGGGCATTTCCAGCAGGTACTGGCGCTCGGTGAAACCCACCGAGCGCTCCAGCTCATGGATGTTGACGAAAACGCCGTCACGATCGGGGTGGTAACCGTGCTGGCGATAGTCTTCAAGGCCAATGGTCTGGAAGCTGGCGATATCCGCGTTCTGGTTGATCAGCTCGCTCAAGGCGCTCCCCAGCGGCACTTCGCGGCTGACGCTGGTGCCGGGCGACTGGCCGGAAACCTGGATACCGACCTGGTTCGGCACCTTGCGATCGACCCCGGTCAGCAACAGTTTGCGGCCGTTACCCAGCACCTGGGCCTTGAAGCCTTCACGCAGGGTGCTCTCCGACACCAGGTGGTTGGCGAAGTACTGCTCGACGAAGGCGGTCTTGACCAGCACCGAGCGGATCGGCGCGTAGGTCGGCGAACGCCGGGACGGCGGCTCGCTCTTCAGGCGGTACTGCTGCTGCCAGGCCAGGGAGCGGGCCGCGGTGCCGAAGGAGAAGTTCAGCACGCCGTCGGTGGGCACCACCAGCTTGCCGTGGTCGAGGAAGAAATCCTTGAAGCGCCCGTCGGTGCTGGGACTGACCAGCGCCACGTTCATGCGGATGTAGCCGGGACGTTCCTCCATCAGCAGCAGCGAGAGGTTCACCGGCAGCTCGTCGGAACTGCGCGGCGGCTTGGCCAGCACTGCCAGGCTCGCAGCCTGTTGCGCGGGCGCGGCGTCGAGCAGGCTCGCGTAGCGGGCACTGACGTCCTTGTAGGCCTGCAACTCGGAAAACAGGGTGACGTAGGACTGGCTGAAGGTGGAGTCGGCCACCTGGATGGCCAGCTGCTGTTCCAGGCGTTTGATCCGTCCCTTGAGTTTGTCCTGCTTGGCCTGGGCACTGGCCACCAGGCTCTTGTGCTCCAGGCGCTTGGCGCCCTCGGGGCTGAGCACGCCCAGGGCCTTGAGCCAGGTCCGCTCGTAGTGGCTGGTGGCCGTCTGCTGGCGGCTGTAGAGCAGGATGTCGCGGTCCAGTTGCTGCTTGTAGGCGCTGGTCGCCGGGGTGTCGGCAATGGCGTTCATCTGCTCGCGTCGTTGTTGCAGGGTCTTGAGCTGGTCACCGATCGAGACCGGGTTGTCCTGCATCTGGTAGTGCTGGGCGGCCAGCACGCTGAGGGTGCTCTGCTGCATGTCCAGCAGGCGCTCGCCGACCTCGGCGATGTAGCTGGCGCGCTCGTCGGCACTCATGTTGAACCATTCGGTCTGCCTGCCGGACGCCTTGATCTGCTGGTCGACCAGGGTATTGAGCAGGCGCGTGAAGTCCTTGGACATAAAAGCCATTGCGGTGATCCTCTGTCTGTCTTACGGCGGCCCTTGGTGTCGCCAAGGGCCCTCTAGGGAGATGCGGGGTGGGGAGACATGGCTGGTTGGTGAGCCCTCCTGCCGTTGGTGGAATCAATCGTTCATCTGCAAGGCCCATTGCCGGGCGTACAGGCCGTCCAGGGCGAGCAGTTGTTCGTGGGTGCCCTGTTCGAGTACCCGCCCCTGGTCGATGACCAGGATGCGGTCGGCGTGGCGCAGGGTATTGAGGCGATGGGCCACGCTGATCACCGTGCGGCCGCGGGCGATGTCCCGCAGGTTGGCCATCACCGCGGCTTCCGACTCGTAGTCCAGGGCGCTGGTGGCCTCGTCCAGCAACAAGATCCCGGGGTTGCCCAACAAGGCCCGGGCCAGGGCGATGCGCTGGCGCTGGCCGCCGGATAACTGGCCGCCCCGCTCGCCGACCTGGGTCTCGTAGCCCTGGGCCAGGGCCTCGATGAAATCGGCCGCGCCCGCCAGGCTGGCCGCGTGCCGGACCTCGGCATCGCTGGCCTGGGGCCGGCACAGGCGGATGTTCTCGGCCACGCTGCCGGCGAACAGCACGCTTTCCTGGAGCACCACGCTCATGTTGCGACGCAGGGCCACCGGGTCGGCGATGGCCAGGTCGATGCCGTCCACCAGCACCTGGCCGTGCTGGGGCACGTAGAGCCGCTGCAACAGGCGGGTCAGGGTCGACTTGCCGGAACCCGAAGGCCCGGTGACGCCGACGAACTCCCCCGGACGGACCTCCAGGTCGAGGTTGCGCAGGATCTCCTGGCCGTCTTCCTCGTAGCGAAAGCGCACGCCCTGGAACTTCACCGCGCCCTGCAACGCCGGCACCGAGGCCAGGCCGCCGCTGCCGCTCTCGCATTCGGTGTCGAGGATGTCGCCCAGGCGCCGCAGGGAAATCAGCGTGTGCTGGAAGTCCTGCCAGACCTGGGCCAGGCGCAGGATCGGCTCCACCACATGCCCGGCCAGCATGTTGAAGGCCACCAGTTGCCCCGGGCTCAGCCGCCCGTCCAGCACCAGCATCACCCCCCACCACAGCAGCAGCGCAGAACACAGCTTCTGGATCAGGCCAATGCCCTGCCCGGCCCAGATACCGACGATGCGGGTGTGGAACGCCGCACGTACATAGGCCGCCAGTTGCCGTTGCCACTGTTGCTGGAAGCCGCTCTCGATAGCCCCGGTCTTGATGGTCTCGATGCCGGTCACGGCCTCGGTAAGAAATGCCGTGTTGGCCGCATTCAACTCGTACTCCCGCAGGGCCCGGCTACGCAGCAAGGGCCCCACGCACAACCAGAACAGGAAATACAGGGCCAGGGAGCCCACCACCACCCAGGTCAACAGCGGCGCATAGGCGTACATCACGGCGATGAACAGCCCGCAGAAGGCCAGGTCCAGCACCAGGGTCAGGGCCGAGCCGGTGAGGAACTGGCGGACCTGCTGCATCTCGCCGACCCGGGCGATGATCTCGCCGGTCTGCCGGCCCTGGAAGTATCCCAGTGGCAGCTGGACCAGGTGCTGGTACAGGCGCGCGGACAACTCGGCGTTGATCTTGCTCGCCACGTTGCTGAACAGCCAGGAACGCAGCAGGCCGAACAGCGGCTCGAACAGCGCCAGGGCCAGCATGGCGATGCCCAGCACTTGCAGGCTGGACATACCGCGGCTGACCAGGACCCGGTCGATGATGTTCTCGAACAGCAACGGCGTGACCAGCGCCACCAGTTGCAGCATCAGCGAGACCAGCAATACGCTGCGAAACTGCCGTGCGTGCTTGAGGATCGAAGGCAGGAACCAGCCGACTCCGAAACCCTGGGTCCGGGGCTCGACATGCCGCTCGGCCAGCAGCAGTACCCGGCCATGCCAGAGCCCGGCAAGCTCCTCGCCGGACAGGCTCTGGCACTGCCCCTGCAACGGCCAGAACAGCCGCAGCCGGTCACCGTCCACCGCGTCCAGCACCGCCCAGCCCCGGGTAGTCTCCAGCAATGCCGGCAACGGCAGGTTGTGCAGGCGCCCCAGGCGGCTGTGCACCGCCCGTGCCCGCAGGCCGATCCAACCGGCGCAGCGCCGCAGGTCGAGGCTGTCGGCCAGGCCCTCGACCCGGCCCAGGCGGTGCTGCAACTGCGCCACGCTGATGCTCAGGTCGAATCGTCTGGCGGCCCAAGCCAGTGCATGCAGGCCAGTATCGAGCATCGTCGGCGCCTGTTCGACGGCGGGATTGAAGGCTGTGCTCATGCTCAACGCTCCCGCAACGCTTCGGACTGGTACTCGCGGATCGGCCCCAGCAGGTAGTTGATCACCCGCCGTTCACCGGTGCGGATCTCACCCGTGACGCTCATCCCGGCTTGCAGGGGCATGGGCTGCTGTCCCTCGGCCAGCGTCTCGCGCGCCAGGCGGATACGAGTCGGAAACACCAGGCCCAGCTGTTCATCCTTGATGGCGTCGCCGGAAACATGCTCCACCGTGCCGCGCAGGGTGCCGTAGCGGGTGTAGGGAAAGGCGTCGACCTTGAGCTCCACCGGCTGGCCGGCCCTGACGAAACCGACGTCCTTGTTCAGCACCATGACCTCGGCATCCAGCTCGGCGCCTTCAGGCACTATCACCAAGAGTTGCTGCGCCGGCTGTACCGCGCCGCCCAGGGTGTGTACCGCCAGTTGCTGGACCACACCGTCCACCGGTGCCAGCAGGGTCTGCAGGCGCTGGCGGTCACGGCCACGGATCAACTGCTGCTCGAGCACGGCGACATCCTGGCGACTGCGGTTGAGCAACTCGTGCTGCTCGCGCTGGGTCCGGGCCAGGAAGCTGTCGCGCTGTTCCCGGCGGTTCTGCGCCTGGGCCTTGAGCACCTGCAGCTCGGCATGCTGCTGGGCCAGGGAGCGCTCGACCTCCAGCTGTTCCTTTTCCTGTTCGAGCAACTCGACCCGGGGCATCAACTGTTCGGCGGCCATCGCCCGGCGCGCATCGAGGCGCCGGCGCACGTTGCCGGCCAGCTTGCCCAGAGCGGCGATCTCGCTGTTGCGGGCCCGTTGGCTGGCCTGGTTGATGGCGATCTCGGCATTGAGGCTGTCGAGGTTGGCGCGGATCTCCTTCCAGCTGCTGGCCAACTGTTGCCGCGCTGCCGCGACCTGCTCCGCATCCAGGCCCGCAGGTGGCTGGTAGCTAGCCAGCGGGTCCTCGCTCAGCAAGGCGCGGGCCCGGGCCAGCTCCAGGCGCTTGAAGGCCAGTTGCGCACGCAACTCACTCAGCTCGGCATCGATGCCGATGGGGTTGAGCGCCACCAGCACGTCGCCGGCCTTGACCCGTTGCCCATCGCGTACGTGGATCGCACGGACTTCGCCGGCTTCGTGGGCCTGGATCACCTTGGTGTAGCTGGAGACCATCAGGCGCCCGGCGGCACTGGCGTGGATGTCGAGGAAACCGAGAATGGCCCAGCCCAGGGCCAGGGCGATGCTCAGGATCAGCAGCAGGGCCGTGCCTCGGGCCCAGGGTGCGGGTGGGCGCTCGACGATCTCCAGGTAACCGGGCTGGAATTCGTATTCGTCGCGGCTGCGTTGCACCAGGGCCGGGGCCGCGCGCAACAGTTGCCAGGCGCGCCGCCAGGCAGTCAGCAGGCCTTGCATTATTCGCCCTCCTTGCGCAGCGTCTGTTGCAGCGCCCACAAGCGCGCATAGCAACCACCGTTGGCGAGCAATTGCTGATGGTTGCCCGATTCGCTGATGCGCCCGTGTTCCAGGGCGATGATCCGCTGGCAATGACGTACCGCGGACAGCCGGTGGGCAATGATGATCACGGTGCGCCCCTTTGCGATGCGCGCCATGTTGTCCTGGATCAGCGCCTGGGATTCGTCGTCCAGGGCGCTGGTGGCCTCGTCGAAGATCAACAGCCGCGGGTCGCCCATCAGTGCCCGGGCGATGGCGATGCGTTGCCGCTGGCCGCCGGACAGCGAGCTGCCGGCCTCGGCCAGTACCGTGTCATAGCCCAGGGGCAGGCGCAGGATGAACTCATGGGCACCGGCCAGGCGCGCCGCCTCGATCACGCTCTCCAGGGACGCGGTTGGCTGGCGCAGGGCGATGTTGTGCCGCACGCTGCGGTTGAACAGGTAGTTTTCCTGCAGCACCACGCCGATCTGGCTGCGCAACCAGGCCGGCTGCAACTGCTGCAGCGGTACACCGTCGATCAGGATGCGCCCGGCGTCCGGGGTGTAGAGCTTTTGCAGCAGGCGGGTGAGCGTGCTCTTGCCAGAGCCGGACGGCCCCACGATACCCAGGGTCTGGCCGGCGGCGATGTGCAAGTCCAGGCCCCGCAGCACCAGCTCCAGTTCCGGGCGATAGCGGAACGCGAGGCGCTCGATCCTTACCTCGCCGCGCAAGGCCTGCGCCGGGCGTCGATCGCCCTCGGCCTGCTCCACCGGCAGGTTGAGCATGTCGCCCAGCTTGTCCACCGACACCCGGACGCGGACGAACTGCTGCCAGACCTCGATCAGCTTGGCCACCGGCTGGCTGACGTGGGACAGCATCATGTTGAAGGCGATCAATTGGCCGATGGTCATCTGCAGGTCGATGACCTTGCTCGCTCCCCAGCAGATCGCCGCCACCGCCGTGACCTTCTGCAACAACGTCACCACCTGGCTGATGGCGCTGCCCAGGGTCTGGCTGGCAAACCCGGCCTCGACCATCTGCGCCGTCTGCGCCTCCCAGCGCCTTTGCATGCGCGGCTCCACCGCCAGGCTCTTGATGGTCTCGCTGCTGCTCACGCTCTCGTTGAGAAAGGCGCTATTGCGCGCCGCGCTGTAGAACTGCTGCTCGATGCGCTTCTCCAGCGCGCCGGTGCTGGCCCAGGCCAGGAGTGCGTAGAGCGGCAGGGTCAGCAGCACCAGCAGGGTCAGCGGCCAGGAGATCCAGGCCATCACCGCGAAGAACACCAAGGTGAAGGCCACGTCCACGCACAGGGTCAGCAGGGAGCCGGTGAGGAATTCGCGAATGCTGTCCAGCTCCTGCACCCGCGTGATGATCGCGCCTACCTGGCGCTGCTTGAAGTACAGCAGGGGCAGCCCCAGCAGATGGCGGAACAGCTTGACCCCGAGGCCGATATCGATGCGGTTGGCGGTGTGCGCCGAGAGGTATTCGCGCAGCCCCTTGAGCAGCACCTCGAACAGGCCGACCGCCACCAGGGTCATCACCAGCACATCGAGGGTCGACAGCGCCCGGTGCACCATGACCTTGTCCATGACCGCCTGGAAGAACAACGGAGTCGCCAGGGCCAGCACTTGCAAGACCAGGGAACACAACAACACTTCGCCGAGTATCCGCCGGTGGCGCAGCAGTTCCGGCACGAACCAGGACAGGTCGAAACGCAGGCTCCCCTGGCGCAAGCGAATCACCTCGCCGCTCCAGGCCTCGGCCAACTCTGCGCGCTCGAGCACTTGCGGGGTCGGGGCAGTCGGGCGTTGTACCAGGGCCTGGGCTTCGCTAAGCCGGGCCAACAGGACGAAGGCGCCGCTGCGGTCGCGCCAGACCAGGGGCAGCATCTTCGGGGTCAGGCGCTTGAGTGCCAGGCGCTCCAGGCGCAGGTCGACGCCAGCCTCCCGAGCGTAGCCCTTGAGCGCCTGGCGCAGGTTGTGCCCGCCTGCCGCGGCGCTGGCTCGTGGCGCGCGCTCCTGGGTCAGTTGCAGCAGCAATTGGCAACAGGCCAGGGCGCACTGGATGGTGTCCGTGGCGTCGGCCTGCGCCATCGCAGGACGTTCGCCAAGAAGTGGCGATGCAGGGGTTTGGGGATTGACTGGCATAGACCGCTCGTTTCAAGACCCCGGGCTACAAGAACACGGGGACAGGGAGATTCGAGGCCAGTCTGCGGCAGCTATCCGGGAATGATAATCAGCCGCACGATTGAAAGCTTTCAAGCAAAACTTAAGCAATCAAAGCCTGCTTTCGAGGGTCGAACAGGCGCGCGCAGCGGGGGGCCAGGCATAGACCAGGCATGGACCGGGCAAAAAAAAGCCGGACTCGCATCCGGCTCTGTCACCTCATGGATCTGGCGGATCCTGCCGGTGCATCCGCACCCGGGTCACCCGCCGCTCCTCGACCGTCATCACCTGGAGGCTCCAGCCTTGCCACTCCAGGCAATCACCCTTGACCGGCAAGCGGTCCAGCAGGCTCATGACCAGCCCCGCCAGGGTCTGGTAGTCCTCGGTCGGCTCGGCGGCGAAGCCGGTGCGCTGGCGGATCTGCGCCAGGTTCAAGGCACCGCTGACCAGGAACCCGCCCTGCTCCTCGACGATGTCCGGACCTTCGATTTCGCTGGCGTCAGGCAATTCGCCAGCGATGGACTCGAGGATGTCGGTCATGCTCAGGACGCCGACGAAATCGCCGAATTCGTTGATCACGAAGGCGATGTGGGTCGAGGCCTTGCGCATCTGCTCCAGGGCATTGAGGATCGTGAAGCTGTCCAGCAGGTTGATCGTGGTCCGCGCCAGGTGCGCAAGGTTCGGCTGGTTGCCGGCCAGGTACTCCTTGAGCAGCTCCTTCTTGTGCACGAAGCCCAGCGGCTCCTCCACCGCACCGTCGCGAATCAGCGGCAGGCGTGAGTAGGACGAATGCATCAGTTTCTCGCGGATGCTTTCAGCATCGTCGGCCAGGTCGATGTAGTCGACGTCGGCACGTACCGTCATCAGGCTGCGGATCGGGCGTTCGGCCAGTTGCAGCACGCCGCTGATCATCACCCGCTCGCGGCGGTCGAACAGCTCGTTGGGCGCCATCTCGTCGCCTTCCACCAGGTCGGCGATATCCTCGCCCACCTCCTCCGCTGCCAGCTTGCGCCCGCCCAGCAGGCGCATCACCGCGTGGGCCGTACGCTCGCGCATCGGCCGCAGGCCCTGCATGGACTTCTTGCGCCGGGCCCGGGCGATCTGGTTGAACAGCTCGATCAGGATCGAGAAGCCGATGGCCGCGTACAGGTAGCCCTTGGGAATGTGGAAGCCCAGGCCTTCGGCGGTCAGGCTGAAGCCGATCATCATCAAGAAGCCCAGGCACAGCATGATCACCGTCGGGTGGCTGTTGACGAAGCGGGTCAGCGGCTTGCTGGCCACGATCATCACGCCAATGGACACCACCACCGCGATCATCATCACTGCCAGCTCGTCCACCATGCCCACGGCGGTGATCACCGCGTCCAGGGAGAACACCGCATCGAGCACCACGATCTGCGCCACGATGGGCCAGAACAGTGCGTAACCGGCGTTGCCGGCCCGCTGGCTGACATGGCCTTCCAGGCGCTCGTGCAACTCCATGGTGGCCTTGAACAACAGGAACACACCACCGAACAGCAGGATCAGGTCACGGCCCGAGAAGCTCTTGCCCCATACCTCGAACAACGGCTGGGTCAGGGTCACCATCCAGGAAATACTGGCCAGCAGGCCCAGGCGCATCAACAGCGCCAGGGACAGGCCGATGATCCGCGCCCGATCGCGCTGATGGGGCGGCAACTTGTCGGCCAGGATGGCGATGAACACCAGGTTGTCGATGCCCAGCACCAGTTCCAGGACGATCAGGGTCAAGAGGCCAAGCCAGGCCGTGGGGTCTGCGATCCATTCCATACGATTCAGGTTCCTCAGGCGGCCAGGCGCGACACGGCGCCAAGGCGCAAGGCCTCGGGGACGTTCTGGCAAGGGTGGGAAGCGGCGGATGCCGGGAAAACGTGGCTACTGGCATGGCAGCCTGGGCGCCTGCGCCTCAGGATGACGCAGTGGCGTGGGAAAGCAGGGGGTAAGGCGGAATGAGAGCGCCGATTGGGGGGCTCCGAGAGCGTGTTCATGCAAGTCCTGAGTGAAAAAACGGATTTGGAGATTACAAGGCATGGGCCTCGTAGCCCCAGCGGCAAATCATTACAAGATTTTATCCGCCTCCAAGGACGCTGAGTGTAGCCGCTGCCGCAGGCTGCGCACGGCTCGGTACGAGCCGTGCGAATGGGGTGCGCAGTTGGCCTGATACAAGGCTGGAGCCGCTACGCACCCGTGTGCAGCCTCGCAAGCCCGGCAACGGCTACACGAGGATTTGCCGGGGCAAAGCGGTTGCCCCAGTGACGGTCAGCGGCGGTATTCGCGGCGCACTTGCTCGATATAGCGAGTCACCGCCGGGGCCTGCTCGAAACGCCGATGGACCAGCGACAACCAGGAAGAGGCCGAGCTACCCAGGATCGGTCGGTACAGGACATGGGGCAGGCTGACATGGCCCACCACCGACTCCGGCACCACGGCGACACCCTGCCCCAGGGATACCAGGGCCAGCACTGCCACCAGGCCACCGGGCTGTACACCGAGCTTGGGGGCATAGCCGCCCTCGGCCGCCACCTGCAGGGTGCCGTTGATCTGCTCCGGCAGGATGAAGGTTTCATTGAGCAGGTGCTCGCAGGCGATCTGCGGCAAGCGGCACAACCAGGACTCGGCCGGCAGTGCCAGGACAAACCCTTCGGCATCCAGGCGAATGGCCTCGACACCCTCCGGCAGGGTCATGGGCGCACGGATATAACCCACATCCAGGCGCCCGTCGGCGATCCGCGCCGGCAAGGTGGCCATGGGGCATTCGCGCACGCTCAGGCTGACATCAGGGCAATCGCGGGCGAACGCCTGGACCTGCTTCTGCAGCAATCCCGAGTACATCGCCGAGGCCACGTAACCCAACTCGATATGGCCGATCTCGCCACGTCCGGCACGTTGTGCATTGCGCTGGGCGAACTCGAACTGACGCACCGTGGCCTCGGCCTCCAGGAGCAACGTGGCCCCGGCCTCGGTGAGGCTGACCTCACGCTGCTGGCGCACGAACAAACGGGTCCCCAGCGCCTTTTCCATGTCCTGGATCTGCCGGCTCAGGGTCGGCGGCGCGATGCCCAGTTGCTCGGCGGCACGGGTGAAATTGCGCTGGCGGGCCACCGCCAGGAAGTAGCGAAAGTGACGAATGTCCATAAATGCATTAGCTCAAAGGTAATGAACTAGCGGTCAGTGGCTAACGAACCACGCCAACGACCGGGATAAGCTCGACGGACCTCCACACTAGAGAGAGCGTGCCATGCGCGTCAAACCCCTGCTTCTGGCAATGATCACCTGCTGCAGCCTGCAAAACGCCGTGGCCGCAGAGACCCAACCCATTGTTGCCCACAAGGCAATCCTTACGCTGGAGCGCGCCCAGAACCTGCTCAAGGCCGCCCAGGAAACTGCCCAGGCCAAAGGCTGGCCTTGTGCAGTGGTGATTGTCGACGACGGCGGCTGGCCGATTATCGGTGCGCGCATGGACGGCGCCCCGGTAGTCGCCGGCATCGAACTGGCCCAGGGCAAGGCCCGCACCTCGGCGCTGTTCCGCCGCCCCTCGGGCGACCTGGAGAACGCGATCAACGGCGGGCGCCCGGCGGCCCTCAGCGCAGGCCTGCTGATGATGAAGGGAGCCCAGCCGATCATCGTCGATGGCCAGGTCATCGGCGCCATCGGAGTCAGTGCCGATACTCCGGCCCATGACGATGAAATCGCCCTGGCGGCACTGGCTACTCTCAACCGCCAGAGCGCGCCATGAACCGCCCACTGAACCCGCGCCTGACCCTGCTGACGGCGTCCGGGGTGTGCTCGCTGATCGTCCTGGACACCAATATCGTCGCGGTGGCCCTGCCCAGCATCGCCCGGGACCTGGGGGCCGATTTCGTCGATATCGAATGGGTTGTCAGCGCCTACATGCTGGCCTTTGCCGCACTCCTGCTGCCCGCCGGCAGCCTGGCCGACCGCTTCGGCCGCAAACGCACCCTGCTCTGCGGCCTTGGCCTGTTCATCCTCGCCTCCCTGGGCTGCGGCGCCGCGCCCAACGCCCTGGTCCTGGACATCGCCCGGGCACTCAAGGGCGTCGGCGCAGCCCTGCTGCTGACTTCGGCCCTGGCCACCATCGGCCATACCTTTCACGACGAGATGGAGCGCGCCAAGGCCTGGGCCTTCTGGGGCGGCTGCATGGGCCTGGCGATGACCGCCGCGCCCACGGTCGGCGGATTGCTCACCGAGTACCTGGGTTGGCGTTGGATCTTCTACTTCAACCTGCCGGTGGGTGCACTGCTGCTATGGAGCGTGCTGCGTAACGTCGAGGAGTCCCGCGATACACGGGCCGCCCGCCTGGACCCCTGGGGTAGCCTGGCCTTCAGCGCCAGCCTGCTCTGCCTGATCTGGGGCCTGATCGACGCCAACCGCATCGGCTGGAGCCATCCGGTCACCGTTATCAGGCTACTGGCCGGCCTGGTGCTGCTGGGACTGTTCGTACTGGTCGAGCGCATGCAACAACGCCCCATGGTGGACCTGCAACTGTTTCGCCATCCGCGCTTCATCGGAGCCTTGCTGGGCATGTTCGCCTACGCCGGTTGCGCCCAGGTGATGATGACCCTGTTGCCTTTCTACCTGCAGAACGGCCTGGGCTTCTCGGCCATCGCTTCGGGGCTGGGCATGCTGCCTTTCGCCTTGACCATGCTGGTCTGCCCACGGATCGGCGCACGCCTGGCCGGACACTATCCGCCCGCCACCTTGATGGCCGCCGGGTTGACCCTGGTGGGCAGCGGCAACCTGCTCAGCGCCTGGGCGGTGCATGCCGGGGGCTACCTGAACTTCGCCCTGGCGATTGCCGTGACAGGTGCCGGTGCCGGCCTGCTCAACGGCGACACGCAGAAGAACATCATGGCCTGCGTGCCCCGGGAACGTACCGGCATGGCCTCGGGGATGAGCACCACCATGCGCTTCAGCGCCATCATGCTGGCCATCGGCGTGTTCGGTGCCGTGCTGGGCAATCAGACCCGACAGCTGTTGCAAGACAGCCTCAGCCAAGTGCCTGGGCCCTGGCTGGCGAAAGCACCGGGTATCGCCTCACGGGTAGTGGCGGGCGACATGCAAGGTGCCCTGGCCAACCTTCCGGACAGCGCCAGGGCACTGCTCGAGCCCCTGGCCCTGCAGGCCTTTGTCGGCGGATTCACGCGGGTACTGGCGGTGGCCGGCTGCCTGGCCCTGCTGGGGGCGTTGTGCGTGGGCCGGTTGATGCGCAACCCCTTGCCCCAGGCCCAGGGCGTGGCCTTGAAGTCCTCCTGAGCAACGCCTGGCAACGGCTACAGGTGCGCTGCCAAAGGCGCCTGTAGCTCGCTTGCAATTTCATAACATTGCGCAAATTGCCCGGCTCACGCCCCGCGGTTAAGGTGCGCCCAGCCAATCCCCCTCCACCCCAACGCCTGGAGACACCCGCCCATGAGCCCCGTACCACCTGCCGCCACGACGTTGCCGGTGCCGATCAAGGTCGAGCTGCGCCCTCACGATCCGCAATGGGCCGAGCAGGCTCGCCGGGTCGCCGGCACCCTGCACGCAGCACTGGGCGACAATCTGCTCCAGGTCCATCACATCGGCTCCACCGCCATTCCCGGCATCGTCGCCAAGCCGGTGCTCGACCTGCTGCCGGAAGTCCGCTCGCTGGCCGAGCTGGATGCCTGCCAAAAAGCCTTGCAGGAACTGGGTTATGCCTGGCGCGGCGAGCTGGGACTGCCCGGGCGGCGTTATTGCAGCCTCGACGATCCGGACAGCGGTCAACGTCTCGTGCAGTTGCATTGCTATGCCCAGGGCTCGCCGGAGATCGAGCGGCACCTGGCCTTTGCCGACCACTTGCGCCAACACCCGGGCATCGCCCAGCAATACCAGCAGGAAAAACTTCGCTGCCAGGCCCTGCACCCTGGCGACTCCCATGCCTACAGCGACTGCAAGGATGCCTGGATCCAACGGGTACAGGCCCAGGCATTGGCCGAACGGCAGCGCAACCACTGACCACAGGACGAGGTGAACATGAACCATCCACGGATCGTTGTACTGGGCGCGGGCATCGTCGGCGCCTCCATCGCCTACCACCTGGCCCGCCAGGGTGCCGAGGTGACCGTACTGGAGCAGTCCAGCCCCGGCTCCGGCGTCACCGCTCATTCATTCGCCTGGATCAATCCCCTGGGGGAGTTTCCTGCTGCCGCACGCCCCCTGCGCACCCAGGCCCTGGCCGACTACCGGCGCCTGGAGCAGGAACTACCGGACTTGCAGATCAACTGGTCCGGAGCGCTGTGCTATCACCCGGAAGATGTCCCCTCGGCAGATGACCAGCAGCCCGGGCTTGCACGCCAGTGGCTGGATCAGGATCGGATCGGCCAATTGGAGCCCAACCTGCGCCAGCCGCCGGAACGGGCCAGGTTCGCCCCGGGCGAAGGCAGCCTCGACCCGCTAGCCGTCACCGACTGCCTGCTTGAAGGCGCTCGGCGCCATGGGGCTCGGATACTGCTCCAGACGGCGGCGCTGGAGTTACAAGTGCAGGGGCAGGAACCCGTCCGGGTCATCACCTCGACCGGGGTCCATCAGGCCGACCACGTGGTGCTGGCCACAGGCTGTGGCACGCCAGCCCTGCTGGCGCCCCTGGGCATCGAACTGCCGGTCCAGCCTTCACCGTCGATCCTGCTGCGCCTGGATGCCCCCCCTGGGCTGGTCAAGACCCTGGTTTCCAACGACCTGCTGGAGATACGCGAAGCCAGCGATGGCAGCCTGCTGGCGGCCGAGGACTATATCGACGCCCAAGGGCCCCAAGGGCCACAGGCCATCGCTGAACAGGCCCTGGCCAGCATCCACCAGTCATTTCGCGGCGCCGAGTCGGTAACGCTGCGTAGCGTGGAGGTGGGCCAGCGCCCGATGCCTGTCGATCAACTGCCGGTTATCGGTCCATGCCACACGCATCCAAGGCTCTATCTGGCCGTGATGCATGCCGGCGTAACCCTGGCACCCACCGTCGGGCGCCTCATCTGCCAGGAGTTGCTGCAGGCGCGTCAGTGCGCCGAACTCGCCCCTTGCCGCCCGGACCGGTTCGGTCATTAACCCGTCGCAGGACACCCGCAGCCGAGTCATCAGAACGCCGCCTTGGCGCTCAAGCGCAGGCTGCGCGGCTCGCCCCACAAGCCTTGGCTGTAGAAGCCGATCTGCTCGTAGTAGCGCTTGTCGAACAGGTTATCCAGGTTGGCACTGACCGACAGGTTGTCATTGACCTGGTAACGCGCCATCAGGCTGGTCAAGGCATAGGCGCCCTGCCCCACATCGGTCAGCCCCCCGGGGCTGGGTACCCGGTTGCGCGAGGTCCGGCTGTTCCAGGTAGTGCCACCGCCCAGGGTCAGTCGGTCCAGCACACCCGAGAGCCGATAGGTGGTGAACAGCTTGAACTGGGTCCTGGGAAACTCAGTGTTGATCGCCCGGCCATCGCCATTGCGCGCAATGAAGTGGGTATAGCTGGCGGACAGGTTCCAGTCGTCGCTCAGTTGGCCGCTCAGGTCCAGGTCGAATCCGTCGACCCGCGCCCCGGTGCCTGCCTTGTACGCCTGCTCGTTGGGTCGACCTTGCACG
Organism: Pseudomonas sessilinigenes; assembly: GCF_003850565.1. Classification (NCBI taxonomy): domain Bacteria; kingdom Pseudomonadati; phylum Pseudomonadota; class Gammaproteobacteria; order Pseudomonadales; family Pseudomonadaceae; genus Pseudomonas; species Pseudomonas sessilinigenes. Next base: position 6,042,028 of record NZ_CP027706.1, read on the forward strand.
TTCACCCCGGGGATGGCCTCGGCGAGCCCCTCCTGCTGGGTACGGTAGACCGCCAGCGCGGCATTGAGCCGCCCCTCCAGGTAGGCCGCCTTGAGTCCCACTTCGTAGCTGTCGCCAGTCACTGGGTCGAGGATGCTGCCATTGGCCGTACGCGCGTTCTGCTGGTTGAAGATGCTGGTGTAGCTGGCGTAGGCGCTGTAGGTCGAATCGATGTCGTAGATCAACCCGGCATAGGGCGTGACTTCATTCTTGTAGCGGTACTGGCGCTGGGCGCCGTAGTAGTTCTGGTCGATCCGCCAGTCGCTGATCCGCGCGCCGAGGATCAAGTGCAACGGGTCGGCCAGGGACAGCCGGGTGACCAGGTAGCCGCCCGTCTGTCGGGTATGGGTGGCATCGCCAGAGGACCGGGTGCGTGACCACACCGGCTCGGGAATACGCCCGTTGCGCCAGTCGGTGAAGCTGCCGATCGCCGGAGTTTTGCCAGCGGGCTGGAACTGGTCGATGTTCAGGTCGTCGTCGATGCTCATCCAGCCCAGGCCCAGTTCATGCTCGCGCCCCAGTAACTGGAACGGGCCGCTGGCCGTCAGGTGCCAGGTATCGCGGCTGCGCTCGCCATCGTAATTGAGGAAGTTGACCTTCATGCCCAAGCCGGTGGCACGGTCCGGATAGCCCCCGCGAAACAGCGAGTGCATGCCGTAGTTGCCCTCGTAGCGGCTGTAGGCCGTACGCAGCTTCCAGTCGTTGTCCAGGGTGTGTTCCAGGTCGACGAAGGCCGTGGTGGACTCACTGCCGGTACGGCTCCAGCGGGTATTGTTGGCGGTCGAGCGGCCGAAATCGGTGCGCGAGCCATCGCTGTAGAACAACGGAAAACCGCTGCCCATGCCCCGCACACGGTTGCGCTGGTACTCCAGGCTGGTGGTCAACCGGGTGCTGGGGGTCAGCTCGGCGCTGACGACCCCATAGAGCGTGCGTGAGTCATTTTCCAGAAAGCGGGTGTAGCTGTCTTTTTCCGAATAGGCCGCCACCACCCGCGCCGCCACTCTGCCGTCCGCCGCCAAGGGTAGCGACAGGTCGAAGTCGCCACGTCGCTCGCCCCAGCGTCCGGCCCCCGCTGAGCCGCTGATGGCGAAATCCGCCAGCGGCTTTTTGCGCACGAAATTCACCGCCGCCGAGGGATTGCCGGCGCCGGTCAGCAACCCCGTGGAACCACGCACGATTTCCACCCGATCGTAGATGGCCGAGTCCATGTCGGTGGCGCCGAAGTTCCACAGGTTGTTGATGGGCGATGCCAGGCCATCGAACTGGAAGTTGTCGATGGCGAAACCTCGTGCGGAGAACGCCAGGCGATTGCTGTCGCTGCGGGTATAGGAAATCCCCGGGGCGCTGGCCAGGATCTCGGCGGTGGTGGCCAGGCCCTGGTCTTCGATGCGTTGGCGGGTGACGACGCTGACCGATTGCGGGGTCTCGCGGATCGACAGCGGCAGGCCGATGGCCGTGGACATGGCACCGGTGGTGTAGCTGCCAGAGTCTTCGGTGGTCTCGCCCAGCGCCTGCTCGCCCTGCACTTTCAGGGTGGGTAGCACCAATGAGGCGTTCGGCCTGGAACGGCTGTCGGGTTCTTCAGCCGAAGCCGAAAGGGACACCAGCAAGCCACCGAACACGGCGACGGGCAGGCAATGGGCACGACGCGGGAACGCGCGGGAGTCTGGGCAATACATAGGAATGGTTATCCGATGAATACTATTGTCGGATGCGCATTATTCACATCCGTACCCTACCCAGGTTTTGCCGGATGCCGAGGATGTTATGGGCGATGCCGGTTCCGACGCGAACCCGCGGCGCCAAGCCGTCGCTGGCGTTCAACCGCAACTGCCGGGGGCTATGCCGAAGCGCTGGCGAAAGGCCGTGGTGAAATTGCTGGCATGGCGATAACCCACGAAATGGGCGGCCTGCTGCACCGACCAGCCTTGCTGCAGCTGCGCATAGGCCACATCCAGGCGGCGCCCACGCAGGTACCCGAACACCGTTTGCCCATAGGCCGCTCGGAACTTGCTGCGCAGCGAGCTGCTGCTCATGCACGCCAGCTGAGCCAACTCAGTGAGCGAGTGTTCCTCGCCGGGAGCCTGGTACAGGCGCTCGCGAACCCGCTCCAGCAGTTGTCGGTCGCGGGGGGTCAAGGCGCCGCCCTGGGTCTCTCCTGCCGACAACCCGGCCAGGGTATGGGCCAGCAGTTGCAGGGCCACCCCCTGGCATAGCAGTTGTTGCAGGCTGCCATGCCAACGACCGTTGCCAAGGTCGTCGATGGCCTGGCGCACATGCAACGGCAGCGAGTGACAGGTCATCTGCGACCCACCGCGCCGCAAAGCGTCATGCAGCCGCTGGGCCAATTGCGCATCAGGCAGGTCTTCGGGGCTGTTGAGTGCAAGGTTCAGCCCGCGCAACCGGGGACCGGCAAAATGCAGCGCCGACAGTGGCCGGTCGTCGGCACACAGGGTCGCGATGCAGTGGCCGGGTAACAGCGCCTGCTCCCGAGTGAAGCTCAGCGCGGCACGCCCTTCGAGCACCAGTGCCAGGCTCAGGCATGGCATGCGCAGCGAGTCGACCCGGTAGCTGTGGAACGGCAGCACGTCGGAATTCACCAGCACCAGCCCGCCAGGCAGGCGGTGTTCAGTGATAAGCCCTTGCATCAGGCAGATATCGTCGTGCTCGACGCTTAGCCCAGGCAGGCTGTAGTGCACGGCATGGCGTTCGCCGAGCTGGCGGAAGTCGCGCAGGAAGTAGCGCTGGTCCAGGTGGGATGGTGGGTGCAAGGCCGGCGCTCGCAGAGGAAAATTCGGACACCGATATTAGCATTAATTCTCATTTACATAAGTTTCATGGAATCATCCGCCCTCACCCACTGTCCCCTGCTGATCACACTGTTTTCCCATCCGACGGCAGGAGCACGCCATGGCGAACATCAGCATTGCCCGACAACTGGCACAGACCCTCGAACAAGCCGGGGTCAAGCGCATCTGGGGGCTGACCGGCGACAGCCTCAACGGCCTCACCGATGCCCTGCACAGCATGCAGAGCATCCAATGGATGCACGTGCGCCATGAGGAAGTGGCGGCCTTCGCCGCTGGCGCCGAAGCGGCCATCACCGGACAGCTGGCGGTGTGCGCCGGCAGTTGCGGCCCGGGCAACCTGCACTTGATCAACGGCCTGTTCGACTGCCACCGCAGCCGGGTGCCGGTGCTGGCCATCGCCGCACAGATTCCGTCCTCGGAGATCGGCCTGGATTACTTCCAGGAAACCCACCCCCAGGAACTGTTCAAGGAATGCAGCCACTTCGTCGAACTGGTGAGCCATCCGGCGCAGATGCCCGAGGTGCTGCACCGGGCCATGCGCAGTGCGATCCTCCAGCGCGGCGTGGCGGTGGTGGTGATCCCCGGGGACGTGGCCTTGCAGCAGGTGCCGGCGGCCGGCAAGCCATGGCCACCGTTACACGCCCCACGCACCCTGCCGGCGCCCCACGACCTGGACCGCCTGGTGGAACTGCTCAGCCACAGCCAGGCCGTGACGCTCCTGTGCGGCAGCGGTTGTGCCGGGGCCCATGACCAGGTCGTGGCCCTGGCCGATGCCTTGGGCGCGCCGGTGGTGCACGCCCTGCGCGGCAAGGAACATGTGGAATGGGACAATCCCTTCGATGTCGGCATGACCGGCTTGATCGGCTTCAGTTCCGGTTATCACGCCATGCTCAACTGCGACACCCTGGTACTGCTGGGCACCGATTTCCCCTATCGCCAGTTCTATCCGACGGACGCTTGCGTGATCCAGATCGACCGCGATCCACAGGCACTGGGCCGGCGGGTGCCCCTGGACCTGGGCGTGGTCGGTGACGTCCGCGAGACTCTCGCGGCCTTGCTGCCACGCCTGCCCTACCAGGGCAATCGGCGTTTCCTGGAAACCTCCCTGGAGCACTACGCCAAGGCTCGCCAGGGCCTGGACGACCTGGCCCGCCCCGACGCGCCGGGACGGCCGGTGCACCCGCAGTACCTCACCCACTTGGTCAGCGAACTGGCGGACGCCGACGCCATCTTCACCGCCGATGTCGGCACGCCCACGGTATGGGCCGCGCGCTACCTGAAGATGAACGGCCAGCGACGCCTTTTGGGATCGTTCAATCACGGTTCCATGGCCAACGCCATGCCCCAGGCCATCGGCGCCCAGGCCGCCTGCCCCGCGCGCCAGGTGATCGCCCTGGCCGGCGACGGTGGTTTCAGCATGCTGATGGGGGACTTCATCTCCCTGGCCCAGCTGAAGCTGCCGGTGAAGATCATCGTCTACGACAATGCCTCGCTGGGTTTCGTCGCCATGGAAATGAAATCCGCCGGCTACCTGGACACCGGCACCGACCTGCACAACCCGGACTTCGCCGCCATGGCCAACGCCATGGGCATCCTCGGCCTGCGGGTCGAGGACTCCGAAGGCCTGGAAGGCGCCCTGCGCACCGCCCTGGCCCACGACGGCCCGGTGCTGGTGGACGTGATCACCGCCACCCAGGAACTGGCCATTCCGCCGACGATCAAGCTGGAGCAGGCCAAGGGTATGAGCCTGTACATGCTCAAGGCGGTGATGAGCGGCCGCGGCGACGAGGTGGTGGAACTGGCCCGGACCAACTGGCCCAAGGGCGGCTGGCTCAGCCGCAAGCTGGGCCTGGACGGGTCCAGCCAATAGCGGACCTAAAGACTTCGTAAAAAATGCCGCACCCTGGCTGCCAGCCGGCCGTGAATACGCTTGAATGGAAGCTGAGCCGGGCCGCTGGCGCCTGGTCTTTCCTGGAGAAGCCCATGGGTAACTTGGCCATGCACCTGCAGGAGGAGGACATCCTCCTCGCCGTCAATCCGTCGAACAAGCATCGGTTGTTCCAGCAGATCGGCCAGCATATGCAACATACCTGGCAGTTGCCGGGCGACTGGGTGGCCGCAAGCCTGGCCCGTCGCGAGGAGGCCGGCAGTACCGCCATCGGCGCGGGCGTGGCCCTGCCCCATGCGCGGCTGGAGGAACTGGACGCGATCCACGTCCTGTATCTGCGCCCCCAGGCGCCCATGGCCTTTGCCGCCCCCGACCAGCAGCCGGTGCGCGACATCCTGGTGCTGCTGGTACCGGCCCCTGCCGAGCAGTCGCACCTGGACCTCTTGGCCGAAACCGCCCGGCTGTTCGCCGACCAGCGCTTCCGGCAGGCCCTGCACGACTGCCGTGAGGCGCGCCAGGTCAAGCAGTTGTTCGACCGCTGGTAGCCTGCCGGGCGCTAAGGCCCGGCGAGCCTACCGATGGGTGTTTCAGGCCGGTACGCCGAGAATGATGTGCGAGGCCTTGATCACCGCAGTGGCGCTGGCGCCCGGGGCCAGGCCCAGTTCGTCCACGGCATCGCGGGTGACGATGGAGTAGACGCGGCTGCCACCACTGAGCTCGAGCACTACCTCGGCATTCACCGCACCGTCGGTGACGCTGATCACCCGGCCTTGCAGGCAGTTACGGGCCGACAGGCGAATGCCTTCGGCGTCGGTCATCAGCATCACCCACGGCGCCTTGACCAGGGCCAGGGCCTCGGTGCCCGGGGCGATCCCAAGGCTGCGCAGGCTTTGCAGGGTCACCACCGCCACCAGTTGCTCGCCGCCTTCGAGCGACAGCACCACCTCGGCATTCACCGACCCCTCTTCGACCTGGCTGACCCGGCCTTTGAACACGTTGCGCGCACTGACTTTCATCGAGACTTTCCTTGCTTGATTTCCAGGGTGGGTATTGGCCAGGAATGATCCGCGGCCCGTTGTGTAGAAACAACCATAGCGCGCTGTCATCCGGACCGTACCCCGCTTACCTGCCTGGCTTACCTGCCTGGCTTCAGCCTTGCTCCTGCAAGTGTTCCATGAAGGTGCTGGCGCTATAGCGCTCGCGGAACAGCCCGGCCTGGACCAGCAGCGGTACGACTTGCTCAAGGAAGATGTGCATCGAGCGGATCGAGCCGCCCGGGGCGGCGATGAAACCGTCCATGGCGCCGGCCTCGGCCCAGTCGGCGATCTGTTCGAAGGCATCCTCGGCGGTGCCGATCACTTGCCAGTGGGCTGCGGAAATCACCTCCGGACGCAGCAACAGCTCGTCCAGGCGCAAGGTCTCGCGCTCGATCAAGCGCCGCAGCAGGTTGGTATGGGTACGACTGCCGGGGTTGGACGACGGCGGCGGCAGGTCCGCCGCGCTCACCAGGCGATCCAGTGGCCAGTCGCTGAGGTCCAGGCCGATGGTCTGCTTGATGGAGGCGAACTTGCGGCTGTTGTCCGGGTTGCCGTGGGTCTGCATGAACAGCTGGCGCGCCTCTTCTCGGGTCGGCGCCAGGTACAGGCTCAGGCCCGGCAGCAAGCGGATATCGCGCGGGTCCCGGCCATGGCTCAACGCCCGTCGGGACAGGTCGTGGCGCAGTTCCAGGGCGGCCTCCTTGTCCGGGGTCGGGGCGAACACCAGGTCGGCCACCGAAGCGGCGAAATCACGGCCGGTGTCCGAGGCGCCAGCCTGTACCAGGGGGATTCGCGGCCCGGGATAGGCCGGCAGGTTCAGCGGGCCACGCACTTTGAAATGCGCCCCCTCATGCTCCACCGGATGTACCTGGGAGCGATCGGCGTAGCGACCGTTCTCGCGGTCGATCAACAGCGCAGCGGACGGGTAGCTGGCCCAGAGCTCATGCACCAGGCTGGTGAACTCCGCGGCCCGGGCGTAACGCTCGTCAGCACCGGGCATGGCCTCCAGGCCGAAGTTCTCGTGGCCTTGCAGCGCGGTGACGATGTTCCAGCCCGCGCGGCCATTGCTCACCCAGTGCAGCGATTGCAACTGGCGCGCCACCACGTAGGGCGGGAAAAAGGTAGTGGACACCGTGGAGACCAGGCCGATATGCCGGGTCTCCCGGGCCACTGCCGCCAGCAGCACCGTGGGGTCGAGGCTGGCGAAACCCGAGCCGCTTTCCAGGCCGTCCATGTTCAGGTAGCTGACGTCCGGGCGAAACACGAAATCCAGGTGGGCGGCCTCCGAGCGCTTGGCGATGTCCACGGCGAAATCGCTGCTGTAGATGCCCTCGATGTTGCTGTCCGGCTGGCGCCAGGCATCGCCGCTGAGCCAGGTGGGCGCCAGGGACATGCCGATGTGCAGGCGTTTGCGGTTACTCATCTGTTGTCAATCTCCTGTAGGGGAATGAGGCCGGCGGCCCTGGCAGGCGCCGCCGGGGGCCGGGTCAGAAAGCGCCCTTGATACCGATACCGAGGGTGCGTGGTTGGGTCATGCTGGCTTCGGTGCCGCCGATGCCGCGGTTCTCTTGCATGTAGGTCGGGGAACGGTCGTCGAACACATTCTTGACGTAGCCGTAGAGCTGGACCTGATCGTTGAAGCGATAGCTCATGCGGGCGTCGGTGAGGGTGTAGGGCTTGACCGAGTAGCTGGAGGTGTTGGCCACGTCGGAGTAGTAGCCGTCCAGGTAGCGCACCTGGGCATTGAGGTTCAGGCGCTCGGTGATGTCCCAGCTGGGACCGAAGCTCAGGGTGTAGCCCGGCGAGCGGGCGAACTCGTTGTGGGCGTAACCGGCGTTGCTGGAGATCTTGTCGATGCGGGTGCGCAAGGTACCGGCACTGGCCTTGAGCCGCAGGTTGTCCAGCAGGCGGTAGTCGAAGTCCAGTTCCAGGCCGTAGGCATGGGCCTTCTCGGCGTTGATGGTGTAGGACTGCGCCACGCCCGGGGAGATCACCACCGGGATGTTGTACTGGGCATCCTTGAAATCCATGTAGAACAGGTTGGTGTTGATCAGCAGCCGGTCGTCCAGCAGGCTGGCTCGGCTGAACAGCTCATAGTTCCAGATCGACTCTTCCTTGAAGTACGCCCATTGCCGGGTACTCAGGTTCAGCGACACGCCGCCGGGGTTGTAGCCACGGCTGACCATGGCGCCCACGGTCCACTGCGCGGTGGCGGCGTAGGCCAGGGACACCTTGGGCAGCAGCGCCGAGAAGGTCTTGTCATAGTTCAGCGCCCGTGGCGCCAGCACCGAATTGCCGTCGCGCTCGACATGGTCCTGCTGGTAGCGCAGGCCGGTGCTCAGGGTCCACAAATCGCTCAGGCGGTAATGCAGCTCGCCGAAGATCCCGAGGTTGGTCTTGGTGTCATCGAAGATCGAGCGGCCACGCAGGTTCAGGCTTTCATCGGTGCGGGTGCGAGCGTAGTAGACACCTCCCATGCCGCTGAACACGTCCTGTTGCTCGCCGAAGCTCAGGCGGGTTTCGTTGGAGCCGTTCCTCTGGCGGATATCCGCATCGCCCTCGCCTGCCGCCCCGGTCACCCGGTGCACCGACGACAGCGAATACTGCGCCTGGTTGTGCAGCTTGAGGCCGCCGCCCAGCTCATAGGACACATCGAGGATGCTGGTGTTGGTGTCCTGTTCCCAGGACGGCATGGTGGTGGAGCGGTGGTTGAGCTTGTGGAACGGCGCGGTGGCCGCTTCCTGGGTCGGTCGGTTGCTGTCGGTGTGGGAGAAGGTGAACTTGCTTTCCAGGCCGGGGATATCCGTGGGCAACCACAACAGCTTGGCCCGGGCATTGAGGTTACGAAAATCCTGGTCGGTCTTGCTGCCCTGGAAACGCGGGTTGTCGTAGTCGATGAAGGTATCGCGAGCCGAGTAGTCCACCGCCAGGCGCCCGGCGAAATCCTCGGCCAATGGCCCGGACACCGCCACCGAGCTGCGACGCGAATGGTAGCTGCCGATCTCGGCCTGGTAGGCCGCCTCGGGGACGAAGGTCGGGTCCTTGGTGTTGACGATGATCGCCCCGGCGATGGCGTTGGCGCCCTGGGAAGTGGTCTGCGGCCCACGGAAAACTTCGATGCTGTCCACGTCCCAGACCGACGTCGCACCGAAGAACATCTCGTTGTAGTTCAGGTAGTGGCCATCGAGGTTGATGGTGGCCCGCGGCACGGTACCGCCCCAGAACACGTTCTGCCCGTTGTTCGGGCCCTGGGTGTCCTGGCCACGAATGACCGGCGCACCCACCGAGTCGGTGTAGATCACGTTGGGCGTGCCGTTGATCACCTCTGCCACCGACGCATCGCCGGTCTTGCTGCGCTCGATATCTCGGTCGGTGATCACCGAGACCGACGACGCGGTGTTCTTCAAGTCCCGCTCGAGTTTTTCCCCCGTGACCACCAGCGACTCCAGGGCCAGGCTGCCCTTCTGTTCGCCCTTGGCCTCTGTCTCGGCCAGCGCCGAGGGCGCCGCCAGCAGGCTCGACAGGGTGAGAACGCCAATACCGTGACTCAATGTGCGATGCGTAAGGGCCATCAAGGCCTCCCTCCAAATGAGAATGATCCTCTTTCACGATTAGGCTATCACGCTGATATCAAATTCCTCAATACAGAATTAATTCTGCAAAACAGAATGAACTGTGTTCGATGTCCAGGCACAACCCGCCCCGGCGACGCCAGGGAACCGCTATCATGGGCACCGCCGCGCGGCCCCGATCCGCGCAACACCCGCAGCCGGACAGTGGTGAGGAGACCAAGCCGTTGAACACTTCGCAGAACCCGCTGGATGACACCCAGGACCCGCCCTCGGAGAAACGCTCCGGGGTGATCCAGTCGGTTTCCATTGCCGCGCGCTTTCTCAATACCCTGGCCAACGCCGAAGGCGAGCTGGCCCTGGGGGAAGTCGCGCGCCGCACCGGTACCGGCGGTTCCACCGCGCACCGCTACCTGCAGAGCCTGGTCAAGGAAGGCCTGGCCAAGCAGGACCCGGCCAGTGGCCTGTACGACCTGGGGCCGGCGGCCTTGAGCATCGGCATCGGCGCACTCAAGCGCATCGACGCGGTGGATATCGCCGCCCGGCACATGAAGGCCCTGGCCCAGCAACATGCGGCCAGCGGTGGCGTGGCGATCTGGACCGATCGCGGACCAACCCTGGTGCGCTGGCATCGCAGCGCCTACTTCTCCATCAACCCCCTGGCCCTGGGGGACATCCTGCCCATCGACAACACTGCCTGCGGCCTGGTGTTCCAGGCCTTCCTGCCCAAGGCCGTGATCGATGCCGCACGCAAGCAACAGCCGGCGCACTTTCGTGGCACGCCGCCCACTGCCGCGGTGCTGGAACAAGTGCGCCAGGCGCACTGGGCCGAGATGACCAGCCACCTGCTGTCCAACGTCACCGGGCAGGCTGCGCCGGTATTCGATGCCCAGCAGGAAATCGTCTGCGTGATGACCACCGTCACTGACCTGGGGCAACTGCAGGCCCCCGAAGACCGCCAGGCGCTGTTCCACGAAGCCGCGCTGGTGAACCAGGCCACCGGTGGCCGCATGGTGCCCCAGGTGCCGCCCGCCCCTCGGCGCTGAAGCCGCCTCAGGCTCCGGACGAGTCCGGTGCCCCTGCCCGGCCCAGGGGCACCATCAGCGGTGTGCCGCTGACCGGGTCGGCGATGATCAGCGCAGGCAATCCGAACACCTCCTGTACCAGCGCCTCGGTGAAGATTCGTGCCGGTGCGCCCTGGGCGACGATGGCGCCGTCACGCAGGGCGATCAGGTGGCTGGCATAGCGGCAGGCCTGGTTCAGGTCGTGCAGCACCGCGACGATGGTGCGGCCCTGGCGATTGAGTTCGGCCAACAGTTCCAGCAGCTCGATCTGGTGGACGATGTCCAGGTACGTGGTGGGCTCGTCCAGCAGCAGGATCGGGGTTTCCTGGGCCAGGACCATGGCGATCCATACTCGCTGGCGCTGGCCGCCGGACAACTCGTCGAGCAAACGTTCGGCCAGGGTGTCGACCCGGGTCGCGGCCATGGCCGCCACTACCGCCCGTTCATCGTCCGGCGACCACTGGCGCAAGAACGACTGGTGCGGATAACGCCCCCGGGCCACCAGCTCGGCCACGGTGATGCCGTCCGGCGCCATGGCGCTCTGCGGCAACAGGCCCAGGCGCCGGGCGACCTCCCGGGCCGGCAGTTGGCGAATGTCCTTGCCGTCGAGCACCACCTGGCCCTTGGCCGGGACCAGCAAGCGCGACAACGCCGCCAGCAGGGTGGACTTGCCGCAGGCGTTGGGACCGACGATGACGGTGAACGACCCATCGGGGATGGCCAGGGAAAGGTCCTGGGAAATGATTCGCGCGTCATGGCGCAAGGTCACGGCATCGGCATGCAAGCGGTGAGTCATGGGCAAGAAGATTCCTGGATACCTGGGGTGTGAAAGGTTGCAATTGCGGAATTGATTCTACAATATGGAATGCATTGCATGAGAAGCATTATCATATGCATCATACGATCCGGACCCAGCAAGCTCCACCGAAGGCCCTGCCACTGCCACCCCATCACCCGACGGACCCATGATGAATCCACGTCTCGCCACTCGGCTGCTCAGCGCCGCAATCCTGGCCCTTTGCAGCCAACTGGCCTGCGCCGCTGCCGCCATGCCTGCGCGCATCGTCTCCACCAGCCCCAGCGTCACCGGGATCCTACTGGCCATGGAGGCGCCCCTGGTGGCCAGCGCCGCCGCCACCCCCAGCCGCCTCACCGACTCGCGCGGGTTCTTTTCCCAGTGGGCGCAAGTGGCCGAGCAACGGGGGGTCCAGGTGCTGTATCGGAACCTGCAGTTCGACATCGAGGCAGTGATCGCCAGCGATCCCGACCTGCTGGTGCTGTCCGCCACCGGAGCCGACAGCGTGATCGCCCAGCGTGGCGAACTCCAGGCCCAGGGCATCCGTACCCTGGTGGTGGACTACTCGAACCAGAGTTGGCAGGACATCGCCACCGAGCTGGGTCGGCACACCGGGCTTGAGCGACAGGCCCAGGCCGCGATCCAGCGCTTCGACCAGTACGCCGCGCAAACCGCCGCCGCCATCAAGCTGCCAGCGGGGCCGGTCAGCGTGGTGGGCTACAACATCGCGGGCAGCTACTCCATCGGCCGCCTGAACAGCCCCCAGGCGCGCCTGCTCGGCGCCCTGGGGTTCAAGGTCGCGCCGCTGCCCGAGGCCTTGGCGGCAAGCGTCACCCGCGCCTCGGACTTCCAGTTCATCTCCCGGGAGAACCTGCCTGCCGCCATCACTGGCGACAGCGTGTTCCTGCTCAGCGCCGATGAACAGGATGTGCAGGCGTTTCTTGCCGACCCGGTGCTGGCCAACCTGCCGGCGGTGATCCACAAGCGGGTATATGCCCTGGGCCCGAGTTCGTTTCGTATCGACTACTACTCCGGGCGCCAGATGATCGATACCGTCGCCGCGCAGTTTCGCTGAACCATGGAGCTGCTCGCCCAGGGCGCTGCTCCAGCGCTGGCGCTTTCGCGGCGCCACAAGACTCGTCGCTGGGGCCTGCTGGCCGGGCTGGCGGTCCTCGCCGGCCTGGCCCTGCTGAGCTTGGCCAGCGGCTCGCGCAGCATCGCCCCGGAGGTCGTCTGGCAGGCTGTGTTCGCCTTCGATCCAAGCAACGACCAGCACCTGATCCTGCATGAGCTGCGCCTGCCGCGAACCCTGGTCGCGCTACTGGCCGGAATGGCCCTGGGTACCGCCGGAGCGCTGATGCAAGCCGTAACCCGCAATCCCCTGGCCGAACCTGGGCTGCTGGGCATCAATGCCGGCGCGGCCCTGGCGGTAATCAGCGGCGTGGCGCTGGGGCAGTTGACCAGCATGCTCCAATCGCTGTGGCTGGCCTTCTGCGGGGCCGGGCTGGCCGGGGCCCTGGTGTTCCTGCTGGGCCGGGCCCACGAGACCGGGACCAACCCCGTGCGCCTGGTGCTGGCCGGAGCGGGGTTGTCGGTGATGCTGGCCTCGCTGACGGGAATCATCGTGCTCAACTGCCCACCGCAGGTGTTCGATCATTTTCGTCATTGGGCCTCGGGCTCCCTGGCCAGCACCAGCCTGGCCCTGTTGCCGCTGCCGGCCATGGCCGTTGCCTGCGGGCTGGGGCTGGCCCTGGCCATCGGCCCGCGGCTCAATGCCCTGGCCCTGGGCCACGAGCTTGGCCGGGCCCTGGGCGTGAACCTGCGCCTGACCTGGCTGCTGGCCTGCCTGGCGGTGATGCTGCTGGCCGGCGCGGCCACCGCCATGGCCGGCCCCATAGGCTTCATCGGTTTGGTGGCGCCGCACCTGGCGCGGATGCTGGTGGGTCCGGACTATCGCTGGATCCTGCCCTATTCGGCGCTGATGGCGGCGAGCCTGCTGCTGGCCGCCGACATGCTCGGCCGCGTGCTGGTGGCGCCACAGGAACTGGCCGCCGGGATCATCACCCTGTTGCTGGGTGGCCCGTGCTTCATCGTCCTGGTCAGGCGCTTTCGCCTGAGCCGCCTGTGATGCGCCGCCACGCCCTGCGCCTGGGCTCGCTGTCGGTGGCTTGGCAACCGCGTACGCTGCTGGTCTGTTGCGCCCTGGTGCTACTGGCCCTGCTGCTCTGGACACTGTTGCTGGGCAGCGGCAGCCTGGCCCTGTCCCCCGGCGAAGTGCTGGCCAGCCTCCTGGGTCAAGGCCAGGACGCCACCGCCCAACGCGTCATCCAGCGGGTGCGCCTGCCCCGGACCCTGACGGCCACCCTGGTGGGCATGGCCCTGGGCATGGCTGGGGCAATCTTCCAGTCCATTTCCCGCAATGCCCTGGGCTCGCCGGATGTGATCGGCTTCACCACCGGTGCCGCCAGCGGCGCCATCGTGCAGATCATGCTGTTCGACTCCGGCCCGCTGGCGACTGCCCTCGCCGCTCTAGTTGCCGGGCTGTGTACCGCATTGGCAGTGGTGCTGCTGGCGCGCAAGGCGGGAACCACCGGGGGTTACCGCCTGGTACTGGTGGGGATCGGCGTCGGCGCGAGCCTCTCAGGGCTGAACAGCCTGCTGCTGGTGACCGGCAACCTGGACCAGGCGATGTTCGCCCAGCTGTGGCTGGCCGGCTCGCTCAACACCCGTACCTGGTCCCATGTGGTGCCCGCCGCCATCGGCCTGCTGGCGATCGCGCCGATCGCGCTGTACCACGCCCGACAAGTCGACCTGCTGGAGATGGGCGATGCCAGCGCGACCCAACTGGGAGTCGCGGTGGAACGCACGCGGCTGACGATGGTACTGGTGGCCGTCGGCTTGACCGCCATCGCCACCGCCGCCGCTGGCCCCATCGCCTTCATCGCCCTGGCCGGCCCGCAGCTGGCCAGGCGCCTGACCCGTGGCTGCGGGGTGCCATTGCTGTCCGGTGCCTTGATGGGTGCGGTATTGCTCCTGATGGCCGATCTGCTGAGCCAGCGCCTGGCCGAGCGCGTCAACCTGCCCATCGGCCTGATGACCGGCCTGCTGGGCGGCTTCTACCTGCTCTGGCTGCTGGTGCGCAGCCGGCGCATCTGAGGGATGCGCCAGCAGGCAATACCCAGGATCACTTGGCCTCGGCGCGCACGAACCGCAGGTTGCGTGCCAGGCTGCTGGTCAGCACCCGGCCATCCTGCTCGAAGCGAATCACTCCCAGGTCCTGGGCACTGAATCGCTCTGCCGCCAGCGGCTGCATGGGATAGGTGTGTTTGCCGATGCGAATGTAGAGCTTGCCTTGCTTGGGGTAGACCTTGAGCTGCCCGGATGAGGTCTGCAACTTGTAGATCCCCACATACCGCTGGATATCCTGGGGCTTCCAGGGAGCGGCCAGGGTGTAGGTCGAGGCCGGGTTGGTGGACACGATGCGCGCTCCCGAAGTCGCAGCCAGGTAGATCGGCGAGCCTTCGTTATCGGCCGCCATCAGGTGCTCGCTCAGCCGGGACAGCGCCAGCGTGTCGGGGAAGGTATTGAGGGTAAAACGGTTGTCGCTGCGTTGCAGCTGGAACTGATGCCCCGAGTCGTCGAGGTAGGTACCGGCCACCAGGGTGTTCAACGGAACCGGTGGAACGGCCTTGATACTGGGTACCGGTGGCGGGATATCGTGGCCCGGGGACGGATTGGGCGAGCCCAGTACCGTGTCCATCAATGCATAGCCACGCGCCGAAGCATCCGGGACCGGCGAATTGCACAGCACCACGGTGGCCAGGTCCATCTTCGGGTACCAGGCGACATGGGTGTTATAGCCGGCCCAACCACCGCTGTGGGACACCTCATCGAACCCGCGATAACGCGAGAGGCCAACACCCATGCCGTAGTAGCCGGGATCGCCGTCGGCCAACGGCTCGGTCTGGCGCATTTTGCCCACCAGCGCCCGGCCTCCTACCTGCCCGGTGGACAGGTTGCGCATCCAGCGCATCACGTCCATCACGGTGCTGTGCACCTGGCCATCACCGGTCTGCTCCCAGCGCACATCCACGAACTCATAGGCCTTGGTCTCGCTATCAAGCTCGTAACTCTCGGCCAGGTTCGGCAGTCGCAGCGGATACTGGTCGACGATACGCGTACGGGTCATGCCCAGGGGCTTGAATATCTGGGTTTGCGAGTAGGCCTTCAGGGGCATCCCCGACACTCGCTCGGCGATGGTGGAAAGCAACAGATAGCCACTGTTGCTATAGCTGAACTCAGCGCCGACGGGGAACATCGTGGCGTTCTGCTTGAACAGCATCTGCAAGGCCTGCTGCTGGGTGAAAGGCTCGGAATAGCCGATGCCCGACAGCTCGGCCAGCAACATGTAGTCCTGTAGCCCCGAGGTGTGGTGCAGCAGGTGGCGGATCTTGATGTCCTGGGCGTAGGCCGGTAGTTCGGGGATAAAACGCCGGATCGAATCGTCCAGGCTCAGGCGCCCCTGGGCTTCGAGCTGGAGAATGGCAAAACCGGTGAACTGCTTGGACACCGACGCCAGGTTGAATAGCGTATCGGTCCTGATCGGGGCACCGGTCTGCAGGTTGGCGATGCCGTAGCCGGCACTCCAGACGACCTTGCCATCACGCATGACCCCCGCGGCGCAACCGGGCTGGTCCGGTTTCAAATCACGGAACACCTGGTCAAACGCCGGGGTCGCCGCGGCATTGGCCAGCGTCGTGCTCCCCAGGGAGATCAGCAAGGTTGCAAGTATTGAACGCATGGATGTCTTCCTCTTCTCACGTGGCGGTCCTTCATGCTCCTTCGGAGCCTGGCCAGTATCCCGAGGGCATCCGTTGCAATCTGTCGCAAGTCAGTGATTTTCTGTGAAGAAGAGTGCATCGATGCGCAGGCCAGGCGCCGGCGCCTGGAACGGCCGCCCCCGGTCACGCCTGGGTCTCAGCGCAACAGGCGCCGCAGTCCGGCCTCGAAGGCCCCGGCAAGCGGTGGCGCGCCCTCCCCGGCCAAGGCCAGCGCCAGGGCGTGGCCGTGGGTGTAGTCCACCAGCAGATCGAACAGCAGCTCGGGCTCGGCATCGAACTGCCGCACTTCATGGCGCAGGCGCTCGCTGAAGGCCGACAGCGAACCGCCGAACAACCGCGGGTCACCGAATACGCACAGGGTCAATGCCGGATAACGTCGTACCCGGGCCATGTAGTGCCCCAGCAATACCTGGACCCGCAGCACCGCCGGCATCGATTCGGCGGGCTCCTCCAGCGGCTCGCCGTGCACCCGCTCCACCAACAACTGCATCAGTTGTTGCTGGTCGCCCACGTGGTAGATCACCGACATCGGTGTAATCGCCAGTTTCCGCGCCAGGGCCCTGATGCCGAATCCCTGGGCGCCAAGCTCCTCCAGCAGCTCCAGGCCGGCGTCCAGCACTTGATCCAGGCTCAGGGCATGACCGGCAGCCGGACGACCGCTGCGCTTGCGTGTTTCAGTCATGGCAGTGGCCCGGCTGCGCAGGCTCCAGGCGATAGCGGCTGCTGACCAAGCCGTTGGGGTATTGCCGAGTGTCGAGGCACTGCAGGCGCAAGTCCTGCTCCAGAAGGCCGAACAATGGCCGGCCACTGCCGATCAGCACCGGCACCCGGGTCAGGACCATCTCGTCGATCAGTCCCGCCCGGAGAAAAGCCCGGATCAGCGTACCGCCATCGATATAGGCCTGGCGCCAACCCTCGGCCTGCAACTGCGCCACCAGGTGCGCCGGCTCGGCGCCACTGATGCGCAGCCGATCAGCCAGGTGCTCCGGCACATCGGCGGGGTCCAGGGTGCGGCTCATCACCACCACCGGTTTGGTGAACGGCCAGGGCTCGAACCCCAGCACCGTGTCGTAGGTGCCACGCCCCATGACGATGCCATCCACCGAGGCCATGAAAGCCGCATAGCCATAGTCTTCCCCGGGCTCGCCGGGTGGCAGCCAGTCGATGCGGCCATCGTCGCGGGCGATGAACCCGTCTACCGAAGTGGCGATGAATACCTTGCCGAATGCCATGTCGCAGTGCCTCCCGGGAATAAACATACAGCGTATGATAATTCACCCGTGGAGCATCCTGGCAAGCAGCGATTTCAATTCAAGCTGTAGGACTGCAACACGCCCTGCTTGAAGTACAGCTGCAGCATGTGCGCCGGGCCGCTGGGCTTGCCCATCAGTTGGTTGGTCATGCCATTGACCACGCCATTGCCGCCCGTGGCCAGGTTGTATTCGTTGGCTGCAGCGCCGGTCACTTCGTTGGACGGCACATGGCTCCAGGCCTTGGCGAGCATCTGCTGCATGGTCGAGCGTCCCGGTGCGTAGCCGCCGTTCGCATCGCTGCGGTAGGTCCAGTACTCGGTGCCATCGGAGGCGTAGCGTTTTTCCGGGGTATCGCCGCACAGGCGCTGCACATCGTCCGGCGAAGTCTTGCCCACCACGAAGTTGCGCTTGGCGAACGAAGCGTCATAGATCTGCGCCTGGGGACCTTGGCCCTGGGCCAGGCCGGGGAGATTCAGCCCGCCATTGCCGTTGCACGCAGAGACCAGGGCCAGGGTCGCGATGCACATCAGTCGAAGTTTCATAACATCCTCTTCACGTATCCAGGAGCCCTCATGTCCCATGAGTGGCTCGTCCAGGGGATTCCTTTCGCGGTCGACCGCTCGCGCGGCTCGGCCTGGAAATGGGCGAAAAAGATGCTATCAGCGGCCACCGGGGCCGATTGACCTGTGGGTCTCCAACACTGTGCTCAGCGTCTCAAACGCACCTGGGTGTCGAGTCGGTCAAGGACCTCGAGCAGCGACCCCGGACCTTCGACGCTCACGGCTCCAGCCTTGGCAGGTAGCGTGGCCGGGCGCCGGTCGCGGGCATCCCGGGGTGAATAGCCGAAGGCCTGGCGAAACACCCGGCTGAAGTGCGACTCACTCTTGAAGCCATGGTCGAAGGCCAGGGTCGAAATGCGCTGGTGGGCGCCAAGGGGGCTTTCCAGGATGCGCCGCACCCGGTCCAGGCGGCATTGCTGGATGTAGGCCACCACTCCGGCCTCCTGGGCGAACAAGCGGTACAGCTGGGCCCTGGAGATACCGACTTCGCGACAGACCAGCGATGGGGTGAGCTCGGGGGAACGCAAGTGTGCCTCGATGAAACGTCGTACCCGCTGCACCAGCGTATGGTTGATCGGGGCTTGGGCCTCTGCCAGGGTCGCGGCACTGGGCGCCAGCGCCGCCGTGACCATGGCCAGGGTCGCCTGCTCGACCTCCACCAGCTCCTCGCCACGCAGCAGCGGCAACTGCCGACGCAAGCTACGCAGGTAGTCACCCAGTAGGCTGCCCAAGGGGCCCTGGACCAGGCTGCCGTGCAGGTTGGCCGCACGCAGGCGTGGGCTGAGCAGGTCCCGGGCCAGGGTCAGGATCACCGTGTCGCCTGCAATGATCTGCGAGTCCAGCTCCCGGGCCAGGTCCAGCACATAGATGCTCGAAGGCCCGGCCTGCAATGGGGTCCGGCCAGCCATGCCGTGCAACGAATGATTCAATCCCAGGCAGAGGTACAGGTGGTCCAGGCCATCGCGGCGAATCATCTGCTGCGGGCGGCGGACGCCATAGGCCACTGGCTCGCCAGCACCGGCCCAGGTACCACAACCCACAAGAATCGAGCCCACGTAGCCGGTGCTCAACTGGTAGTTGAAGCGCGAGGCCAGCGCCTGCTCGATGCTGATCTGGAAGATCGCATTGACCTCCTCGCGCCACATGTCGAAGCGGTGTGCGGGCGCATAGGCCTGGCTGGAGAACTGAAAGAGATGGGGATTCAAGGCCGGTCCCTGGCTGGACTACTCGGGCTGTCGCGCCTGGGATGCACCCCGGGACGCATCCAGTGCCGCCGCTTACCTTAAACCAATACCGTGAGCTTGCCGACAGGCCGCGACGTGCGGGCCTGATGCTGCCAGTGCCCATGGCGGGCCGACGCAAAGACAGGCCTGGGCAGATCGAAGGATGTGTCCAGCCCCCCAGCGAAGCACCGGCCGGGTATCCGCTGCAAGGCCCGAAAAAGGGCCTTGCAGGCATGACGGGACCAGGTGGGTGGAAGGCCCAGGTGCGAGCGCCAGGGCGGGCGCGTGGTTATGGATTGGCCAGCAGCGGTGACGCTGGGAGTTCCTGGTGCCGAGCGTCGCGGCTGCAAGCCACGAAGTCCTCCTTGCGCAGCACCACCAGGGCCAGCAGCGACGCGACCCCAGTGGCTACATAGAAGTACCAGGGCGAGGAGATATCACCGGTGAGCTTGATCAGCCAGGTGGAAATCAGTGGAGCACTGCCACCGAACGCGGCGACAGGGATGTTGTAGGCCACGGCAATACCGGTGGAGCGAATGCGGGTCGGCAGCAGTTCGCTCATCAGGGCATAGGTCGAGGACGCATAGAGTCCGAACAGGATCGCCACCGCCATCAGTGGCCAGAACAGCGTGGCCGGCGTGGCAGTGGGCGCGACCTTGAAGAACCAGTACATGGCCAGGGTCGCCAGGACACCGATCACCATCAAGAACGGCTTGCGCCCATAGCGATCGGTGAACGCGCCGCCAAAGGGCATCACCACCGCCGCCGAAAGGCTGGCGACGAACACATAGAGCAAGGTGGTGCCACTGTCGAACTTGAGGGTGTTGGACATGTAGGTCGAGGCGAAGGTCAGCACCAGGTAGAAGATCGAGCTATGCAAGGTAATGATGAAGAACACCAGGGCGATCGAGCGCTTCCACTGCCAGACTTCGCGCAAGGGTGCCTTGGAGGTCTCTCCGGCATGTACCAGGGCCAGGAACTCCGGGCTGTCTTCCAGCTTCAGGCGGATGTACATGGAGATGAAACCCAGCGGCCCGGCGACCAGGAACGGGATTCGCCATCCCCAGTCCTGCATCAGTTCGGCGCCCAGGACCCAGGTCATGCCATTGGCCACCGCGCCGCCCAGGAGCAGGCCGAGCACCGCAGTGACCATCAGCCAGCAGGTGGCGAAGCCCCGGCGTCCGGGGCCGGCGTATTCGGCAATGAAACTGGTGATGGTGCCGATCTCGCCGCCGGCGGAGAACCCCTGCACACAGCGAACCAGAATCAGGATGATCGGTGCGGCGATGCCGATGCTGGCATAGGTCGGTAACAGGCCCAGCAGGCAGGTGGAGCCGGCCATCATCACCAGCACGGTGATCAGGGTCCGGCGCCGGCCGATCTTGTCTGCCAGGGGACCAAAGAACAGGCCGCCCAGGGGACGGATGAAAAAGCTCAGGGCAAAGGCGGCAAAACTGGCCAGCAGGCTGCTGGAGGGATCATCGGAGACGAAGAACGCCTTGCCGATATACACGGCCAGGAAGCCGTAGACGCCATAGTCGTACCACTCGATCAAGTGGCCGGAAGTCGCGCCGATAAAGGCCCGGCGCCGCTGGCGCTGGGGGTTGGTGTGTGACAAGCCCATGCTGGGAACTCCTGTTGTACTGCTTCCATGGAAAAACGGTTCAGAGGTTGCCGACCTCCACTGGGTCTTGCAAGCTCTGGCGCAAATGGGTCTTGAGAATCTTGCCGTAGCTGTTCTTCGGCAACTCGGTGCAAAACAGGTATTTCTTCGGTTTCTTGAACGACGCCATATGCGCCAGGAACCACTCGTTAAGTGCCTGGGAGTCGAGGCTTCCAGGGGAACGCAGGACCACGAAGGCCACCACCGACTCCCCCCAGTGGGCATCCGCTTCGCCCACCACGCAGGCTTCGAACACCTCGGGGTGCTGGACCAGCACCTCTTCCACTTCCCGTGGATAGATATTGCTGCCCCCGGAGATGATCACGTCCTTGGAGCGATCGGTCAGGGTCAGGTAGCCCCGGGTATCCAGGAAGCCGATATCGCCGGTGAGCAGCCAGCCACCCACCAGGGCCGCCTGGGTGGCTTGGGGATTGTCCCAGTAGCCGAGCATCACCGGGGCGCCTCGCACGGCGATTTCCCCCGCTTCGCCTGGTGCCAACACACGCCCCTGGGCGTTGATCACCTGCACCTCAACGCAAGACTGCGCGCGGCCCACGGAAGCCGCAATGGCCGGCCAGTCGGGATTGTCACGGTCGGCGATGGCCTCCCGGGCCAGGGCACTGATGCTCATCGGACACTCGCCCTGGCCGTAGATCTGCACCAGGCGCGGGCCGAAGGTTTCCAGGGCCTGGTCCAGGTCTGCCAGGTACATGGGAGCGCCGCCGTAGACGATGGTCTTGATCCCCTCGCCGGCATACCCCTGCTGCCGGGCCTGCTCCACCATGCGCTTGACCATGGTCGGCGCGGCGAACAGGCTGACCGGTCCCAGCTCCTGCGCCAGCTCGAACAGCTCCGCTGCCTGGAACCCCCGCGACGCCGGCAATACGTGCCGGGCACCACAGCGCACATGAATGAAGTTGTAGAGCCCGGCGCCATGGGACATCGGCGCGGCATACACCACCGCATCGCCGCCATCCACAGGATCGACATCCAGCGGGTAGCACAGCGACATGGCCATCAGGTTGCCGTGGGACAGCATCACGCCCTTGGAGCGACCGGTGGTGCCGGAGGTATAGAACAACCAGGCCAGGTCCGTGTCCTGGCGTGGCCATGGCTGCGCCAGTTCCGCCACTGCGGACTCAGGAGCAGCCGACAGCTCGTAGCCGCAGATCTCGCGACAGTCGCCGGGCAGGTTTCCCGAGCCGAAGACCTGGCCGTCATCGGTATAGATCAACCGGGCGCCGGCATTGCCCGCGATCCAGGCCGCTTCCAGGCCGTGCAGCTTGCTGTTGATCGGCACCGCTACCGCCCCGCTCCACCAGATGGCATAGAGCAGTTCCAGGTAGTCGCAGCTGTTTTTCATCAGCAACGCCACCCGGTCTCCCGGGGCGATGCCCTGCTCGTGGCGCAGCTGCAATGCCCGCTGGCGAACCCGTGTGGCAAATGCCTGGTAGTCGGCCACCTGGCGGTTGCCGTCGAACAGTGCCGCGCGCTGCGGCCAGCGTTGGGCTGCGTCGAGCAACCAATGGGCGATGTTCATCCTCAGGCCCGGACGGCTTGCAGGACCGAGGCATAGTTGGCCACCGCCATGCCTCCCATGTTGAACAGCAAGCCGAACTCGGCCCGGGGGACACCCAGGCCAATGGGCTGGCCGATCAGTTGGCGAAAGCCCAGGGCATGCATCGATACGCCGGTGGCTCCCACTGGATGCCCCTTGGCCTTGAGGCCGCCGGACAGGTTCACCGGCAGGCGACCGCCGTGGCGTACGGTGCCGTCATCCAGGGCTCGATGCCCTTCGCCCTTGGGCGCCAGGCCCATGGCTTCGTAGATCAGCAGCTCGGCAATGGTGAAGCAGTCATGCACCTCGGCAAAGCTCAGGTCGCCCAGGGTCACTCCCGCTTCGCGCATAGCGCCGTGGATAGCCCGTTGCGGCCCTTCGAAGGCCAGGACGTCGCGGCTCGACAGGGGCAGGAAATCGTTCACCTGGGTCATGGCCCGGATCGCTACCTGGCGTTGCATGGAACGCGCGCGCCGTGGCGAGGCCAGGATGACCGCCGCCGCACCGTCGCTGATCAGCGAGCAGTCGGTAAGCCGCAGGGGCTGGGCGATCACCGGGTTGCTCTGGGAGATGTTGTTGCAATGCTCGAAGTCCATGACCCGGTGCATCTGCGCCAAGGGATTGGACATCGCATTGGCATGGTTCTTCACCGCGATCGCCGCCATCGAGGCCAGTGGGCTGTGATAGCGCTCGGCATACTGCTGGGCCACTTGGCCAAAGAGCTGCGCAAAGCTCAGGCCGGCCTCCCGCTCATCGTGCTGGTAGCCGGCACCCGCCAGGGCCCGGGTCACGTCGGCGGTGCTGTTGCTGGTCATTTTCTCTGCGCCGACCACCAGCACCAGTTCTGCCGCGCCACTGCGGATTGCATTGATCCCGGCCTGGATCGCCGCCGACCCCGAGGCACAGGCGTTCTCGCAGCGGGTCGCAGGCTTGAAGCGCAATTGCGGATCGGCCTGGAGCATCAGCGATGCGGCAAAACCGTCGGCCGCCAGGCCGGAATTGAAGTGACCGAGAAACAGGGCGTCGATCTCGGCGGCATCGATGGCGGCGTCCGCCAGGGCGTCACGGGTGACCTTGACGATCAGGTCCTCGAGATTGATGCCATCCAGGCGCCCAAATGGGCTGTGGGCGGCAGCGACAATGGATACGGAATCATGGGTCATGGTGATTTTCTTCTGTCCTTGAAGCAGGTATTCCATACAATGATCCAGCGCCCGAATCACACGCTAGTTGGGGCAACTACGTACATCAGTAAGTAGTACCTACACGTACCAGAGCGTCTCAATGACCACGAGGCAGGATGCCCAATGACCGTACATGCCCAACAACTCCAGGATCTTGAGTGCCTGGCCTTCCAGGTCTCGCCGGCACCGCAACTGATCACCGGGCACCGGCACATGCTCGATTGCAACCAGGCCTTCGAGCGCCTGTTCGGTTATGAGCGCAAGTACCTGCAGAATCACCTGACCCTATTGCTGTACCCCTCCCAGGCCGATTACCAGAGCATTGGCGAGCGCAGCGAACACTGGCTGCGCAACGGCCCCAGTGCCTCGTACTCCGACGAACGCTTCATGCAGCACCGCAATGGCGAGGTGTTCTGGGCCCGGGCCCACGGCTTTTCCCTGACCCCACAAGACCCGTTCAAGCTGATGGTCTGGCATTTCGAGCGCCTGGATCGCCAGCCGGCGCCGACGATCCAGTTGACCCCCCGCGAGCGAGAGATCTCGCTGCATATCGTCAACGGCCTGACCTGCAAGGAAATCGCACGCAAGCTGGGTATCTCCCACCGTACCGTGGAGGTGCACCGCGCCCGGCTGATGAAGAAGCTTCAGGCCAAGAACAGCGCGGAGCTGGTATCCAAGATCATCTTCATCAGTTGAATGCCTAGGCCAGCATGTCGCTGGCGCTGATGCGCAGCAACTGCAACGGGCCCACCGTCGCCCCTTCCACCGTGCCGCCCTGCGTCAAGATCCGGTCCACCGCATCCATCTCGGCGCTACGGCCGGCAATCATCTGGTAAGTGCTACGTGGCAACTCATCGGTGAATCCCTGCTCGACGGTCCAGTAGGCCAGCGTCAGCGCGGCGGTGAAGTAATGCTGGCTGGAGACCGGGATCCGCACTTCTTCATCGTTATCGTCATAGGCGATGAAGTGTCCGACGAAAGACTCCACGCCCAAGCGCTTGAGCATTGGCCAGCTCAGGGCCGCAGGCACGAAGGCATTGAGCTTCTCGGCAACGATTGGCGAATAGCCACGCTCCTGCAGCAACTCGACGATCCTGTCCTCATCGGCCTCGGGGTGGGCCGCAATGACGCTCAGGGCATCGAGCACCGCCTGGTGGGCGGTTTCATGATCGACGTCGGGAGAACAATGGGCGCAATCTGGTGGGCAGGTATCGGTCATGGGAGGTCGAAGGTCCATATCGGTCGTGGAAAACGGGCGGCAGGGTAACCCTGAGCCTGCCCAGGCGCCAGTCCCGTGTCAGCCGACTACCGTGTCCAGCAGGTCGCTGGCGCGAATGCGCAGTACCTTCAACGGCCCGAGCGTGCCCCCCTCTACACTCACGTCCTGGGCCAGGGCCTTGTTCACGGCGTTGATTTCGGCACTGCGCCCGATGACGTGCTCATAGACCTGGAGCGGCAAGTCTTCGCTGTAGCCGTGCTCCAGCGTGCAGTAAGCCAGCTTCAATGCGGCGATGAAGTAGTGCTGGCTGGACACCGGGATCTGTACCTCTTCATCAGCCTCGTCATAAGCGATGAAGTAGCCACCGAAAGGCTCCACGCCCAGGCGCTTGAGCAGTGGCCAGCCCAGGGCCGTGGGCACGAAGACATTGAGCTTTTCGGCAACGCTCGGCGAGTAGCCACGCTCCTGTAGCAACTCGACGATCCTGTCCTCATCGGCCTCGGGGTGGGCACCCATGATCTGCAGGGTGTCGAGGACGGCCCGGTAGGCGCTTTCATGATCGGAGGAAGAACAGTAAGGACAGCCTGGCGAGGAGATATCGGTCACGGGAGGTCGAAGGTCCATATCGAGCGTGGAAAACGGGCGGCAGGGTAACCCCTTTGGCCGCCCGGATTCCAGCAGGCTATCGGCCTCGCGCTCCTGCGTGCCCCTCTACTTGATCACCACCGGGTTCACCGGGGCCCCGCTGCCACCGACGATCTTCAACGGCGCGGCGGTGTAGAGGAAGGTCCACTGGCCATCGGCCGCGCAGTCCTCGGCCAGGTCCTCGAGCAGCACGATCTCGGTGAAGGCGATACCCAGGTTGCGCATCAATGCACAGTGCAGCGGGATCTGCACCCCCGACGACGGATCGGTGATCACCTCGTTGGCGATGGTATCGGTCACCAGGTTGGGGATCTCCATCTGGTCGAACCACTCCACCAGCTCGCGACTGTAGGTCAGCCCCGGCTCCACCAGGTCCTTGAAGAACTCAGTCTTGCCGTACTCGTAGAAGGCACCCATGGAGCCGGTGCGAATGATCAGGATGTCGCGCTTCTCGATGGCCACTCCCTGGGCCTTGGCCGCGGCCATCAGGTCCCGATGGTCGAAGGTCTCCCCACGGCCCAGGTACTTCTTGCCCCGATGACGGGCCATGTCGATCAGCACCGCTCGCCCCACCACCCCGCGTTCGGCGATCGGCAGTACGCTGGCCTTGGCCATCCCACCCACCGTGGTATTGGCGTCGTAGCCGTTCCACAACTGGTTGTCGTACCAGGCATGCCCCAGGGCGTCGTACTGGGTCGAGCCTTGCAACTGCATGAAGATCACATCGTCGCAGTACTCGGCGCCACCAGTCATCGAGGGCTGCTTGCCGGCCTGGTAGTGGCTGCGGTCCAGGGTGTTGAAGCGCATGGACGGACTGCGCGCCGGCCACATCGGGTCGCCACCTGGATGGCCGATCTGCACTTGCAGGGTGAAGGTCTTGCCCTGGCGCACCGCGGCAACGCCACGCAACACCTCGGCCTGCTGCAGGTAATTGAGGGCGCCGACTTCGTCGTCAGGCCCCCACTTGCCCCAGTTCCTGGGCAGGCCTTCGAGGAGTTTCGCGGTGTTGGGCTGGTTGTTGTGGTCGATCCCGCACATGTCGATTGCACTCCGTAGCTTGGGTTGGTACCGCCGGATGCTCTCTATACACAACGTCCGCCATCGACTTCAAGGCAGGTGCCGGTAATGAAGGCTGCCTCATCGCTGGCCAGGTACAGGCAGGCATTGGCCACGTCCTGGGGCGTGGAGAAGCGTCCCAGGGGGATGCCGGCCATGAATTTCTCGCGGTTCTGCGGGGTGTCCGGCACGCCCATGAACTCACTGAGCAACGCCGTGGCACCGACCACCGGGTTGACGCAATTGACCCGGATATTGTCCGGCCCCAACTCGGCGGCCATGGTCTTGCTGATCACCACCACCGCGCCCTTGCTGCCGTTGTACCAGACCAGCCCGGGCCGTGGCCGGACCGCCGCGGTGGAGGCAATGTTGACGAACACCCCGCCACCCTGCCCACGAAAATGCGGGACGAAGTGCCTGGCACTCAGGAAGATGCTTTTGACGTTGACCGCGAACACCCGGTCGAACTCGGCCTCGTCCACCTCCAGCATCGGCCGGTTGCGGTGGGTGGTGCCGGCGTTGTTGACCACGATATCCAGGCCCCCGTACTGCTCCAGGGTGTCGCGCAACAGCGCAGCGACGCTGGCATCCTCGGCCACATTGACCTGGACAAAATGGGCCTGGCCCCCGGCGGCACGGATCTCGTCCGCCACTCGTTGGCCGCCCGTGGCATTCAAGTCGGCGACGATCACTTGCGCCCCTTGCTGGGCGAAGGTCTTGGCGATGCCTTCGCCGAAACCGGAACCGGCGCCGGTGACGATGGCTGTCTTGTTGGCTAGACGCATGGGAGTGACTCCTGATCTTGTTGTTGTCTGCCGCGGTGGCGGCTTTCAGTCGTGACGGATAGCGATGGTCTTCAAGGTGGTGAAGCCCAGCAGTGCCTCGAAGCCCTTTTCCCGGCCATAACCGCTGGCCTTGACCCCTCCGAAGGGCAACTCGACGCCACCGCCGGCGCCATAGTTGTTGATGAACACCTGGCCACAGCGCAGCTTGTGGGCCATGCGCATCTGGCGCGCGCCATCACGGGTCCAGACCCCCGCCACCAGGCCGAAGGCGCTGTCGTTGGCCAATCGGATGGCATGGGCCTCGTCCTCGAAAGGCATGACCGCCAGCACCGGGCCGAAGACCTCCTCCCGGGCCAGGCGGCTGTCGGCCGGTACATCGCGAAACAGCACGGCCTGCTGGAAGAAACCAGCATTGCCCGCCTCGGGCACTACCACGCCACGGGCCGCCACCGGAATCCCCGCGGCCTCGGCTTCGCGCACGAACTCACGTACCTGTCGCAGCTGCTTCTGGTTGATCAGCGGCCCCATGTCCAGGTCCAGCTCCGAGGGGCCGGCGCGCAACTGGCTGAAACCCTGGGCCAGGCGCTCCAGCAGCGGCTCGTAGAGGCTGCGCTCCACCAGCAGGCGACTGCCGGCGGAGCAGGTTTGCCCGCAGTTCTGCACGATGGCGTTGATCAATACCGGTAATGCGCGATCCACATCGGCGTCGGCGAAGACGATCTGTGGCGACTTGCCGCCCAGCTCCAGGGTCACCGGGCAATGGCGCTCGGCAGCGGCCTTGGCTACCAGGGCGCCGGTACCGGTGGAGCCGGTGAAGGAAATATGCGCCACCCCGGGATGAGCGCACAGGGCTGCGCCGGCCTCATGGCCATAACCGCTGACCACGTTCACCGTGCCCTTGGGAAACCCGACCTCGGCGGCCAGTTCCGCCAGCCGCAGCAGGGACAGGCTGGCGTCCTCGGCCGGCTTGATCACGCAGGCATTGCCTGCGGCCAGGGCCGCGCCGACGCTGCGCCCGAAGATCTGCATCGGGTAGTTCCAGGGAATGATGTGCCCGGTCACGCCATGGGGCTCGCGCACGCTCAGCACGGTGTAACCGGCCTGGTAGGGCAAGGTCTGGCCGTGAAGCTTGTCCGCAGCGCCGGCGTAGTACTCGAAGTAGCGCGCCAGGGCCGTGGCATCGGCCCGGGCCACCTTGAGCGCCTTGCCGGTATCCCGGGCCTCGATCTGCGCCAACTGCTCATGGTGCTCCAGCACCGCGGCACCGAGACGGGCCAGCAAGCGCCCGCGCTCCAGGGCCGAAAGAGCGCCCCAGGGGCCGTCGAAGTTCTCCCCCAGGGCCCGCTGTGCTGCGGTCACCGCCAGGTCGATATCTTCGGCGGTGCCCCGGGCGATGCGGGCATAGGTGGCGCCGCTACTGGGGTCCAGTACCGGGATGTCCTCGCTCCAGGACGAGGCCTGCCATTGGTTGTCGATGTAGTGTCTGTGCTGCATGTTCAGCTCCCCTCCAGGCATTCGGCGATGGCACGCCCGACTTCCACGGTGCTGGCGGTACCGCCCATTTCCCGGGTACGCGGACCGTCTGCGAGTACGGTCTCGATACTCTGTACGACGGCGGCGGCCGCCCGTTGGTAAAGCTCGTCGCCCTGCCCCAGGTGCTCGATCATCAAAGCTGCCGACCAGATCTGGCCGATAGGGTTGGCTACGCCCAGCCCGGCGATGTCCGGCGCCGAGCCGTGCACGGGTTCGAACAGCGAGGGATACAGCCGCTCAGGGTTGAGGTTGGCCGAGGGGGCGATACCGATGGTGCCGGTACAGGCCGGGCCAAGATCGGAAAGGATGTCGCCGAACAGATTGGAGGCCACCACCACATCGAACCAGTCCGGATGCTGGACGAAGTGCGCGCAGAGGATATCGATATGGAACTTGCGGCTGGCGACCTCGGGATAGGCCTTGGCGATGGCGTCCAGGCGCTCGTCCCAAAACGGCATGGTGATGGCGATACCATTGGATTTGGTGGCCGCCACCAGGTTGCGCCGAGGCCGGCGGCTGGCCAGTTCGAAGGCGTACTTGAGCACCCGGTCGACGCCATGGCGGGAAAACACCGACTCCTGCAAGGCGATCTCCCGAGGCGTGCCCGGCCACATGCGCCCGCCGACACTGGAGTACTCGCCCTCGGTGTTCTCCCGCACCACGATGAAGTCGATGTCGCCCGGCACCCGCCCGGCCAGCGGACAGGGCACGCCGGGCATCAGGCGCACGGGGCGGATGTTGACGTACTGGTCGAACTGGCGACGGATCTTGAGCAGCGAGTCCCAGACCGCCACATGGTCGGGAACGATATCCGGGGCTCCCACGGCGCCGAAGAAGATCGCTTCGTGATTGCCGATCTGCTCGGACCAGTCCTCGGGCATCATGCTGCCGTGGGCCTGGTAGTGCTCGCTGCACCAGTTGAAATGATCGAAATGCCAGTCGATGCCGAAGCGCCGACCGACCGCATCGAGCACCCGCAGGCCTTCGGGCACCACTTCGCGGCCGATACCATCACCGGCGATCACCGCGATGCGGTGGACGGGTTTTACAGGGGGATTGATCCTGGACAAGCCATATCTCCTGGTCTGACGTGTTGTTGTTATCGAGGCAGGTCAAGCGGACAGGCGCGCCCATTCTGGCCACAGAGCCGGGCCAGTGGGAATTGCTCATTACGGAAACCGCCTTCGAAAAATTCGAAGGCCGGATGAGCGATTACTGCTACCGATCGCCCTCACGAGCCACTGCCCCGTCCTGCTGGAAGCCTGCCAGGTAGTCAAACAGGGCGTGACTGGCCAGGGACGGCGGCTCACGGCGGCGACACAAGTACATCTGGCGATCGGCCCAGGGGTCATCGATTTCGATAAAACGCAAGTCCATTTCCTTGCGGAAGATCTGTACCGCACCCTGGGGCAACACACCGACCCCCTGCCCTGCGGCAATCAGCCGGCACACGGCCTCGAAGCTGCGAACCTGCACCCGCAGGCGCAAGGGCATGCTCACGGCGGCAGCGGCCTCGGTAATCAGCGGGGTAATGGCGGCGTTGTCCTCCAGGCCGACGAAGTCGTAGCCCAACAGGTCCTCGAAACGTGCATGGCTCATCTTGAACGGATGCCCCTGGGGCACGATCAGGCACAGGCGGTCGCGACAATACGCCTTGAAATACAGGTCCCGCGCCTCAGGCAACGTGGTGACGATACCGACATCGGCCACCCCGTCACGCACGGCCAGGAGAATCTCGCGACTGCGCTCCTCGCGAATGTCGATGCGAATGCCAGGATGCAGCTCGCTCCATTGGGTCAGCTGCCTGGGCAGTTCCTGGCTCATGGCCGAGCTGTTGGCGTAGAGGCTGACCCGGCCCGTGGCCCCCTTGGCGAAGTCGGCAAGGTCGGCATGCATCACATCCACGGCCCGCAGGATGCTCCGCGCGTGATCGGCCAGGGCCTGGCCCGCTGGCGTGGGCTGCACCCCGGTGGACGTGCGCACCAGGAGCGCCACCTTGAAATGCTGCTCCAGCAAGGACAACCGGCGGCTGGCGGCCGACAGCGACAGATGCGACTGCTCGGCAGCCCGGGACAGGTTGCCCAGGGTCAGGGCCTTGAGGAACAACTCGATGGAGGTCAGGTCCGGAGACATGGCGGGGTCCTTGTGCGCAGTCGCTGAAACCTACGCAGTCACCCGCCGATGTGCAACCTGCGCAAGCTTCTCGCCAAGCTGGGCACCTTGCTTCAACGCCCGGAGAAGCGCAGGCGCGAGAGCATGCGCAAATCGCCTGCGAGGTAGTAATCGTTGCTCCAGCTATCGTCCGCCGCCAAGGGCTGGACCTGCTTGAGCGCCAGTTGCCTGGCAAAGTAGCGGAACCGGTAATGCTCGTAGAAACGCAGCAGTTCCAGGCCGTAGCGATCCGCCAGGTCGGTGTCGCCACGGATGATCAGGAAGTTCTCATCGTTGCTCTGGCTGGCGCCGACGCTGAGGTTGTGGCTGCCGCTGATGATCACCGGGGCGTCGCTGGTGAAGTCGGTGACCACCGCCTTGGTATGCACCAGCAAGTTGCCCTTCTGCCCCTTGAGGCCTTCCTTGAGCCAGCCTTCCAGGCCGTTGTTGAGCAACGCGGTGGCGGCGAACTCCGCCGTGCGGTCGGCATGGAAACCGGTGATGCGGCTGGCGGTGTTCTGCAGGCCATAGCGCAACACGTCGTCGTGGGGCTGGCCGAGCAAGGCATCGAGGATCCGGTCGGGCAAGGCGAAGGCGGTGACGAACAGCAAATCGCGACGGGCGCCGTTGATGATCCCCACGAACTCGTCGAGATCCCCCTGGCCACTGCGCGGGGAAAAACCGGCGAACAGCGCCGCCTCAGGCTGCATGGGGTTGGTCTGGGTCAACCATTTGCGAGTGGCACCGACATCCGCCGGGGCGGCCCAGATCTGCTCGAACACCTGTAGGTAGCGGTTGGCGATGCCCGGGTTGTCCAGGCAATGCAATACGTTGGCCTGGCGGTAGACACCGTTGCCCGTGAAGTTGGTGCTGCCACAGAGCACCGCGACGCTCTGGCGCCCACCGCCCTGCTCCAGGCGGCTGAGGACGATGAACTTGTCGTGGAAGATGGCATGGGTCACCCGTCCACGTTTGCTGTCTTCGGGCAGGTGCTGCAGGCTGGCCTGGTTCATCGTGGTGTCGGCATCGCCGGGGGCGGCGTGGTACAGCACCCGGACCTTGGCCCCGCGATCGAAGGCCGCGTTGACCGCATCGACAATAGCTGGCAACTGGTACTCGTAGATGGCGATATCCAGGCTCCAGCTGGCGTCGCTGGCACGTTGGATGAAACCCAGCAACTGCTCCAGCAGGCCGTTCTCCAGCCATTGCCGGGGCGCCTCTGGCCAGGCCTCGATGGGCAGGTTCTTGTTGGCGCTGAGCAAAGTGTCCAGTTCGGGAAACTTGCGCGAGAACGCCTGGCTAGCGGCCACTGCACGATTGAAGATCACCCGCTGCCCGGGAGGCTGGCCGTTGTCGGCGGTGATGCATAGCTGCAGCATTTCTCCCAGCTGCGGCGCGGCGGCGCTGCCATAGACCAGGTACACCCGATAGTTGAGGTTGGCGCCCGGGTTGACTGCATAGTCGGCCCAGCGGAACTTCTGCAATGGCGCCTGGTTGCTGGGCGTGGCGTTGTACTGGGGGAAGGTGTGCGTCTTGCCGGGGAAAGTCAGGCTATTGAACAGGAACAGCCAGGGTTTGCTGCCGGTCTGTTTTTCGATGGCGAAACCCAGCAAGCCCTGGCGCCGGCTGGCATCCAGGTCCATGGCCAGGAGCACGCCATTGGTGCCGGCGTAGGCCTTGACCCGAAAATCGTCCTTGTCGTTGTGCACCAGTACCCGCATGGCGTCGCTCCCCTTGATTGGCGCAGGCAGTGTAGCCGCTGCACCGGCTGCGCATGGCTCGATACGAGCCCTTGGAGCAACAGGTATATCGCGCTACCAAGCCTTGCGGCCGCTGCGCGCCCGTACGCAGCCTCGCCAGCTCGGCACGAGCCACAGGGTTTGGGACGCTACCGGTCGATATGGTGGTAGTCGGCGCCCAGGCGTTGCGCCAGTTCCCGGGCGCGACCGAGGCGGATCGGGCTGCGTTCGATATCCAGCAACAGGGTTGGACAATGCAGAGGGGCGACCGACGGCAAGGTTTTCAGGCGCCCGTCGGTGATCAGCAACACCCGCTGCTGCTCCGCCGGCCAGCGCCGTTGCCGCTGCTCCAACCACTGCCGGGCCTCGGCCAGGGCCTGGGGCAATGGCGTACCACCGCCGGCGCCCAGGCCATCGAGCCAGTGGCGCAGGTCCTTGGAAGCCTTGAGCCCCTGGACCTGCCAGCGGGGCGCACGACCGCTGGCGGTGAGCAAGGCCAGGCGCGCCCGTTGCCGGTAGGCATCGTCGAACAGTTGCGCCAGCAGGCCCTTGGCATCGCTCAGGGCATGGTGCCGGCGTGTCGAGGCCGAGGCGTCGACGATTACCAGCCACAACTCATGGGGCGTGCGACTGCGCAGTTGCCACAACAGGTCCTCGACCACGCGTGGGCGGCCCTTGAGCAAGGTGCCGGGCCAGTTGATGCGACCGCAACTCGCCGCCCGGCTGCGGCCTTGTCGTCCCTGGTCCAGGCGCCCCGGCCGGGGCTTGGCATCCGCCCCCAGGCCAGAGCGGGAACGGATGCCTAGGGCTTTTTTGGCCAGCTGGGCACTTCGCGCCGGACGCCGGTGGGCAGTGCCTGGGCCGGCATGTCACCCCATTGGCCCGCGCCTTCGCTGGCCTCGCGCTGCGCCCCGGACTGCTGCGGTACCGGCGACTGGGGCTGCTGCGCCGGTGCGGCAGGCGCCTGTCCACGGCGATGGCGCAAGGCGAATTCCGCCACCGCGTCGATATCGTCCTCGGTGATGGCCGAAGCGCCACGCCAGGCGGCATGGGCCCGGGCGGCCCGCAACCAGACCAGGTCGGCACGCAGGCCATCGACCCCGGCAGCGAAGCAACGCTCGGTGATCTGCGCCAGGGCCTGGTCATCCAGGGCGATACCTTCCAGCAGCGTCCGCGCCTGCTGGCAGCGCTGGCGCAGTTCGGCCTGGGCCTGGGCCCATTGGTTGCAGAACCCCTGCGGGTCGCTATCGAAATCCAGGCGCCGGCGGATGATCTGCCCGCGTTCCTGGGGCAGGACCTGGCCGCTCAAGGCCACGTTGAGACCGAAGCGGTCCAGCAGTTGCGGGCGCAACTCGCCCTCCTCCGGGTTCATGGTGCCGATCAGCACGAACTTCGCCGAATGCCGATGGGAAATGCCATCGCGCTCGATGAGGTTGGTGCCACTGGCCGCCACGTCCAGCAGCAAGTCCACCAGATGGTCGGGCAGCAGGTTGACCTCATCGACATACAACACCCCGCCGTCGGCCTTGGCCAGAACGCCCGGGGAGAACTGCGCCCGCCCCTCGCCCAGGGCTGCATCCAGGTCCAGGGTACCCACCAGCCGCTCTTCGCTGGCCCCCAGGGGCAAGGTGACGAACTGCCCGCTGGCCAGCAAATCCGCCAGTCCCCGGGCGAGGGTCGACTTGGCCATGCCCCGTGGCCCCTCGATCAACACGCCACCGATCTTCGGGTCGATGGCGGTCAGGCACAGGGCCAGCTTCAAGGCATCGGCGCCGACCACGGCCGACAAGGGGAAATGCGGGGTGTCGCTCATCTGGGGTTCTCGCTTGGGTCTGGGTGTCCCGAAGGACGATTTCGCGAGCCGTCTCGCGATCGAGTGCGCAGCATTCGCCGCCTCAGGGCACCTCTAAAAACGTAGGCGAGGCAGTCAGCGCAAGGCAAAAACAGGCGAAAAAGCGCCGTTTACAAGGGGTCAATGTGTATTTTGACCGGGCTGGCGCACCAGCCTGTTTTTAACGCAGCGATGACAACGCAGGTAGTTTTTAAAGGTGCCCTCAGGAGTCTTCTTCTATATCCAGCAGCAGATGCTCCAGGGCCTCGCGATAGGCTCCGGGCTCCTGCCACAGGCCGCGCTGCTGGGCCTCCAGCAAACGCTCGGTCATATCGCGCAAGGCGTGGGGATTATGCTGGCGAACGAACTCGCGGGTCGAGTCGTCCAGCAGGTAGGCATCGGCCAGCAAGGCGTACTGGTGGTCGTCGATCAGTTCGGTGGTGGCATCGAAGGCGAACAGGTTGTCCAGGGTCGCAGCCATTTCGAAAGCCCCCTTGTAACCGTGGCGCTTGACCCCCTCGATCCATTTCGGGTTGACCGCCCGGGAACGGATCACCCGGTTGAGCTCTTCCTTGAGGCTGCGGATCTTCGGCAGGTCGGGCTGGCTGTGATCACCGTGGTAGCTGGCGACCTTGGCCCCGCCCAGGCTTTCCACCGCCGCCAGCATGCCGCCCTGGAACTGGTAGTAGTCGTTGGAATCCAGCAGGTCGTGCTCGCGGTTGTCCTGGTTCTGCACCACCGCCTGGACCCGGCCCAGGCGAGCGGCGAACTGCTCGCGGGCGGCGGTGCCTTCATCGCTGCCGCCGTAGGCGTAGCCGCCCCAGTTGAGGTAGACCTCGGCCAGGTCCTCGCGGCTCTGCCACAACCGGCCATCGATGGCGCCCTGGACCCCGGCACCATAGGCCCCGGGCTTGGCCCCAAAGACCCGCCAGCCGGCCTGGCGCGCCGCCGCTTCCGGGTCCAGGCCGCTAGCCTGCAAGGCTTCGCGTTCGGCACGGACCCTGGCTGCCAGGGGGTTCATGTCGGCTGGCTCGTCCAGGGCCGCCACCGCCTGCACCGCCGCGTCGAACAGGCGGATGAGGTTGGCGAAGGCGTCGCGGAAGAACCCGGAAATCCGCAAGGTCACATCGACCCGGGGCCGATCCAGCAGGCTCAGGGGCAGGATCTCGAAGTCGTCGACCCGCTGACTGCCAGTGGCCCAGACGGGCCGCACGCCCATCAGCGCCATGGCCTGGGCGATATCGTCGCCACCGGTGCGCATGGTGGCCGTGCCCCAGACCGACAAGCCCAGTTGCAGCAGGTGATCGCCGTGATCCTGCAGGTGGCGCTCGAGGATCAGGTTGGCCGACTGGAAACCGATGCGCCAGGCAGTGGTGGTGGGCAGGTTGCGCACATCCACCGAATAGAAATTGCGCCCGGTGGGCAGCACGTCCAGGCGTCCGCGACTGGGCGCGCCGCTGGGGCCCGCCGGCACGAAGCGGCCTTGCAGGGCATCGAGCAGGCCGCGCATCTCCGCCGGGCCGCAGGCATCCAAGCGCGGCGCCACTACCTCGCGCAAGCCCTCGATGATGCTGCGCACCGGCTCCCAGCCGGCTTCGTCCAGTTGCGCCACCGGGCCTTGCAAGGCTGCCTCGATCAAGCACCCGGCGTAGATTTCCAGACGTTCACGCACATCGCCAGCGGTGCGCCACAAAGCATCGCTGAGCTGTTGCAGGGGCTGTGGGCGCCGCCCGGTCCAGGGTTCGGCCAGGGCGCAATCCAGCGGATCGAACCCCAACTCGAAGGCCTTGGCCAGGGCCCGCAACAGGCTGGCGTGGGCGCCCTTGCCATCGCCCCGGGGGATGCGCAGCAGGGCCAGCAACGTATCGATGCGCAAGCGCCCTTCTGGCGATTCGCCGAACACATGCAGGCCGTCGCGGATCTGCGATTCCTTGAGATCGCACAGGTAGGTGTCCAGCCGTGGCAGCCAGAGCGCCGCATCGGCCTCGCCCTCCAGCGGCCCGTCCAGTTGCAGCTCGCGGTCGATCTGGGTCTCGCGCACCAGGCGCAGGATGTCCCGCTGCAGCTCCCGGGCGCGGCGCGGGTCGAGCAACTGGGCCTCGTAGTATTCGTCGGCCAGCAGCTCCAGGTTACGCAGCGGGCCGTAGGTCTCGGCACGAGTCAGGGGCGGCATCAAGTGATCGATGATCACCGCCTGGGTCCGGCGCTTGGCCTGGGCGCCCTCCCCTGGATCGTTGACGATGAACGGGTAGATGTTCGGCAGCGGCCCCAGCAGCGCATCCGGCCAGCAGTGGGCCGACAGGCCGACGCCCTTGCCCGGCAGCCACTCAAGGTTGCCGTGCTTGCCGACGTGGATCACTGCGTGGGCGCCGTAGACCTGGCGCAGCCAGAAATAGAACGCCAGGTAGGCATGGGGCGGCACCAGGTCCGGGTCGTGGTACGCCGCGCTGGGGTCGACCTGGTAACCCCGGGCCGGCTGGATGCCGATGAAGGTCAGGCCCAGGCGCAGGCCAGCGACCATCAGCCGCCCGTTGCGGAACATCGGGTCCTGCTCCGGGGCGCCCCAGCGCTCCAGCACCGCTTGACGATTGGCCTCGGGCAGTGCCTGGAACAGGTGCTGGTAGTCGTCCAGGGCCAGGCTCTGCTGGCAAGGGCGCAGGTCGAGGCTGTCCAGATCGTTGCTGACGCCACCGAGCAATTGCTGGATCAGCTCGGTGCCGCTGGCCGGCAGCTCGTCAGGCAGCGGATAACCCTCGGCCTGCAAGGCCTTGAGAATGTTCAGCGCCGCCGCCGGGGTATCCAGGCCCACGCCGTTGCCGATGCGCCCGTCGCGGGTCGGGTAGTTGGCCAGGACCAGGGCGATGCGTTTTTGGTGGTTGTCCAGGCGGCCCAGCTCGACCCAGTTGCTTGCCAGCCGGGCGACGAAGTCCATGCGCTCGGGCTGGCCGCGGTAGCAGACCACGTCCGACTGGCTGCGCTCGCTGCGCCAGGCCAGGTCCTTGAAGCTGATGGGCCGGCTGATGATTCGTCCATCCAGTTCGGGCAAGGCGATGTGCATGGCCAGGTCCCGTGGGCCCAGGCCTTGTTCGCTGGCCTGCCAGCCCGGCTCGTTGTCCTGGGCGCAGATGGCCTGGATCACCGGGATGTCGCGGCGAAACGGCCGCAGGTGTGGCGCCTCGGGGCTGGACTGGGCAAAACCGGTGGTGTTGAGGATCACTCCGGCGCCGGTCTCATCCAGCCAGTCTTCCACCTGTGCCAGGCAGCCGGGCTCCTTGAGACTGGCCACGGCGATCGGCAAGGGGTTGAGACCGGCAGTCGCAAGGCGCTGGCAGAACAGGTCGATGAATGCGGTGTTGGCCGCCTGCAAGTGCGAGCGATAGAACAGCAGCGCCGCCACCGCCTGGCCGGGCTGCCAGTGGGCCTGCCAATCCGCCAGGCTGGCCTGGCTCCTGGCCGGGTGATAGAGCGCGGTGCGCGGCAGCACCTGCGGTTCGCTCCAGGGGTAGTCGCGCCCCAGCAAGCCGCTCAGGCAGCGGTAGAAATTCAACGCATTTTCTCGCCCGCCCTGGCGCAGGAACTGCCACAGGCGGTCGCGCTCCACGGCCGACACCGTGCTCAGGTCGCTGAGCTCCGGGTCGGGCCGATCGTCCCCTGGCACCAGGATCAGTTGCACCCCGCGCCGGGACAGCTCCACCAA
Source organism: Pseudomonas sessilinigenes (assembly GCF_003850565.1). Lineage (NCBI taxonomy): Bacteria > Pseudomonadati > Pseudomonadota > Gammaproteobacteria > Pseudomonadales > Pseudomonadaceae > Pseudomonas > Pseudomonas sessilinigenes. The sequence continues at coordinate 6,080,169 of NZ_CP027706.1, forward strand.
TTGCTCGACGCCATAACGCCAGTAGGCGATGCCGCCGTGCAGGGAAATCAGGATGACCTTGGCATGGCGCAGCACCTGGTCGACGTACAGGTCCACCGAGGCGTGGTTCTGCACCTGCATCGGGTTGGCCAGGCGAAAACTGGGGTAGTCCGCTGGCAACTGCTCGGCGGCCTCGGCCAGCAGCGCCAGGCTGGAGTCGCCGCTGCACAGGATCACCAGCTCGGCGGGGGTTTGTCCAAGGTCGGCGATGTTGTCATCCGACACGAATCCGCCGGGCTGGGTCCTGAGCAGGTGCATGGGTCAGGCGCCCAGGGCGGCGCGCAGTTGCGCTTCCAGCTGGGTTGCGTCCAATTCCTGGCCGATCAGCACCAGGCGGGTGATACGCTTTTCATCGGCGCCCCACTTGCGGTCGAAGTGCTTGTCGAAACGGGTACCCACGCCCTGGAGCAGCAGGCGCATCGGCTTGCCGGGGATTGCCGCAAAACCCTTGACCCGCAGGATGCCGTGCTTGACCACCAGTTGGGTCAGGGCATCGAGCAGCAGGCTTTCGTCGGCCTCGGGCAGCTCGATGGAGATCGAGTCGAAGGCGTCGTGGTCATGGTCGTCATGATCGTCGCTGTCATGGTGATGGTCGTGATGACTGTGGCGGCTGTCGATGTGCTCCTCGGAGCCGGCACCCACGCCCAGCAGCACGTCCAGGGGCAGGCGCCCGCTGCTGGCCTCGATCACCTTGACCGCCGGCGGTAGCTCCTCGGCCACTTCCAGGCGGACCTTGGCCAGGTCGGCCGGATCAATCAGGTCGGTCTTGTTGAGGATCACCAGGTCGGCGCTGGACAGCTGGTCGGCGAACAGCTCGTGCAGCGGCGACTCATGGTCCAGGTTGGGGTCGAGCTTGCGCTGGGCGTCCACCTGGTCCGGGAAGGCGGCGAAGGTGCCGGCGGCCACGGCCGGGCTGTCGACCACGGTGATCACCGCATCGACGGTGCAGGCGCTGCGGATTTCCGGCCACTGGAAGGCTTGCACCAGGGGCTTGGGCAGGGCCAGGCCGCTGGTTTCGATGAGGATATGGTCCAGGTCGCCACGACGGGCCACCAGTTCGCGCATCACCGGGAAGAACTCTTCCTGCACGGTGCAGCACAGGCAGCCGTTGGCCAGCTCATAGACCCGGCCACTGGCTTCTTCTTCGGTGCAGCCGATGGAACACTGCTTGAGGATCTCGCCGTCGATGCCCAGCTCGCCGAATTCATTGACGATCACCGCGATACGACGGCCCTGGGCGTTGTCCAGCATGTGCCGCAGCAAGGTGGTCTTGCCCGAGCCCAGGAAGCCGGTGACGATGGTGACGGGAAGTTTGGCCAGTGTTTTCATCGGATGCCCTTTGGCGAAGGTGGCGGGCATACGGGACGAGAGGCACGGCACAAGGCCCGCGCTGATTTCGCCACCGGATCACCCCGCCCGGTTGTAGTGAGAATCATCTTCGAGGCAGGTCTCCTGGCTGGGGGCCTGCCAGTTGGACTGACAGTTCCTGCGCCTTCCCGCCAGCGTCCTGGACGCCCATGCAGTGGCTTTGCAGAAAATCGAACCCTTCACAGTTGCGGGGGCAGCCGCGGCTTCTACCGCGTTCCCGTCTTAGCTTCGACCGCTGGCCGAAGAACCTCGAACGCGCAAGGCTACGCAGAGCGCGGAAAGCGGTCAATGTGCATGTGGCTTCGGGGTGGCTTCGGGTCGCAGTTGGCGATTGACGGCGCCCCTTGCCCATGATTTGCTACACAACTTGTTACGGGTGCCCTTCACAGGGTGAAACGGGAAACCGGTGAATCACGCGCTTGCCAGCCGTGACCAGTCCGGTGCTGCCCCCGCAACGGTAAGCGAGCGAAGTGTCAGATCCACTGTGCCCCCGGGCATGGGAAGGCGACACTTGTCGGCAGGGCACAAAACCGCCCCAGCCCCTCGCGAGCCCGGAGACCGGCCCGCAATACACGAATAACAAACCCGCGGTGGGCGGGCGCTGTTGCAAACCCTGCGTGAACGCCACGCGGGGTTTTCCTGCGCCGCTTCCCGCTGACAAACCAAGGGAACGCGCCATGTCGACCATCAGCAGCACCAGCCATTCCGCCAGCAGCACCACCACCCTGAGCCAGCGCCTGGTAGCCGCCATCGGCGCCTCGATCCTCGGCGCCTGCCTGGTGTACTTCGCCGGTTTCTCGCACATCGAGGCGGTACACAACGCCGCCCACGACACCCGCCACAGCGCCGCCTTCCCTTGCCACTGAGACCCGCCCCATGATCAAGCGTATCGCGCAAACCGCGGGCTTCACCGGGCTGCTGGCCGCCCTGCTGCTGACCCTGCTGCAAAGCTTCTGGGTCGCCCCGTTGATCCTGCAGGCGGAAACCTACGAGAAGGCCCCAGCCACCGAGGCAGTCCATGAACACGCCCCCGGCGCCATGGCTGGCCACGTCCACGACGAAGAAGCCTGGGAACCGGAAGACGGCTGGCAGCGAGTGCTGTCCACCACGGGCGGCAACCTGGTGGTCGCCGTCGGCTTCGCCCTGATGCTGGCAGGCCTCTACACCTTGCGCGCGCCCAGCCGCACCTCCCAGGGCCTGCTCTGGGGCCTGGCCGGTTATGCCACCTTTTGCCTGGCCCCTACCCTGGGCCTGCCACCGGAACTGCCCGGCACGGCAGCGGCCGACCTGGTACAGCGGCAGATCTGGTGGGTCGGCGCCGCTGCCTCGACCGCAGTGGGCCTGGCCCTGATCGTGTTCGCCGGCAACTGGCTGCTGAAGTTGCTGGGCGCGGCCATCATCGCCGTGCCCCATGTGATCGGAGCGCCGCAGCCGGAAGTGCACTCGATGCTGGCTCCCGAGGCGCTGGAGGCGCAGTTCAAGATCGCCTCGCAGCTGACCAACGCGGCCTTCTGGCTGGCCCTGGGCCTGATCAGTGCCTGGTTGTTCCGACGCAAGGGCGGGGACGGCTATTCGGCATGACGGCCTGGCGCGCAGGGCCGACCCTGGTGGTCGGCCTGGGCTGCCAGAAAGGCTGCCCGGCAAGCGTCCTGCGCGCCCTGTTGGACCAGGTGCTGCAAGCCCATCAGCTGGATAAGGGGCAACTTCGGGCCCTGGCCAGCATCGACCTGAAACGCAGCGAACCCGGGCTGCTGCAACTGGCGGAACAACTGGCCCTGCCATTGACCTGCTTCAGCAGCAGGCAACTGGCGCCTTATGCTTCGCGCCTGAGCCACCGTTCACAGATCGCGTTCGAGCACACCGGCTGCTATGGCGTGGCGGAAAGCGCCGCCCTGGCCATGGCTGAATACCTGCAAACAGGGCCGGCACAGTTGCTGGTACCACGACAAAAAAGCGCCCAGGCAACCCTGGCCTTGGCTGTTTGCCCGTAGAACCCCGATAATCCCCGCCCTCGATCATGAGCAATCTTCATCTGAAGCCCTGCTCCGACCTCTTTTTCACAGGACACAGCCATGACCGTCTACTTCATCGGTGCCGGCCCCGGCGACCCGGATCTGATCACCGTCAAGGGCCAGCGCCTGATCCATCGCTGCCCGGTGATCATCTATGCCGGTTCGCTGGTCCCCCAGGCGGTGCTCGAAGGGCATAGCGCGGTACGGGTGATCAACAGCGCCGAATTGCACCTGGAACAGATCATCCAGGCCATCCGCGAAGCCCATGCCCAGGGCCAGGATGTGGCCCGGGTGCACTCCGGCGACCCAAGCCTGTACGGCGCCATCGGCGAGCAGATCCGCTGCCTGCGGGAGCTGGAGATTCCGTTCGAGATCGTCCCCGGGGTTACCGCCACCGCTGCCTGCGCCGCGCTGCTGGGAGCGGAGCTGACCTTGCCCGACGTCTCCCAGAGCGTGATCCTCACCCGCTATGCGGACAAGACCAGCATGCCCGCCGGAGAAGAATTCGCCAGCCTCGCGGCCCACGGCGCCACCATGGCCATCCACCTGGGGGTCAACCACATGGAGCGGATCGTCGCCGAGCTGCTCCCCCACTACGGCGCCGACTGCCCCATCGCAGTGGTGCACCGGGCCACCTGGCCGGACCAGGACTGGGTACTGGGAACCCTGGCGGACATCGCCGCCAAGGTGGCCGCCAAGGGCTTCCGGCGCACCGCGCTGATCCTGGTGGGCCGGGTGCTGGCCAGCGATGCCTTCAGTGAGTCGTCGCTGTACCGCGCCGGCCACGCCCACCTCTATCGGCCCTGACGGCCTGGTTCCAGGCATAAAAAAACGGCGCTCACGGTGCGCCGTTTTTTTGTGTCGCAGCGAACGCCTTAGTAGTAGGCGTTTTCTTTCTGCGTGTGGTCGGTGACGTCGCGCACGCCCTTGAGTTCAGGGATACGCTCGAGCAGGGTGCGCTCGATACCTTCCTTCAAGGTCACGTCCGCCTGGCCGCAGCCCTGGCAGCCGCCGCCGAATTGCAGCACGGCGATGCCGTCATCGACCACGTCGATCAGGCTGACCTGGCCGCCGTGGCTGGCCAGCCCCGGATTGATCTCGGTTTGCAGGTAATAGTTGATGCGCTCGTTGATCGGGCTGTCGGCATTGACCATCGGTACCTTGGCGTTTGGAGCCTTGATAGTCAGTTGCCCACCCATGCGATCGGTGGCGTAGTCGACGACCGCATCATCGAGGAAACCTTCACTGAAGGCGTCGATGTAGGCGGTGAAGCTCTTGAGACCCAGGGCCTTGTCCTCGGGCTTTTCCTCGCCCGGCTTGCAATAGGCGATGCAAGTCTCGGCGTACTGGGTCCCTGGTTGGGTGATGAAGATGCGGATGCCGATCCCGGGAGTGTTCTGCTTGGACAGCAGATCAGCCAGATAATCGTGGGCGGCGTCGGTAATGGTTATGGCGCTCATGGTGGTTCCTCGCAGACGTGGGCGCAGTTTACGCCAATCGATGCTGCTGAAAAAGTCCTAGTGTTTTTGTCAGGATAGACCTTGGTATAAGGCATCCCCGGGACGCCAAGGGTCGGCCCGGGGCGCACGAATGCTCTAGCTCAAAGGTTTTCGTAGCGGTTCATGTCCATGACCCCCGCCTCCACCGGGTCGGTTTCCTTCAAATAGCGGGTCTGGTCGTGGAAGTACTGCCAGAACTGCGGGTGGCTGCGACGAATCCCCCAGCGTTCGACGATCTTCTCGAAGCCCTCGGCGTCCCTGGCCTCTTGCATGGCCGCAACGAACTCAGGCACCTGGGTGGATGGGATATCGAAGATGAAATTCGGGTAGCTGCTGAGGATACCCGGGAAGATCGTCAGGGTGTCCAGGCCCGGCTGGTAACGCAGCGACTCGCCGAGCATGAAGGCCACGTTACTGTGGGCGCGGTTGCGCAGCATGCTGTAGAACTCGCGCTTGCCACCAGGCGTCTGCACCCTCAGCAAGGTAGCCTCGGGCAACTGCTCGATGACCTTGAGCCCTGCCGCCGGCCGCGACGCCAGGCGGCTCAGGGCCTGTTCGGCATCTTGCAGGGCCGGGTCGATGTTGGGCCGCGAGCAATAGGCGCTGTCACAACGGTTGATCGGGTCAGGCTTGGCATTGAGCTCGCCATAGCGAACCAGCAACTGGTTGGCAAAGTCCTTTTTCGGCTCCTTCAGGTCCAATTTCAGGGCACTGCGCTTGCTGTCGTCGATGGACTCATAATCCAGCCACATCTTGAACTTGCCGCTGTTCTGGTACCAATCGTCGAGGAAATCCTCACGGGTACCGGCGGGCATCAGGCGCAGGAAGTTCTGCTCGGCGCCGTTGCGGATCAAGTCGAAGTACAGCCGGGTCTGGGCCTGGTGCGAAACGTTGCCGAATACGTCGAAGTTCACCGCCAGCTGGTAATAAGTGCGCTCCAGCAACGGATAGTCGAACAGCCACATCGTCTGCGGAATCTCGCCGATCAGGCCCTTGGTCACCGAGGCGCTGTCGAAGTGGCGAAAGATGCTCAACAGCGCGTTGTCGTTGCCGGCCCACAGGGTCGACCAGCTGGGCGCCGGGGCCTCGGCGTAGGAGTCACGGCGCAGGGCCTCATACTCGTTGCGCTTGTCGCGGTAGGCCAACCACAGGCTGAGCACGCTGCCGACATCGTCGTTCTGCCCGGGCATCGCCAGCAAGGGCGTGGCCTGGCCACGATAGGCCGGGTCGGTGATGTACAGGTCATGCTCCGGGGCCTGGAACAGGGCCCAGAAGTTGTCGCGGATCACGTCGGTGGCGATCTGCCCGCGGCATACCGGGCCACGGATGAAGGTCCGCACGAAGTACTCGGCATTATCCAGCATGAACTGGTAGCGGGCCTTGGCCGGGATCGCCTCGAAGGTCTCGAACGGATTGGCCCGGCGTCCGGGCCCATAACCCGGCAACGCGCTGACCTGCCAATCGCCGCTGTAGAACAGGGTCTTGACCCGGGCCAGCTTCGCCGCGCCCAGCGGGTAGGTGATGTGGGTCTTGTGCACGATCACCCCCTGCACCGGCCACAGGCGGTAGTACACCTGGGTGCCCGGGTCGTCGTTGGGGCGCCGGGTATTGATCAGGTCGATGGGCTGGCCAGTGGGGGTACGCGAGCGCACCCACTGGAAGAAATGCCCAGGCTCACCGCCTTCGAAATAGATGTGCGCCAGGAACCAATGCTCGTAGAGCCAACGCGCCACCAGGCTCTCCCGAGCACCGGGGGCGTTGAGCAGGTTTTCCCACTGGACCACCTGCAGGCTTTCCCGGGCGCTGGGGGCCAGGGCCTGCTCGTCGATCGGTGCCCCGGAAGCCAACCAGCGCTGTAGCGTCTGGTACTGCTGGTTGGTCAAGCCAGTGACCGCCAGGGGCATGCCTTCCTTGGGATGGGCCCCGGCATAACCGTCGAACTCGGCCGGCTGCGGGCACATGTTCTCCCGGTTCAGGCCCAGGACGATCTCACTGGGCAGCTTGGCATTGGGTTGCAGCGGCGTACGGTGCCCCAACTCCAGCATCCGCGCCATCAGCGCCGCCTGGCTGCCCTGGGCATCGAGCACCGAATAGAACCCGCGGCTCTGCCAGGCCGCCTTGCCGCTGGCATCGTAGAACAGCCGGGTCGGGTCCTGGGCCTTGCTCCGCTCACCGTCGTATACCGGCGCCTTCGAGGCGCCACGGGCAGCCCCTTCACCGCTGCCCAGGTTGAGTTGGCAGGCCGAGTCGTAGCAGGCATGGCAAGCCACGCACTTCTCGGTAAAGATCGGCTGGATGTCGCGGGTATAGGAGATCGCCGGCGCCGGACCTTGTGCCATACACAGTGAACTCAATAGCAGCAGCACGCTGCTGACGGCAAAACGATACGGCATGTCCCTGGTCCCGAAAGTAAAAACGTCGCGATTCTACCGGTCCGCTCGGCGAACCAACATGAACGATATTCATGCAAAACCTGCGCATGCCGCAAAACCATGCAGGTTTGCTATGCTCCACGCCCTTCGTAATGGCCTTTCCAGGTAGTCCCCATGTCTGACCGCAGTGCTCGCCTCCACGCTCTCCAGCAAGCCCTCAAGGAGCGCATCCTGATCCTCGATGGTGGCATGGGCACCATGATCCAGAGCTACAAGCTCGAGGAGCAGGACTACCGCGGTGAGCGCTTCGCCGACTGGCCCAGCGACGTCAAGGGCAACAACGACCTGCTGGTACTGACCCGTCCGGACGTGATCGGCGCCATCGAGAAAGCCTACCTGGACGCCGGGGCCGACATCCTCGAGACCAACACCTTCAACGCCACCCAGGTGTCCCAGGCCGACTACGGCATGGAGGCGCTGGTCTACGAACTGAACGTAGAAGGTGCCCGCGTGGCCCGCAAGGTCGCCGACGCGAAAACCCTGGAGACCCCGGATAAGCCGCGCTTCGTCGCCGGCGTCCTGGGCCCTACCAGCCGCACCTGCTCGATCTCCCCCGACGTCAACGATCCGGGCTATCGCAACGTCACTTTCGACGAGCTGGTGAGCAACTACACCGAGGCTACTCGCGGCCTGATCGAGGGCGGCGCCGACCTGATCCTGATCGAGACCATCTTCGACACCCTCAACGCCAAGGCGGCGATCTTTGCCGTGCAGCAGGTGTTCGAGGAGGACGACGTCGAACTGCCGATCATGATCTCCGGCACCATCACCGACGCCTCCGGCCGTACCCTGTCGGGCCAGACCACCGAGGCGTTCTGGAACTCGGTGCGCCACGCCAACCCGATCTCGGTGGGCCTGAACTGCGCCCTGGGCGCCAAGGACCTGCGCCCCTACCTGGAAGAGCTGTCGACCAAGGCCGACACCCATGTCTCGGCCCACCCCAACGCCGGCCTGCCCAACGCCTTCGGCGAATACGACGAGACCCCGGCGGAAATGGCCGCGGTGGTCGAGGAGTTCGCCGCCAGCGGCTTTCTCAACATCATCGGCGGCTGCTGCGGCACCACCCCACCGCATATCCAGGCCATCGCCGAGGCCGTGGCCAAACACAAGCCGCGGGCAATCCCGGACATTCCCAAGGCTTGCCGCCTGTCGGGCCTGGAGCCGTTCACCATCGATCGCCAGTCGTTGTTCGTCAACGTCGGCGAGCGCACCAACATCACCGGCTCCGCCAAGTTCGCCCGGCTGATCCGCGAAGAGAACTACACCGAGGCCCTGGAAGTCGCCCTGCAGCAGGTCGAGGCCGGCGCCCAGGTGATCGACATCAACATGGACGAAGGGATGCTCGACTCCCGGGCCGCCATGGTCCGCTTCCTCAACCTGATCGCCGGTGAGCCGGACATCTCCCGGGTGCCGATCATGATCGACTCCTCCAAGTGGGAAGTGATCGAAGCGGGCCTCAAGTGCATCCAGGGCAAGGGCATCGTCAACTCGATCTCGATGAAGGAAGGCGTCGAGCAGTTCAAGCATCACGCGCGCCTGTGCAAGCGCTACGGAGCCGCCGTGGTGGTGATGGCCTTCGACGAGGTCGGCCAGGCCGACACCGCCGCGCGCAAGCGCGAGATCTGCCAGCGCAGCTACGACATCCTGGTCAATGAAGTGGGCTTCCCACCGGAAGACATCATCTTCGACCCGAACATCTTCGCCGTGGCCACTGGTATCGAAGAGCACAACAACTACGCCGTGGACTTCATCGAAGCCTGCGCCTACATCCGCGACCACCTGCCCTATGCCCTGTCGAGCGGCGGGGTGTCCAACGTGTCGTTCTCGTTCCGTGGCAACAACCCGGTGCGCGAGGCGATCCACTCGGTATTCCTCTACCACGCGATCCAGAACGGCCTGACCATGGGCATCGTCAACGCCGGCCAGCTGGAGATCTACGACGAGATCCCACCGGCCCTGCGCGACAAGGTCGAGGACGTGGTGCTCAACCGCACCCCGGAAGGCACCGACGCCTTGCTGGCCATCGCCGACGACTACAAGGGCGGCGGCGCCAGCAAGGAAGTCGAGGACGAGGCCTGGCGTTCGCTGCCGGTGGGCAAGCGCCTGGAGCACGCGCTGGTCAAGGGCATCACCGCCCATATCGTCGAGGACACCGAGGAGTGCCGCCAGCAGTGCGCACGGCCGATCGAGGTCATCGAAGGCCCGCTGATGAGCGGCATGAACGTGGTTGGCGACCTGTTCGGCGCCGGCAAGATGTTCCTGCCCCAGGTGGTCAAGTCGGCCCGGGTGATGAAACAGGCCGTGGCCCACCTGATTCCGTTCATCGAAGCCGAGAAAGGCGACAAGCCCGAGGCCAAGGGCAAGATCCTCATGGCCACGGTCAAGGGCGACGTGCACGACATCGGCAAGAACATCGTCGGCGTGGTCCTGGGCTGCAACGGCTACGACATCGTCGACCTGGGCGTGATGGTGCCGGCGGAGAAGATCCTGCAGACCGCTCGCGATGAGAAGTGCGACATCATCGGCCTGTCCGGCCTGATCACCCCGTCGCTGGACGAGATGGTCCACGTCGCCCGCGAGATGCAGCGCCAGGATTTCCACCTGCCGTTGATGATCGGTGGCGCCACCACCTCCAAGGCCCACACCGCGGTGAAGATCGAACCCAAGTACAGCAACGACGCGGTGATCTACGTCACCGACGCCTCCCGCGCCGTGGGCGTGGCCACCCAGCTGCTGTCCAAGGAGCTCAAGCCCGGCTTCGTCGACAAGACCCGCCAGGAATACGTGGAAGTGCGCGAGCGCACCGCCAACCGCAGCGCCCGCACCGAGCGCCTGAGCTACGCCCAGGCCGTGGCCGCCAAGCCGCAATATGACTGGGCGGCCTACCAGGCCACGGTCCCCTCCTTCACTGGCGTGAAGATGCTCGACAACATCGACCTGCGCGAGCTGGCCGAGTACATCGACTGGACGCCGTTCTTCATCTCCTGGGACCTGGCCGGCAAATTCCCGCGCATCCTCGAGGACGAAGTGGTGGGCGAAGCCGCCACCGCGCTGTACCAGGACGCCCGCGAAATGCTCGACAAGCTGATCGACGAGAAGCTGATCAGTGCCCGGGCGATCTTCGGTTTCTGGCCAGCCAACCAGGTTGCGCATGACGATATCGAGGTCTATGGCGAAAACGGCCAGACCCTGGCCACCCTGCACCACCTGCGCCAGCAGACCATCAAGCCCGACGGCAAGCCCAATCTGTCCCTGGCCGACTTCGTCGCGCCCAAGGACAGCGGCGTGACCGACTACATCGGCGGTTTCATCACCACCGCCGGCATCGGGGCCGAGGAAGTGGCCAAGGCCTACCAGGACAAGGGCGACGACTACAGCTCGATCATGGTCAAGGCCCTGGCCGACCGCCTGGCCGAAGCCTGTGCCGAGTGGCTGCACGAACAGGTGCGTAAAGAACACTGGGGCTACGCCAAGGATGAACACCTGGACAACGAGGCGCTGATCAAGGAGCAGTACAGCGGCATCCGCCCTGCCCCGGGCTATCCGGCGTGCCCGGACCACACCGAGAAGAGCACCCTGTTCGCCCTGCTCGATCCCGAGGCCAGCGAAGGCAAGGCCGGCCGTAGCGGCGTGTTCCTCACCGAGCACTTCGCGATGTTCCCGGCGGCCGCTGTCAGCGGCTGGTACTTCGCCCACCCGCAGGCGCAGTACTTTGCCGTGGGCAAGGTCGACAAGGACCAGGTGCAGAGCTACACCCAGCGCAAGGGCCAGGAACTGGCGGTGAGCGAGCGCTGGCTGGCCCCCAACCTGGGCTACGACAACTAGGAGCGAGCCGGCTCCCTTGCCTGGACATTGTCTATGCTCTGTTGACACCCAACCGTGTCGAGGGATTTATGGACGATCCAAGCAACAGCCGGCCACCCACCTTCCTGCAAATGCTGCAAAGCGTTCTGGCAGCAGCCTTCGGCGTACAGAGCGGGAAAAACCGCGCCCGCGACTTCAGCCACGGCAAGCCCAGCCACTTCATCGCGCTGGGCATCCTGTTCACCACGCTGTTCGTCCTGGTACTACTGGGCATCGCCAAGCTGGCGATGCACCTGGCGGGTGTCTGATCATCTAGCGCCGCAGCAATTGCAAGCCGAAGGGGTAGCGATAGCCTGCCGGCTTGCCCTGCGCGGACAAGGCACGAAAGTCCACGCCCGTCCCGGCCTGGTTGCCCAGGCGCAGCAATTGCTGGGCCTGGGTCCGGGTCAGGGGTTGTAACAGCGGCAGGCGCCAGTCCGGCCCGCCCAGGAGCCGGGGATCGATCCCCAACGCGTCATCGTGCAGTGCCACCAGGGCCCAGCCACCCAGGGTGAAGTGCCCGGCGACCAGCACCGACAACTGTCCATCGATCAATGCCTGCAAAGCCTCGGGCGAGCTGTTGAGGCCGCTGAACAACAGGTCCTTGCCCGGCTTGAGCCCCAGTTCACGGGCGGCATCCATGGCCCCCAAGGCCATTTCATCGTTGGCCGACCAGACCAGCCGGGTCTGCGGATAGCGACGCAACAGTTGCTGCGCCTGGCGATAGGCGCGCTCCCGTGCCCACTCGCCATAAACCAGCTGGCGCAAATGCACCTGCGGGAATTCGGCCAGGGCCCGACGCAGCCCCTGCTCGCGCAGTTGCGCCGAGGGCGTGACCTTCAACCCGGAGAAAGCCAGGAGTTCGATGCTCTGCCCGTCCGCCACTGGCCCGTGCTGGCGCAAGAGTTCCTTGAGCATCAGGTAGCCAGCTTCTTCATCGTTGCCCAGCATGCTGCCGATCCAGTCGGAGTACTTGTGCCGGCTCTGGCTGATCAGGTCGCGCTGGTCCTGGGTCAGCGCGCTGTTGACGATGAACAGCTTGATCCCGGTACCCTGGGAAAGCCGCAGGATCTGCGGTGCGATGTACTGCTCGTTCACCAGCATCAGGTAGTCGGGCTTATGCGCCCCGCGGATCACTTCCCGGGCTTGCTCCAGGGTCCTGCCAGCGTCGCGCTCGGCATAGAGAATGCGCAGGTCCATGCCCAGGTTCTTGGCGGCGATCTGCATGAAATGCGAATAGCTGACCCAGAAGGTCTCCGTGGAATTGCCGGGATTGAGAAACACCACTGATGTGGCCTGAGCCAGGGTCCAGAACGGCAGGCTCAACCACAACACACACTTGCACAACAACTTGAACATCACGAAAAGAGCCCCAGAATTATCCCAGGCAGTATAACTGGCAAAATACTGGCCAACGGCGGCAAATTGTCCCGATTGTCCGACAACCCAGGCTCTTTGTTATCGCCTTGCTATTGGTGGCTGACCCAAAACACGGCCGTACCCACGACCAGTATGATCAGAAAGAGAATGGCCCAAGCATCAACGGTACTGTCGTTTTTCCTGGCTTTGGTTGGATGGCTCATAGCATCGCCTCTAGTAGATTTTATCGGTGACTGCTCAAAGACACGTCCACAGTTAAGCCCATGATTTCCCACACCTCAAATGTGGATACTGATAAAGGCTCTTCGTTAGTCATTTTGGTTCTTTACATATACTCAAACATCACTTTTGCGCATAACTGCAAACTGGTATCGTTCGGCGGCTCCGATCGGAGTGCGCGGCCGTGCGCGCAGATTTGCTTACGTGGGTAGCGTTGAGCATCAACGAAGGCAGAACGAGATGAACCCGGTGACCCGCCGCTATCGACGTCAGTCGCAACGGCCTGATGAACCTGTTCACCGCAGTATTTGCCGAGTGTGCCTTCAAGCCGCCTGTAGCCTGAGAACTGGACCTATATGTACGTATACGACGAGTACGATCAGCGGATCATCGAGGACCGCGTCAAGCAGTTCCGTGATCAGACCCGACGCTATCTGGCAGGTGAGCTGAGCGAAGAAGAATTCCGCCCCCTGCGCCTGCAGAACGGGCTTTACATCCAACGCTTTGCCCCGATGCTGCGGGTCGCCGTGCCCTATGGCCAGTTGAACTCGCGCCAGGCACGGATGATGGCCAAGATCGCCCGCGACTACGACAAGGGCTACGCGCACATCAGCACCCGGCAGAACGTGCAGTTCAACTGGCCGGCCCTGGAAGACGTGCCGGAGATCCTGGCCGAGCTGGCCACCGTGCAGATGCACGCCATCCAGACCAGCGGCAACTGCCTGCGCAACGTCACCACCGACCAGTTCGCCGGCGTCGCTGCCGACGAGCTGGTGGACCCGCGCCCCTGGTGCGAGATCGTCCGCCAGTGGACCACCTTCCACCCCGAATTCGCCTACCTGCCGCGCAAGTTCAAGATCGCCATCAATGGCTCGACCGCTGACCGCGCAGCCATCGAGGTACACGACATCGGCCTGGAGCCGCACTACAACGCCGCCGGCGAGCTGGGCTTCCGGGTGCTGGTGGGCGGTGGCCTGGGCCGGACCCCAGTGGTCGGCGCCTTCATCAATGAGTTCCTGCCCTGGCAGGATCTCCTGAGCTACCTCGACGCCATCCTGCGGGTCTACAACCGCTACGGCCGGCGCGACAACAAGTACAAGGCGCGGATCAAGATCCTGGTCAAGGCCCTGACCCCCGAAGTGTTCGCCGAGAAGGTCGATGCCGAGATGGTCCACCTGCGTGGCGGCCAGACCACCCTGACCGAGGCCGAAGTGCATCGCGTGGCCCGGCACTTCGTCGATCCGGACTACAAGGCCCTGGACAACCAGGATGCCGCCCTCGCCGCCCTGGACCAGGAGCACCCGGGTTTCGCCCGCTGGCGCACCCGCAACACCCTGGCCCACAAGAAGCCGGGCTACGTGGCCGTGAGCCTGTCGCTCAAGCCCACCGGCGTGGCCCCGGGCGATGTCACCGACAAGCAGTTCGATGCCATCGCCGACCTGGCCGACCGCTACAGCTTCGGCTTGCTGCGCACTTCCCACGAGCAGAACGTGATCCTCGCCGACGTCGAGCAGAGCCAGCTGTTCACCCTGTGGGGCGAGCTGCGGGAAAACGGTTTCGCCACCCCGAACATCGGCCTGCTGACCGACATCATCTGCTGCCCTGGCGGTGATTTCTGCTCCCTGGCCAACGCCAAGTCGATCCCGATCGCCGAATCCATCCAGCGCCGTTTCGACGACCTGGACTACCTGTTCGACATCGGCGAGCTGGACCTGAACATCTCCGGTTGCATGAACGCTTGCGGCCACCACCACGTGGGCCACATCGGCATCCTCGGCGTCGACAAGAAAGGCGAGGAGTTCTACCAGGTCTCCCTGGGCGGCAGCGCCAGCCGCGACGCCAGCCTGGGCAAGATCCTCGGCCCGTCCTTCGCCCAGGACGACATGCCCGATGTGATCTCCAAGCTGATCGACGTGTACGTGGAGCAACGCACCGAAGACGAGCGTTTCATCGACACTTACCAACGTATTGGCATCGACCTCTTCAAGGAGCGCGTCTATGCAGCGAATCATTAAGAACAACGAGGTCGTCGACGAAACCTGGCACCTGCTGCCCAAGGACGCGACCCTCGACGGCATCTCCAACTGCGACGACCTAATCGTGCCGCTGGCCCTGTGGCGCGATCACGGCCACGCGCTCAAGGCCCGTGACGGCGGCCTGGGCATTTGGCTGGACGCAGACGAAGAAGCCGAAGAAATCGGCGACGATGTCCACAACTTCCAGGTGATTGCCTTGAACTTCCCGGCCTTCACCGACGGCCGCAACTACTCCAACGCCCGCCTGCTGCGTGATCGCTATGGCTACAAGGGCGAGCTGCGGGCCATCGGCGACGTGCTGCGCGACCAGCTGTTCTACCTGCAACGCTGTGGCTTCGACGCCTACGCGCTGCGGGCCGACAAGGACCCCTACGAAGCCCTGGAAAGCCTCAAGGACTTCTCGGTGACCTACCAGGCCTCCACCGACCAGCCACTGCCGCTGTTCCGCCGCCGCTAAGCGTCGCGCCAACAAAAAGCCCTGGACCGGTTTCCCGCTCCAGGGCTTTTTTGTATCTGGCGTCTTCTAGACCGTCATCGCCGGCACGCTCCTACAAAAGCCATGGGTTCGAGCTTCGTTGTAGGAGCGAGGCTTGCCCGCGATCGCTCTCAAGGAGAGCACCAACGGCAAGCTCGCGCGGCCTTACCAGAAACGCTGCTGGGTCAGGCGGCTCCACCAGGTCAGCAACACGCGGTCCACCGAACCGCTGGCCGCCAGCCCTACCCGCTCCTGCAGGCTCTTGCGCTCGGCGTAGTGCAGGTGGAACACCTCGGCCGCCTTGGCTTTTTCGGCCAGGTACTCGTCGCTGGTCTGCAACTCGTCCACCAGCTGTTTTTCCTGGGCCGCCACACCCAGCCAGACTTCGCCGGTGGCCACTTCGTCGATGGCCAGTTGCGGGCGATAGCGGGCCACGAAGTTCTTGAACAGCTGGTGGGTGACGTCCAGGTCCTCCTGGAACTTCTCCCGGCCCTTCTCGGTGTTCTCGCCGAACACGGTCAGGGTGCGCTTGTATTCACCGGCGGTGAGCACCTCGAAGTCGATGTCGTGCTTCTTCAGCAGGCGATTGACGTTGGGCAACTGCGCCACCACGCCGATGGAGCCGAGGATGGCGAACGGTGCGCTGATGATCTTCTCGCCGATGCAAGCCATCATGTAGCCGCCGCTGGCCGCGACCTTGTCGATGCACACGGTCAGCGGCACCCCGGCCTGGCGAATACGCGCCAGCTGCGAGGAGGCCAGGCCATAGCTATGGACCATGCCGCCACCGCTTTCCAGGCGCAGCACCACTTCATCCTTGGGCGTGGCCAGGCTCAGCAACGCAGTGATCTCGTGACGCAGGCCCTCGGTGGCCGAGGCCTTGATATCGCCGTTGAAATCCAGCACGAACACCCGCGGCTTATCCTCGGCGGGCTGCTTCTTCTGCTTCTTCTCGGCCTTGCCCTTGGCCTTGCGCAAGGCCTTGAGCTGATCCTTGTCCAACAGGCTCTGCTCCAGGCGCTCGCGCAGCTCCTTGTAGAAATCGTTCAGCTTGCTGACCTGCAACTGCCCGACGCCCTTGCGCCGCCCCTTGCTGCGCAGGGCGGCGGCGGTGATCAGCACCACCAGGATGGCGACCACCAGGGTCACGGTCTTGGCCAGGAAACTGGCGTACTCGACAAAAAACTCCACGGAAACTCCTTACGCATGATCGCCGCCAACCCGCGGCGCAATGGGTCCAAGCATACCGGCGCGACCGGTCGGCCACCAGTCGCGAAACCTTGTGTAATCACGCTCCAACAATCATTTCAAACAAGCGTATGTTTTTTCATTGACAGCTCACCGGCATCCTCATAACCTCGCAAAACTTTCAACGTGCCGGGATGACGCGGACGTGGGCAGCATCTACTTGATTCGACATGGCCAGGCCTCCTTCGGTGCAGACGACTATGACGTGCTGTCGCCCATCGGTGTTCGCCAGGCCAGCGTCCTGGGCGACCACCTGGCCGCCCTCGGAGTGAACTTCGATCGCTGCCTGTCCGGTGACCTGCAACGCCAACAGCATACCGCCCAGGCCACCCTGGAGCAGCTCGGCGCTGCCGGCCTGGCCCGGCCGACGCTGGAGATCGACCCGGCATTCAACGAGTTCGACGCCGACGCCATCATCCGCGCATTGCTGCCCGACCTGTTGTCCCAGGAACCCGAGGCGCTGAACACCCTGCGCAACGCCGCGCAAAATCGTGCTGAATTCCAACGCATCTTCGCCCTGATCATCCAGCGCTGGCTGGCCGGCACCTACGACCCACCCGGGCTGGAAAGCTGGCTGGGCTTCGTCGAGCGGGTCCAGGGTGGCCTGCAACGAATCCTGGAGGCCGCGGACAACCGGCAGAAGATCGCTGTGTTCACCTCCGGCGGCACCATCACCGCCCTGCTCCACCTGATCACCCGGATGCCCGCCCAGCAGGCCTTCGAACTCAATTGGCAAATCGTCAACACCTCGCTCAACCAGCTGAAGTTTCGCGGACGCGAGGTGTCCCTGGCTTCCTTCAACGGTCATACGCATCTGCAACTGTTGAAGGCACCGGAGCTCATCACCTTCCGTTGAGCCCGATTCACTGTGAACCTTGCTGTAACCACCCATAAAAGGATCGAACCATGACCTCCGTAGCTGACGCCGTAAAAGCCATGCAAGCCAAGTTCAACCCAGCTGCCGCTGCCGGCCTGGACCTGGTTTTCGGTTTCCGCATCGATGACACCAAGCACTTCTCGCTGGTAGTGAAAGACAGCACCTGCGAACTCAAGGAAGGCGAGAACCCAGACGCCCAGGTCACCCTGGTGATGGACGGCGAGACCCTGGACGGCATCGTCAGCGGCGAAACCGACGGCATGCAGGCGTTCATGGGCGGCAAGCTGCGCACCGAAGGCGACATGATGCTGGCCATGAAACTGAGCGAACTGTTCCCAGCCTAAGCGGCACAGTTTCCAGCTCCTGACGAATCCCGCCCCATGGCGGGATTCGTCGTTTCAGCCCTGGGCAAGTTGCCTCATCGGTGCCACGGCGGATGCCGCCAGCAGCTCCCGGGTATAGGGGTGTTGCGCCGCGGCGAACAACTGCTGCGTCTGGCCACGCTCCACCACCTGGCCGTCCTTCATCACGATCAAGTCATGGGCCAGGGCCTGGACCACTGCCAGGTCGTGGCTGATGAACAGGTAGGTCAGGCCATGCTCTTGCTGCAAGCGCCGCAGCAGTGCCACCACCTGCTTCTGCACTGTGCGGTCCAGGGCCGAGGTGGGCTCGTCCAGCAGGATCAGTTCAGGCTTGAGCACCAGGGCCCGGGCGATGGCGATGCGTTGGCGTTGACCACCGGAAAACTCGTGGGGATAACGATGCCGCGCGGCCGGGTCCAGGCCCACCTGCTCCAGCACCTCGATCACCGCCCGCTCCTGTTGCCCAGGGTCCAGGTCGGTGTGCACCCGCAAGCCCTCGGCAATGATCTGCTGCACGCTCAGGCGCGGACTGAGGCTGCCGAACGGGTCCTGGAACACCACCTGCAGTTGTCGGCGCAGCGGCCGCAGCTGCGCCCCCTCCAATCCCTCCAGGGCCTGTCCATTGAAGCGGATGTGCCCTTCGCTGGCGATCAACCGCAGGATCGCCTGGCCCAGGGTCGACTTGCCCGAGCCGGACTCACCAACGATGCCCAGGGTCTTGCCCCGTTGCAGTTGCAGGTCGATGCCATCCACCGCCTTCAGGTAGCGCCGTGGCCGCCACCAGCCGCCGCCCTGGCGGAACCAGACCTTGAGTCGCTCCACCGCCAGCAGGGTTTCACTGCTCCCCCTGGGCAGGGCCTGGCCACCGGGCTCGGCATTGAGCAACTCCAGGCTGTAGGGATGTCGAGGCGCCTGGAACAACTGCTGGCAATCAGCCTGCTCGACAATGCAGCCGCCGCGCATTACCGCCACGCGCTGGGCAATGTGGCGTACCAGGTTCAGGTCATGACTGATGATCAGCAACGCCATGCCCAGGCGCTGTTGCAACGCCTGGAGCAACAGCACGATCTTGCGCTGCACGGTCACATCCAGGGCCGTGGTGGGCTCGTCGGCGATCAGCAGCTCCGGTTCGCAAGCCAGGGCCATGGCGATCATCACCCGTTGGCGTTGGCCCCCGGACAACTGGTGCGGGTAGGCCTTGAGCCGCTCCCGGGGTTGCTGGATCCCCACCAGCTCCAGCAGTTCGAGGATCCGCTCCCGGGCCTGGGCTCCCGCCAACCCCTTGTGCAGGCGCAGGGTCTCGCCCAACTGCCGCTCGACGCTGTGCAGCGGATTGAGCGAGCTCATGGGCTCCTGGAAGATCATCGCGATACGGTTGCCGCGCAGTTGGCGCAAACGCCCCGGCGCCACCCCCAGCAACTCCTCCCCGCGATAGCGGATGCTGCCCTCGATCCGCGCCGCACGCGGGTCGAGCAATTGCAGGATGCTGTGGGCGGTCACCGACTTGCCGGAGCCGGACTCGCCCACCAGCGCCAGGCACTCACCAGGGCGGATCTGAAGGTCCAGGCCATGCACCACCTCGGTGGCGCCGAAGGCCACTTTCAGGCCACGTAGTTCAATCAGGGCTTGGGTCATCTTGGGCACTCGCAGTTTCAACTCTTGGGATCGAAGGCATCGCGGCAGCCTTCGCCGATGAACACCAGCAACGACAGGATCAATGCCAGGACGAAGAACGCCGTCAGCCCCAGCCAGGGCGCTTGCAGGTTGCTCTTGCCCTGGGCCACCAGCTCGCCCAGCGACGCGCTGCCAGCGGGCATGCCGAAGCCGAGAAAATCCAGGGCCGACAAGGTGGCGATGGCCCCGGTGAGAATGAACGGCAGGTAGCTCAGGGTGGCGTTCATGGCGTTGGGCAGGATATGCCGGCCCATCACCTGCACATCGTTCACCCCCAGCGCCCGGGCCGCCTTGACGTACTCCAGGCTGCGGCTGCGCAGGAACTCGGTGCGCACCACGTCCACCAGGGCCAGCCAGGAGAACAGCGCCATGACCCCCAGCAGCCACCAGAAGTTCGGCTCGACGAAGCCGGACAGGATGATCAGCAGGTACAGCACCGGCAGCCCCGACCAGACCTCCAGCAAGCGCTGTCCCCAGAGATCGACCCAGCCGCCGTAGTAGCCCTGCAGGGCGCCGGCAACGATGCCGACCAGCGCACTGATGGCCGTCAGCGACAAGGCGAACAGCAGCGACACCCGCACCCCGAAGATCACCCGGGCCAGCACGTCCCGGGCCTGGTCGTCGGTGCCCAGCCAGTTATCGCCACTGGGTGGGCTGGGGGCCGGTTGTGTCAGGTCATAGTTGATGGTGTCGTAGCCGAAGGGAATCGGCGCGAACAACAACCAACCGCCCTGCCCTTCGATCAACTGGCGAACCGCGGCGCTGCGGTAATCCGGCTGGAACGGCAGCTGGCCACCGAACTCCTGCTCGGTATAGCGCTGCAAGGCCGGGAAATACCACTGCCCCTGGCATGACACCAGTAACGGCTTGTCATTGGCGATCAGCTCGCCGCCCAGGCTCAGGGTGAACAAGCCGAGGAACAGCCACAACGACCACCAGCCACGCCGGTGCGCTTTGAAACGTTGCCAGCGACGCCGGCCCAAGGGAGACAGGACAGGCATCAAAGGTTCCTCGCGGCGAAGTCGATGCGCGGATCGACCAGGGTATAGGCCAGGTCGCCCAGCAGTTTTATCAAGAGCCCGAACAGGGTGAAGATGAACAGCGAGCCAAACACCACCGGGTAATCCCGGGCCACCGCCGCCTCGTAGCTCATGCGCCCCAGGCCATCGAGGGAAAAGATCACCTCGATCAGCAGCGAACCGCCGAAGAACACCGTGACCAACGCCTGGGGCAGCCCCGCCACCACCAGCAGCATGGCGTTGCGAAACACGTGGCCATACAACACCTGGCGCTCGCTCAGGCCCTTGGCCCGCGCGGTGACCACGTACAGGCGCGAGATCTCGTTGAGGAAGCTGTTCTTGGTCAGCAGGGTCAGGGTGGCGAAGCCACCGACTACCAGCGCGCTGACCG
Organism: Pseudomonas sessilinigenes; assembly: GCF_003850565.1. Taxonomy (NCBI): domain Bacteria; kingdom Pseudomonadati; phylum Pseudomonadota; class Gammaproteobacteria; order Pseudomonadales; family Pseudomonadaceae; genus Pseudomonas; species Pseudomonas sessilinigenes. The sequence continues at coordinate 6,101,043 of NZ_CP027706.1, forward strand.
GCAGCACCAGGTGCCAGAAGTAGTCCGCCACCTTGCCCCAGGCCGAGAGCTGGTCGAAGTCGTCCGAGACCAGGCCGCGGGCCGGGAACCAGTCCAGCAGGGTGCCGCCGGCGAACACCACGATCAGCAACAGGGCGAACAGGAACCCCGGCATGGCGTAGCCGACGATGATCGCCGCGCTGCTCCAGACATCGAACCCCGAGCCGTTGTGCACCGCCTTGCGAATCCCTAAGGGAATCGACACCAGGTAGGTGATCAGGGTCGCCCACAGGCCCAGGGACAAAGTCACCGGCAACTTGTCCAGGATCAGCTCGGTGACCGTGGCGCCGCGAAAAAAGCTCTTGCCGAAGTCCAGCCGGGCGTACTGCCCGAGCATCAGCCACAAGCGTTCGCTGGCAGGCTTGTCGAAACCGTACTGGCGCTCGATGTCCGCCAGCAGCTTGGGGTCCAGGCCCCGGCTGGCCCGGGACTCGCCGGCCACGCTCTCCACATGCCCGCCGCCCACCGCGGCATTGGCGCCGATACCCTGCAAACGGGCGATGGCCTGCTCCACCGGTCCTCCGGGAGCGGCCTGGACGATGACGAAATTGACCAACAGGATGCACAACAAGGTCGGCACGATCAGCAGCAGGCGCCGCAGGCTATAGCCCAGCATGGACCACCTCCGCGCTGCGCTTGCGCATCTGGCCCTGGGTCAACGCCGTCGGGCTGATTTCCCACCAGCTGTCCAGCCCGGCGTCATACAACGGGGCGATCGCCGGGCGGCCGAAGCGGTTCCACCACACCGTGGAAATGCCCGGCGGGTAATAGTTGGGAATCCAGTAGTAGCCCCACTGCAACACCCGGTCCAGGGCCCGGGCATGGGCCAGCATGCTGCTGCGGTTGTCGGCCCGGACCAGGCCCTCGAGCAGGGCATCCACCACCGGATTCCTCAGCACCATGTAGTTGTTCGAGCCGGGGTCGTCGGCCCCCTCGGCGCCGTAGTAGTTGAACAACTCGCGTCCCGGAGCCTGGGACACCGGGTAGCCGACGACGATCATGTCGTAGTCGCGACTGCGCACCCGGTTGGTGTATTGCGCGTTGTCCACCTGGCGAATGTCGAAGCCGATACCGATCTGCGCCAGGTTGCGCTTGAACGGCAGCAACAGGCGTTCGAAGCCCTTCTGGCCGTTGAGGAAAGTGAACTGCAGCGGCTCGCCGGCGGCATTCACCAGGCGATCGCCGCTGGGCACCCAGCCGGCTTCGCGCAGCAGTCGCAGCGCCTGCAACTGCTGGCCACGGACGATCCCGCTGCCATCGGTCCTGGGCGCCTCGAACACCTGGGTGAAGACCTCATCCGGGACCTGAGCGCGCCAGGGTTCGAGAATCTTGAGCTCCTCGGCCGACGGCAGGCCCACCGCCGCCAGTTCACTGTGGGAGAAGAAGCTACGCTGGCGCAGGTACATGCCGCGCATCATCTGCCGGTTGCTCCATTCGAAATCCCACAGCAAGGCGATGGCCTGGCGGACCCGGCGGTCCTGGAACAGCGGTCGCTGCAAATTGAAGACGAAGCCCTGGGTGCCCTGGGCCGCGCCAGGGGCCAGGTGCTCGCGCTGCAGGCGGCCATCGTCCAGGGCGGCACCGGCATAACCGATGGTGTAGGCAGTGGCGGAGAACTCGCGGTTGTAGTCGTAGCCACCGGACTTGAGGATCTGCCGCGCCACATCGGTATCGGCAAAGAACTCCAGGCGCAGGCGATCGAAGTTGTAGCGCCCGCGCGCCACCGGCAGGCACTCGCCCCACCAGTCCTTGACCCGCTCGAAGGTCACGCTGCGCCCGGCATCCACCTTGGCCACCCGGTACGGGCCACTGCCCAGGGGTGGCTCGAAGCCCCCGCCATCGGCAAAATTGCGCCCCCGCCACCAATGCTCGGGCAGTACCGGCAGCGACGCCAGGTCCAGGGGCAAGGTGCGGCTCTCGGCATTCTTGAACACAAAGCGCACTTGGCTGGGCGACTCCACCAGGACCTCGGCCACATCGGCGAACTGCTGGCGGTACTTGAGGCTGCCCTGGGTCATCAACAGCTCGAAGGTGAAGCGCACATCGCTGGCGCTGATCGGCCGGCCATCGGCGAAGCGCGCTGCCGGGTTCAGGTACAACCGCAGCCAGCGCCGGTCCGGGGCCAGCTCCAGGCCCTGGGCCACCAGGCCATACACCGTGTAGGGCTCGTCCTGGGAGCGGTAGGCCAGGGGCGCGTAGACCCAGCCATCGACCTCGGCCACCCCAGTGCCCTTGTCGATGTAGGGCACCAGGTGATCGAACGGTCCGCTCTCCAGGGCAGAACGGCGCAGGCTGCCGCCCTTGGGCGCGTACGGATTGACATAGTCGAAGTGACTGAAGCCTGCCGGATACTTCGGTGCCTCGCCGTACACCGTCAACGACGGTTGCACGGCAGCCGACACCGCCGGGCTCAGCAGCACCCACAGCCAGAGCAAGAAGATGGTTCGCAACGGCATTGCAACAAGCCCCTCTAGACAGCGACCGGGAGCGCGCGAGCCAAGAGGGCCCGTGCGCCAGGTACCCGGACGCGATTCTCGATGATCGCAACGCCCCGCTCCTGCCTGCCTTGTGCAATCAGGCCGGCCTTTTTATAGAGCGGGGTCTAGATCCATTGGTTACTAAAAAACCTTCGGACTGCTGTTTCCGCTCGGTTCAGAAGCTGTAGCTGAGCCGGGTATACAAGGTCCGCCCGAAGGGGTCCGAGTAGCGCGGGTCGTAGCCGCTCTGGAAGGTGTAGGTCTGGTTGCTGAATGGCGGCTCGCGATCCAGCAGGTTCTTCACCCCCAGGGTGACGGCCAGGGATTTGCGCCAGGTGTAGGTGCCTGCCAGGTCCCAGACGCTGTAGGCGCCGACGCTGTGATGGGTGCTGGGGTCCGAATCGTGATAGCCGCTGGTGTAGCGGTTGGTCAGGCTGGCGCCCAGCGGCCCCTGGTTCCAGGTCGCGGTCAGGCTGTGGCGCCAGCGTGCCACTGCACCGGCGGAGGAAAAATCACCGCCGCGAAAATCCCCCAGCTTGTCGATGAAGGCGCCCTTGAGCTCTTGCTGGTACTCGTAGCGGTTGACGTAGGTACCTTGCAGCGCCACGCCGAACTGGCCCCAGGCCAGGGCCGGCAGGCGATAGTCGAAGTTGACGTCCACCCCTTCGGTCTTGAGCTTGCCCAGGTTGGACAGGCCGGTGACCACATGGTCGATGGAGCCATCGGCCTTGCGTACCAGGCGATCGGGATACAAGCCGGGATTCTCGAACGGCGAGGACTCGGGGAACTCGGCGATCTGGTTGGCGATGTCGATCCACCAGAAGTCCAGCCCGGTGGTCAGGCGCTCGAAGGGCTGGTAGACGAAACCCAGGGTCACGTTGCGCGCGGTCTCGGGCTTGAGGTTGCGGTTGCCACCAGAGCTGCGGTTGAACTGCTGGGCGCAGTCGCGGTTGGCGATCCCGCCATTGCTCGGATTGCCACCGGCGCACAGCACCGGATCGTTGTAGTTGGCGTTGGTGAAGGTGGTATAGCTCGGGTTGTACAACTCGTACAACGAAGGTGCGCGGAAACCTTCGCTATAGGCACCGCGAACCACCAACTCGCGAAACGGCTGGAAGCGGAACGAATACTTGGGGTTGGTGGTGCTGCCAAAGTCGCTGTACTTGTCATGGCGCACCGCGGCCGACAGCTCCAGGCTGTCGAGCACCGGTACGCTGAGCTCGGCGTACTGGGCCTGCACGCTGCGATCGCCCGTCACGGCGCCATTGGGATCGACCCCCAGGTTCTGCAAGTCGCCGGCAAAGGCCGCGAAATCCTGATGGAAATCCTCCTTGCGGTACTCGCCACCCAGGGCCAGGCCGGCCGGCCCCGCACCGAACCAGTCGCCGATCTCGCGGCTGGCACGTCCGTCGATGGACTTGACCCGGCCCACAGCGGTGCCGTAGTCGCCGCTCACCGTATTGGCCGCCAGCAAGGCTTGGCCTGCGCTGGTCTGCGGCCCAAAGGGGTTGATCACCCCGTTGGCGATCCCCTGGCGCACCGCCAGGTCGCTCACATAACCGCTGCGGATGGTGTTGGTCACCTTGTTCTGGTTGTAGGCCGCGCCCAGGTTGTAGTCCCAGCCGGCCACGTTGCCGTCGAAGCTCAGCAGCAAGCGTTGGTTGCTGTTGTCGTCTTCATGCCGACGAGCGCCGACCGGGGCTTCACGCCAGTTCACCGAGACCGGTTGCGAGGGGTCGAGGACAAAATCGCTGGGGCCGGGGGTGATGCCATTGCCCGGATAGAACGCGGTACCCGGGTTGATCTGGTTGCCCATCAAGGTGCCGGGGCCGATCTGGGTGCGGTTCTGGTTGCGTGCCCAGAAGTATTCCAGGCTGACGTTATGTTCATCGCCCAGTTTGCCGGTGGCCTTGGCGAAGGCCGAGGTCTTCTCGGTTTCCGGCACCAGGTCCAGGTAGCTCCACAGGCTCTGCCGGCAGATGCCATTGCGCGACAGCAGCCCCGGGGCGTTGCAGCCGGAACCGGCCAGGGGATTGGTGGCGTTGCCGCCCTGGGTCCAGTTCGCCGGGTAGGCCGTGCCGGAGGTGTAGTCCAGGCCGCGACCGGGCTGGTAGTTGTAGGTGTAGCCACGGTCCTTGGCCGCCAGGCGCTCCTGCTTGTCGTGGCTGACCACGCCAAAGACATTGAAGCGATCTTCCTCCAGGTCGCCGAAACCCCAGCTGCCGCTGAAGTTCTTGCTCTGGCCACCGCCTGAATGGGTCGGGGTGTCGTAGCTGGTGCTGACCTGGCCGGTGGTGAGGCTGGTCTTGGTGATGAAGTTGATCACCCCGCCGATGGCATCGGTGCCGTACAGCGCCGAGGCACCGTCACGCAGGACCTCGACCCGGTCGATGGCGGCAAAGGGAATGGTGTTCAGGTCCACCCCGGAACCGTTGCTGGAGCTGGTGGCGTTGTTGCTCAGGCGCCGGCCATTGAGCAGCACCAGGGTCTTGTTCGGACCGATGCCGCGCAGGTCGGCGAAGGCCGCGCCGCCGCTGCTGGAGCCCACCGAACGCCCGGAGCCCACCGAGGACTGGTTGGCGGAAATACGGTTGATCAGTTCCTCGGTGCTGGTCACGCCCTGCTCGCGCAGCTTCTCGACCCGCAGCACGGTGACCGGCACCGCGGTCTCGGCATCGACCCGGCGGATCGCCGAGCCGGTGACTTCGACCCGCTGCAACTGGGTGGTGGGCTCGGCGAAGGTCGCCGGGGCCACGCTGGCAGCCGGGGTCGCTGCGGCGCTGATCACCACGCCCTGGGTGCCCTCCTCGTCCTTCAGGCCAGTGCCTTGCAACGCCAGGGCCAGGGCCTGGCTATGGCTTAGCTGGCCCTTGATCGCCGGGGCGGAATGCCCGGCCACCAGCGCCTGGGAAAAAGAGATCGGCAAGCCGCTCTGGCGCGAGATACCCAGCAGCGTCTGGTCCAGCGGACCGGCGGGCAGGTCGAACGACTCGCTGGCGGCCCAAGCTGGAACAACCTGCAGAGACAGCAGCAAGGCCAGGCTCAAGGGGGATTTACGGGGTACAGACAGACTCATGGATAACCATCCCTGCGTTAGGTTTATGCAGGGATGTGCAATGGCCAGAGTTTTTTTATAGGCCCGGTTTAGACCGTTGGGAGCTGACCTTATACCCGCCGGGATGCACCGCTCGCCCCAACGCTGAAGGTCCTGCGGATCTTGGCGCAGCCTCGCCAGCTCGGCAGCGGCTACAAGAACCGCCGCTGGTGTAGCCGCTGCCGCAGGCTGCGCATGGCCCGCAGGGCCACGGGGGTTCAACTGCCGAAGTGGTAGCTCAGGTCCAGCCACCATTGGCGCCCGTAGGCGTCGTAGTTGCCCGTAGGGTAATAGGGCCAACCGCCGGAATCGTCGTGCTTGTACTGGTTGAGCAGGTTGTTGACGGTCAGGCCGAGGCTGGCGCGGTCGTTGATCTTGTAGCGGGCGCTGGCGTTGAACACCGTCCAGGGCGACAGCCGGCCATCGCCGTTGCCATTGGTGACGCTGCCGTAGCGAATGCCCATCAGGGTCGTGCTGTAGTGCTCATAGTCCCAGGTCAGGCTGGCGTTGGCCTTGCTGCGCCAGTCATGGTTGCTGCGGTCGGAGCGCAAATCCAGGGTCGTGGCCTGGTCGGACTCCTTGTAGTAATGCGAAAGCACCAGGGTGTAGCCCAGGGTCGAACTGAACGCCCCGTAGTCGCCAGCGCCCCAGCGAATGTTGCTCTTGAGATCCAGGCCGCTGACCCGCTCGCTGGCAGCGTTGATGGCATTGACCCGCACCTGCTGCAGCTTGTTGGGGTCCACCGCGGCATTGCCGGGGTTGCGCTGGACCCGTGCCAGCACTGCCTGGCAACTGGCCGAGTTGATGTCCTGGGCGCCGCTGCGGCAGGCGTTCTCTTCCTGCAACAGGCGGTTCTGATCCACGCTCGTCAGCAAGTCGTCGATCTGTACGCGCCAGTAGTCGGCGGAAACATCGAAGTTGCGCGACGGCGACCACACCAGGCCATAGGTCCAGGATTTGCCGCGCTCGGACTTCAGGTCGCTGGTACCACTCTGTACATAGTCCACCCGCCCGCGATCACAGGCGCCCTCCACACCCTTGCTGCAGCCGTAGTAGTCGATCTGGTCCGGGTAGTAGCCGTTGCTGTCGGCCTGGTAGATGTAGTTCAGGTCCGGCGCACGAAAGCTGGTGCCATAGCTGCCGCGTACCAGCAGGCTGGTCAGCGGACGCCACTCCAGGCCCAGGTTATAGGTCTTCTGCTGTTCGCTGCGATCGGCGAACTTGTACTGGTCCCAGCGTCCGGCCAGGGACGCCAGCACGCTATCGGTGACCGGCACGCTGAACTCGCCGCCCAGGGCGTAGCGCTTGCGCGAACCACCGGAACTCTGGGCCGGCGCAGCGCCATAGAACACTCCGTCGTTGAGCGCCGAATCAGGATCTGTGCGGTACTGCTGTTTGCCCATCTCCAGCACCCCGGCAAACCCCACTGGCCCAGCGGGCAAGTCGAACAGGTCGCCGTTGATCGAGGCGTTGTAGGTCTGCGACACCGAGCGGCTGGTCTCGGTCTGGTTGCGACGGAACTGGCGCCACTCGTCGGGAGTCAGGGGCCGGTCCAGGCGCGCCGGGTCCGGAGCGAACACCGGGTGTCCATCCTGGGTACCCAACTGCGGGCCCAGGTAGAAATCGCGGATGGTCGACAACGGCCGATAACGGGTGCTGCGCACGCTGCGGTACTCCGAACGGTTGGCCGCCAGCTCGTAGCTCCAGCCGCTGTCGCCAAGCTGGTCGGACAAGCCCAGGGTGCCGGTCCAGGAAGTCTCGCGCCATTTGCTGTTGTTGCTGGTACGCCCACCGATCTCCTCCTCGGAGAAACGCCGGAACCAACGCTCCAGGTTACCGGTGTTGGCGTTGATGAAATCCGGGGAGGTAAAGGTCGGGCCGCGGGTGTTGTTCTGGATATGGTCCAGGCCGTACATCAGGTCGGCGTACAACTGCCCGCTATCGCTGAAGTGCCAGGTGCCGCGGGTGTAGCCATCGTAGTTTTCCTTCTGGGTCTGCAAGGTCCAGTAGTCGTTGTACATCTGGTCAGTGGTGCAGCGCCCGCCACTACCGCTCAGGTGATTACCGAAAGTGCCCTGGTAGGCGCCGCACCCGGGGCCCAGGTAACGGCCGGTGTCGAGATTGCGCCGGTAGCCGACGTCCACCGCTGGGCTGCTGCTCATGAACCCGCGGTCGTCGGCCCAGATCGGTTCGCGCCGAGTCAGTTCCAGGCCGAACAAGCCGTCGAAATCGCCCCAACTGCCGCCACCGCTCAGTTGCAGGCGCTGATTGTCGCCACCACCACGCTCGCTGGTGCCACCGCGCAGGTTGAGGTCGATGCCGTCGATCTTCTTCTTGAGGATGATGTTGACCACCCCGGCGATGGCGTCCGAGCCGTAGACCGCCGAAGCCCCGCTGCTGAGGATCTCGATACGTTCGATGACCGCCGAAGGGATATTGGCCAGGTTGGTGAAGTTGACCTGGCCGCCATAGGCGATCGGATAGTCCGCCACTCGCCGGCCGTTGATCAGCACCAACGTATGGTTGGGCCCCAGGCCACGCAGGTTGAGGGCGCTGGCCGCCGGTTGCCAGGTGTTGCCATAGTCCTCGCCCTGGGTCATGCCGGTGTTCTGGGTCTGGGTCGCCAGGGCGTCGTAGACATTGCGGTAACCCCGGGCCTCCATCTCCTGCTGGGTGATCACGGTGACCGGAGTCGCGCCGTCGGTCTGCGCCCGGGCGATGCGCGAGCCGGTGACCGTGACCTTCGATAGCCTCGGTTCGCTGGCACTGGCGGAGCTACTGGCCCGGCTCACCACCGGGGCGGGTGTGGTTGCCGCCGGACGCAGCACCAGGCCCTGCTCGCTGGCCTCGACTTCCAGGCCGCTGCCCTGCAACGCCCGCTCCAGCGCCTGCCGGGCATCCAGAGCGCCATGGATAGCCGGCCCCTGCTTGCCTTGCACCAGGTCCTGGCGGAAGGAGATCGGCACCCCGCTCTGGCGCGAGATGTCCAGCAGCACCTGGTCCAGCGGCCCCTTGGCGATATCGAAGGATAAGATCCCGTCCACCGGCTCCTGGGCCAGAAGCGGCGCCGGACAACCGGCAATGCCCAGGGCCACGGCCAGCGACAATCGGCACAGGTGCCGGAACGGACGGTTGAAACAGTTCTGTGAAGACATCCCGAAGCCCTTCCCTGTTGAATGCAGTTGCAGGGAATGAGCAGCGGTAGGCGTCTTTTTATAGGGCGCGGGTTAGGCCAAGGGGCTATGAGCTTATAACCCGCCTTGGCGTGGCTCGATGCTGACCCAGTAGGGGCTGTGGTAACGCACCCGGATCGGCAGCGAGCGCTCCAGCAGTTGCAGGGTGCGATCGCTTTCGTCCAGCGGATAGAGGCCGCTCAGGCGCAAGTCGGCGACCTCGGGATCGACCCGCAGGATGCCGCGCCGGTATCGGCGCAACTGCTCGACGATTTCTCCCAGCGGCCTATCGCGCGCCTCCAGCAGGCCCTGGGTCCAGGCGCTTTCATAGCCCTTGGCCGCCTCCAGGGCCAACAAGCCCTGGCCGTCGAAACGCAGGCTCTGCCCCGCCGTCGCCACCTGCCGCGTGCCATTGGCCGTCAGCACCTCCACCTGGGAATGCAGCATCACCAATTGGGTCGAGGCTTCGTCGCGGCGCACCAGGAAGCGAGTGCCCAGGGCACGCATGCGGCCATGCACGGTCTGCACCACGAACGGCCGCGACGGGTCCCTGGCTACGTCCACCTGCAACTCACCACTGCACAGCTCCAGTTGGCGCTGGCCCTGGTCGAAATGCGCCACCACCCGGGTACAGGCATCGAGCACCAGCGCACTGCCGTCGTCGAGCCTCAGGCTGCGGCGCTCGCCCACGCCGGTGTACAGCGCGCCGGCAGGCCGCCACCCATCCAGTTGGCGCCCCAGTAGCCCCGCCGCCAACGCCACGCCCAGCAGGCCCAGGCTGCTGCCGATGAAGCGCCGCCGGCTCGAGGGGGCATTGAGGCTGTGCAGCAGGCTGTCGCGGCTCAGTTGGCGCAGGGCATTGTGCTGCAGGGCCGCGAACCCGCCGCCCATCAGGCCGATGACCTGCTCATGCTCAGGGTCGGCGCTGCGCCAGGCGGCGAACGCCTCGGCTTGCACCGCGCTCATCTGGCCCGACTGCAACAGGGCCATCCACTGGGCGGCCTCGTCCACCACCGCCGGGTCGATCCGCGAGCGACTCATGCCTCCACCAATGCCAGGTAGCAGCGCTTGAACGCCTCGGCCATGTACTGCTGCACCCGGCTGGTGGACACCCCCAGCAGCGCGCCGATCTCGACATAGGTCAGGCCGTCCAGCTGGTGATAGAGAAACGCCGCCTTGGCCTTGGCCGACAAACCGTTGAGCAACTGGTCCACGGCCAACAGCGCCTCGATCAGCAACGCCCGTTCTTCGGGCGACGGGTGCACGGGAGCAGGCGCCAGCGCCAGGCTCTCCAGATAGGCCCGCTCCAGGTCCTGGCGGCGCCAGCCCTCATAGACCAGGCGCCGGGCGATGGTGGTCAGCAGCGCCCGTGGCTCACGGATGACCGTAGGGTCGGGCAGCGCCAGGATGCGCACGAAGGTCTCCGAGGCGATGTCCTGGGCGCTGTGATGACATCCCAGGGCCCTGGCGACGCAAGCGCAAAGCCATTGATAGTCCCTTTTGAACATCTGCCCGACCAGCGGGTAGTGCGGGTTCGGATTCGCCCCCATGCCTTGCTCCCTCGAAAGGCGCTCGCGCCTCGCATGCCAACGACACTGCCGGATCAGCCCCGGCACAAAATGAGGAAGCGACTGTGCAACAGCGCGGAATCCTTATGGAAGTAATTAAAAATTAAATAAAAGTAACAAAAAGGAATAAGCCATTCAGCAGACGCTGCTCCTTGCCTCTCGCTTGATTGATCTCGGTCAGCAGCCACCCCGTCGCACGCCCCTACTCTTGCGCCTCCATCACGGCCAAGGACGGCTCATTGGGAACCGCCCGCCACCTTGTCACTCACGGAAGAGCCAGCTCATGCGATCACTGAAGATCATCCTGCTATCCACCGCCTTCAATGGCCTGACCCAACGTGCATGGCTCGACCTGCGCCAGGCAGGCCACCGCCCGAGCGTGGTGTTGTTCACCAGCGAAGAGGAAGTCTGCCGGCAGATCGAGGAAGCCGGCGCCGACCTGGTGATCTGCCCCTTCCTCAAGGACCGGGTACCCCAGCAGCTGTGGAGCAACCCCAAGCGCCCGGTGGTGATCATTCACCCGGGCATCGTCGGCGACCGGGGTGCCAGCGCCCTGGACTGGGCCATCAGCAAGGAGCTCAAGCGCTGGGGCGTCACTGCCCTGCAGGCCGTGGAGGAAATGGACGCCGGGCCGATCTGGGCCACCCACGAATTCAACCTGCCAGCCGGGATGCGCAAGTCCGAGCTGTACAACGGCCCGGTGAGCGATGCGGCGATCCACTGCATCCGCGATGTGGTGGAGAAATTCCGCAATGGCCATACCCCCGAGCCGCTGGACTATGACAAGCCCTCGGTGCTCGGTCGCCTGCAACCGAACATGAAGCAGGCGGACCGCACCTTCAGCTGGCATGACTGTGCCCAGTTCATCAAGCGCAGCATCGATGCCGCCGATGGCCAGCCTGGAGTCCTGGCCAGCCTGGCCGGCGGCCAATACTACGTGTACGACGCGCACCTGGACCCGCGCACCGGCACCCCGGGGGAACTGCTCGCAGTGCACGACGACGCGGTGCTGGTAGCCTGCGGCGACAGCAGCCTGTGGATCGGCTCCCTGCGGCTCAAGCCCCAGAGCGGCGAAGAAACCTTCAAGCGCCCGGCGCGGCATGTGCTCGGCGAGCGCCTGGCCCAGGTACCGGTGCTGGACTGGTCGGTGGCCAGCAGCCCGTTCAGCACCGAGGCCTACCAACCGATCCGTTATCGCGAATCCGGCAAGGTCGGCGAGCTGACCTTCGAGTTCTACAACGGCGCCATGAGCACCGAACAGTGCCAGCGCCTGGTCAGCGCCCTGCAATGGGCCAAGGCCCGCGACATCCAGGTACTGCTGGTGCGTGGCGGGCGCGGGGCCTTTTGCAACGGTGTGCACCTGAACGTGATCCAGGCGGCTCCCGAGCCGGGCCTGGAAGCCTGGGCCAACATCCAGGCCATCGACGATGTCTGTCGCGAACTGCTGACCGCCCGCCAGTTGGTGGTCAGTGGCCTGACCGGCAACGCCGGGGCCGGCGGCTTGATGATGGCCCTGGCCGCCGATGTGGTCCTGGCCCGGGCCGACACGGTGTACAACCCGCATTACAAGAGCATGGGCCTGTTCGGTTCCGAATACTGGACCTACAGCCTGCCCCGTGCCGTTGGCCAGTTGCTGGCCCGCCAGTTGACCGAGGCCTGCCTGCCCATCAGCGCCCTCCAGGCCCTGCAAATGGGCATGGTCCAGGAGATCGGCCCACGCTGCCCGGATGAATTCGGCCTGTGGTTGCTGCAACGGGCCAACAGCGTGCTCAGCGACCCGCGCTACCAGCACCTGCGCCAACGCAAGCTCGATGCCGACCCACAACTGATGCAGCACTGCCGCAATGCCGAGCTTGAGGAAATGCACATGGACATGGTGCAGAACCGCAAGGGTTTCGCCCAGAAGTGCCGCAACTTCGTGTACAAGCGCAAGGCCTGCTGCACCCCTGAGCGCCTGATCGAGAATTGGGCCAAGCCCCAGGACATCGCCCTGGTAGGCTAAGCCGACCGTCCCCTTCCTGAATCGTCGTCCGGCTCGCCGGGCGACGGATTCAGTTCTCCGGCTGCAACAACAGCGCCACCAATGCAGTCCAGCCGGTCTGGTGGCTGGCCCCCAGCCCACGCCCGTTGTCGCCATGAAAATACTCATGGAACAACACCAGCTCGCGATCCCGGGCATCGCCCTGCAACTGCGCATAACCGCTCATCGACGGCCTGCGCCCCTCCTCATCCATGAGAAACAGGCGGGTCAAGCGCTGGCCCAGGCTGTCGGCCACCTCCTGCAGGGACGCCAGGTAACCGGAACCCCGGGGGTACTCCACCGAGAAATTGACGTCGTAGTAACGATGCAGCTCGCGCAAGGATTCGATCAGCATGTAGTTGATCGGCATCCACAACGGCCCGCGCCAGTTGGAGTTGCCACCGTAGAGTCGCGAGCCGGACTCGGCCGGCTCATAGCGGGCACACAATTGCTTGCCATCGACCTGCATGGCGAACGGTCGCTCGAAGGCCTTGGACAAGGAACGGATGCCGAACTCGCTGAGAAACTCGTCTTCGTCGAGCATGCGCTTGAGCAGGTCCTTGGTGCGCTCGCCCCGCAGCAATGCCAGCAGCAAGCGATTGCCCTTGCCCGGCTCGTACCAGCGCGATACCAGGCTGGCGAGGTCCGGCCTGTGGTGCAAGAAACCCAGCAAGCGCTGGGCCAGGCCCGGCAGGCATTCGTGTTCGTGCTGTTCCAGCACCTGCACCGCGAACAAGGGCATCAGGCCGACGATGGAACGCAGGCGCAATGGCTCGCTGCGCCCGTCGGGCCTGTGCAGGACATCGTAGAAAAACCGGTCCTCCTCGTCCCACAGGCCCTCGGTACCGTCGTCCACCCGGTTGATGGCGCCAGCGATGTACAGGAAATGCTCGAAGAACTTCACCGCGATATCCACGTACACCGCATTGCGTCGGGCCAGTTCCAGGGCCATGCGCATCAGGTCCAGGGCGTAGGCCGCGACCCAGGCGGTGCCATCGGCCTGGTCGAGGCTGAATCCCTCGGGCAGCGGCGCCGAACGGTCGAACAAGGCGATGTTGTCCAGGCCGAGAAAACCGCCCTGGAACAGGTTGCGACCCTCGGCATCCTTGCGATTGACCCACCAGGAAAAGTTCAGCAGCAGCTTGTGCAGGACCCGTTCGAGAAAGTCCATGTCGCCCTCGCCGGTGAGGGTCTTCTCCTGCTGGTAGACCCGCCAGCAGGCCCAGGCATGCACTGGCGGGTTGGCATCGTCGAAGCGCCACTCATAGGCCGGCAACTGGCCGTTGGGGTGCATGAAGCGGTCCTTCACCAGCAGCAACAGTTGCTGCTTGGCGAAGCCTGGGTCGATCAGGGCGAAGGCCACCGCCTGGAAACCCAGGTCCCAGGAGGCGTACCAGGGGTACTCCCAGGTATCGGGCATGCTGACGATGTCGGCATTGGCCAGGTGCCGCCAATGGCTGTTGCGCAGATGCAGGCGCTGGGCCGGCGGCGCCGGCTGCCCGGGGTCGCCGTCGAGCCACTGGTTGACGTCGAAGTAGTACAGCTGCTTGGACCACAACAGCCCGGCCAGGGCCTGGCGCTGCACGTTGCGCGCATCCGGATCGGCGATGCCTTGCTGCAAGGCACCATAGAACTCGTCGGCCTCACGTCGACGCTGCTCGAACAGGCTGCGAGCGTTGACCTGTTCGCAGTCCACCGGGGCGAAGCGCAGGTACAGGCTGCGCGTTTCGCCACCGGCCAATTCCAGGGTGAAGTGAGCAGCGGCCTTGGTTCCGGAGTCGAAGCTCACAGCCGTGGCCTGGCCGTCCACCAGGTAATCGTTGATACCGTCCTTGAACGGCCCCGGAGAGGCCAGGCCATCGAGCCGGGGGAAGTTGCTCTGGTTGTGGCAGAACAGCCACTGGCAGGGCCCCGCGCCCCAGGCGCTGACTTCGCGCTCGGCCAGCCTGGGGTGCTGGGCCAGCAACCGCTCGCCCGCAAGGCGCAAGCTGGGCTGGGTCCCTGCGCCCCAGCTCCAGTCGTTGCGCGCCCAGACCTGGGGCAAGACCCGCAGACGTGCCGGCTGGTGGTAGCGGTTGTGTACCGTGACCCGCATGAACAGGTCATCGGCGGTGTGCTTGGCATACTCCACGATCACATCGAAATAGCGATCATCTTCGAAGACACCGGTGTCGAGGATCTCGTACTCGGCGTCGGCCAAGCCACGACGGGCGTTCTCCGCCACCAGGTCGGCATAGGGAAAGGAGCGCTGTGGGTACTTGTAGAGCATGCGCATGTAGGCATGGCTGGGCACCCCGTCGAGGTAGAAATACAGCTCCTTGACGTCCTCGCCGTGATTGCCCTCGGCGTTGTCCAGGCCGAACAGGCGCTCCTTGAGGATACTGTCCTGCTCGTTCCACAGCGCCAGGCCCAGGCACCAGTGCTGGTCCTTGTCGGAGAACCCGGCCAGGCCATCCTCACCCCAGCGATAGGCGCGGCTGCGGGCCTGGTCGTGGGGGAAGTACGTCCAGGCCTCACCATCGGCGCTGTAGTCCTCGCGCACCGTGCCCCATTGCCGTTCACTCAGGTACGGTCCCCACTGACGCCACTGCTCGGCCGCCGGCCCACGCAGGCGCTGGCCCTCAAGGGTATCGAGAATGCTCGCTGCGGATCGTGTCGGCATGGGCAATGTCCTTGGCCACGGGATTCAGTGGCAGTGTAGAAGCAGGCGCAGGCCGAGCCGGTGACAAATACTTCATGCAGGCCTGCGGATCTTTTGGGTTAAATCGGCGTCGGCTGGTTCGTTATAATCGGCAACCTTTTGTATGGCAGTGCGTAACCCATGATGTTCAATCGCAAAACAATGCTCCCGGGGTTGCTGCTCGCGACCCTGTCCCTTGCGGCCCAGTCCGCGAGCCTCGACCTGCGCTACCCCGAACCTGAACTGGCGGCGCCCAGCAGCACCACGCCCCAGGCCACCGAGCCCGATACCCATAAGCTCCAACTGCAGTTCAAACCCTCGGTGAGCTACGAACACAAGTGCAGCGGGCAATGCACCTATGAGACCAATATCGATCAATTGCACGATCGCGAAACCCGCCAAAGCACCACGATCGGCTTCAACTGACGCGGCTTGACCTCGGTCCCTGGCGCCGCGGCGAGGCGGCCTGCGCGTACAGGCGCGCAAGGCCATGCCCCGAACGCTCGCCGAGCGTGCGGACCCGCATCGAGTGCACACAAAAACGCAACGCCACGCTGCGTCCTTTGTGATGGTTGGAGCCGGGAGGAGCGACTACAGTCGGTTCATCGGCAACCCACCTGACGCCCGACACAAGGATGCGTTCGATGACTGATCTGCACGAGCTCCAAGCCGCCCAACTGCTGGCGTTGTTCGCCAACCGCACGTTGTCTCCCCTGGACTACTACGACCATCTGCTGGCCCATATCGACGCCTGGGAGCCCCATATCCGTGCGCTCTACGCCTTCGACCCGGAGCAGGTGCGCCAGCAGGCCAGGGCTGCCACCGAGCGTTGGAACAAGGGCACCCCCTGCGGCCCGCTGGACGGGATACCGGTGACAATCAAGGAACTGATCGCCACCCGCGGCACACCGATTCCCCTGGGCTGCGCTGCCACCGCCCTCACGCCGGCAACCCAGGATGCACCGCCAGCGGCACGCATGCGCGAGGCCGGGGCGATCATCCTGGCCAAGACCACGGTGCCGGATTTCGGCATGTTGTCCTCAGGGTTGTCGAGCTTCCACGGCCTCACCCGCAACCCCTGGAACCTGGAGCGCAATACCGGTGGCTCCAGTTCCGGAGCCGGCGCTGCCGCAGCGGCCGGTTATGGCCCACTGCACATCGGCACCGACATCGGCGGCTCGATACGCCTGCCAGCGGCCTGGTGCGGCCTGGTGGGCTTCAAGCCGACCCTCGGGCGAATTCCCATCGACCCTTACTACACCGGGCGCTGTGCCGGACCGATGACTCGTAGCGTCGAGGATACGATCCTGCTGATGCGCCACCTGGCACGGCCCGATGCCCGCGATGCCACCAGCCTGCCGCCGCTGACCAGCGACTGGAGCGAGCAACCGCTCTCGGTCAATGGCCTGAAGATCGGGCTGATGCTGCAACCCGGTGCCGGCCTGCAACCCGAGGGTTTTGTCTGCGAGGCCGTGGAACGTGCCGCACGCCTGTTCGAAAGCCACGGTGCCCGGGTACAAGCCCTGGCGCCGATCATGGACCGGCCATTGCTGGATGGCCTGGACCGCTTCTGGCGCGCCCGGCAGTGGGCCGAACTCTCGGCCCTGGGCAGCGAGCAGTTCGCCAAGGTGCTGCCCTACATCCGTGAGTGGGCCGCCCCTGGAGCCGACCTGTCCGGGGTCGAGGCCGTACAAGGCTTCAACCAGACGTTCGAGATGCGCCGTCGCGCAGCACAGGTATTCAGCGAGTTCGACCTGGTGCTGTCGCCCACCAACCAGGTCAACAGCTTCCCCGCCCACTGGCCATCGCCAAGCAACGATCCGCAACGGCCATTCGAACACATCGTCTTCACCCTGCCCTGGAACATGGGCGAACAACCGGCGCTGTCGATCAACTGTGGCTTGAGTGCCGATGGCTTGCCCATCGGCTTGCAGATGATCGCCCCGCGCTTTGCCGACCAATGGCTGCTGCAAGTGGCCAAGACCTACGAGAGCTGGCGTGGAGCGATCCACCGTTGGCCAAGCCCGCCGTCGCACTGACCAGCCAAGCCGTAACTGCCACCTTCACCCCAAGCCCCGGGCCTTGCCGCCCGGAGCCTGGGCAACCTATGAATAAAAATTCGAGGGGCCAGTATGCACAGTCACCACCACACCCATTCCCTACCCCATGATGCGCCAGCGCCGAATGCACCGGGAGGCAAGCGCAGCGTGTTCGCGGTGATCCTCGGCAATGCCGTGGAATTCTTCGACTTCGGGGTCTACGCCACCTTCGCGGTGATGATCGGGCATACCTTCTTTCCCTCCGACAGCGCCTTCGTCAGCCTGCTGCTGTCGGTCACGGCCTTTGGCGTCGGTTTTATCGTGCGTCCCCTGGGGGCGGTGCTGATCGGTGCCTATGCCGACCGCGTCGGGCGCAAGCCCGCCATGCTGCTGACCCTGGTGATGATGGCCATAGGCACCGGCAGCATCGCCATCCTGCCGGGCTACGAGAGTATCGGGATCGCCGCGCCGATCCTGCTGGTGCTCACTCGGTTGATCCAGGGCCTGGCCTGGGGTGGCGAGGCCGGCCCGGCCACCACCTACATTCTCGAAGCCGCACCGGCACACAAGCGTGGCACCTATGCCTGCTGGCAAGTGGTGGCCCAGGGTGTCGCCGCCATGGCCGCCGGCACCGTGGGCTATATCCTGACCCAGCTGCTGTCCGCCGAAGACCTCAACCGCTGGGGCTGGCGCGTACCCTTCGTGTTCGGCCTGCTGGTGCTGCCGATCGGCATCTATATCCGACGCAACCTGGCGGAGACCTTCCATGGCCAGGGCGAACAGGCCAGTACCGGCAGCCTGGTGCGCCAGGTCTTCGGTGCCCATCGCCGGGCACTGGTACTGGGCTTGCTGATTCTCTCCGGGAGCACCATCACCCAGTACTTCATCAACTACATGACCACCTTCGCCCTCACCGAGCTGAAGCTGCCCACCAGCATCTCGATGCTCTCCACCCTGGTGGCCGGAGCGGCGATGGCGGTGTGCGCCATCGCCGGTGGCATGCTCTGCGACCGCTACGGCCGGCGCACCATCCTCATGGCCCCCAGGGTAGTGCTGTTACTGGTGCTGTTCCCGGCCCTGCAGCTGATGACCGAACACCCCAGCCCCATCACCTTTCTCACCGCCCTGGCCGTGCTTTCGGGCCTGCATGGCATGAGTGGCGCGGCGCTGATCGTGCTCTTGGTGGAGAGTTTCCCCAAGGCCGTGCGCTCCACGGGTTTCTCCATTGTCTACGCCTTCGGCGTGGCGGCTTTCGGCGGCACGGCGCAGATCATCATCACCTGGCTGATCGGCACCACCGGCAACCCCATGTCCCCCGTGGGCTACCTGTTGCTGGCCAACCTGGTCTGCCTGGCCGCGGCCTGGTTCGCCAAGGAAACCCGCCCCGAAACTCCAGGGCGCGACAACCCGGAAGCAGGGCTGGCACGAGCCCGCTAACCGACCGCTTTGCACTCGACGATCTTTTCGCTACCGTGCCGCCCTGGCGGTCACGGACGGCCCGACATCGCCTTCGTTTTCAGGGAAGCCACATG
Organism: Pseudomonas sessilinigenes; assembly: GCF_003850565.1. NCBI lineage: Bacteria > Pseudomonadati > Pseudomonadota > Gammaproteobacteria > Pseudomonadales > Pseudomonadaceae > Pseudomonas > Pseudomonas sessilinigenes. Next base: position 6,119,665 of record NZ_CP027706.1, read on the forward strand.
AAACCCTTCGCACTCTGCAGCCTGGCCCTGTTCGCCAGCGCGCCCTCCTGGGCCCAGGACAACCCACAGGCCCAAGCCCCGGGATTCCTCGAGGGCAGCCACCTGGATCTGAACCTGCGTCACTACTACTCCAACCAGCACACCCGGCGTGATACCTACCTTGGGATCAAGAAAGCCGAGGGTATCGAGCGCACCCGTACCCGACAGACCTGGGTCCAGACCGGCATGCTCAAGTACAGCTCGGGCTACACCCAGGGCCTGGTCGGCTTCGGTGTCGACGCCGGGCTGTTCAGCGCGGTCAACCTGGAACGCGGCCACGGCCGGGTAGCCAATGGCGGTGATCGGGTGCTGGTGGACAGTGCCGGTGATGCTTTGCCGACCTGGAGCCGCCTGGGTATCGGCGATGTACGCCTGCGCCTGTCCAATACCGAACTCAAGGCCGGACGCCTGATGACCGACAACCCGGTGCTGCGCTACAAGGACAACCGTGCCCTGCCTTCGAGTTTCCAGGGCGTGGGCCTGTACAGCAATGAAACCGGCTGGCTGGCGCTGCAAGCCGGCAGCTTCGACCGGGCAATCCCACGGACCGGCACCGGCAGCGAGCGCTTGACCACCACGTTCGGCAATCGAGCCTACAGTGGCGAGCGCATCAGCTACCTGGGGGCAACACTCAAGCCAGGGCTGGGCCTGGAAGGCAGTCTCTATGCCTCGCGCTTCGAAAATATGTGGGACCAGTACTACCTGGGGCTGACCCAGCGCGCTGGCGATAAGAGCCATCTGGCATTGAAGACCGCATTCAACTACTACCACACCCGGGACCAGGGCCAGCAGCGCCTGGGCTACATCGCCAACGACGCCTTCAGCCTCGCACTGACCGCCAGCCACCAGGCCCACGGCCTGACCCTGGCCTGGCAGCAGGTGTTCGGCGACGAGTACTTCGACTATGTGTGGGAGTCCACTGGCAACTACATGGCCAACTCGTTGTACTCGGACTACAACGGCCCCAACGAGAAATCCTGGCAACTGCGCTACGACCTGGACCTGGCAGCCTTCGGCGTACCGGGCCTGAGCGCCAGCCTGTGGCATGCCAAGGGCTGGAACATCGACGGCACGCACTACCGTGGCGACCGCAACGCTCGCAACCGAGGCTACAACGTGCGTGGCCTGGACGGCGCCCAGCATGACGAAAACGGCCTGACGCTGGCCTATGTGGTGCAGTCCGGCAGGTTCAAGGACGCGGTACTGCGAACCATCGTCTACAACCATCGCGCCAGCGGTGGGCAGATCGACGGCAGCTACGACGAGCTGCGCCTGGTGGGCAACTTTCCGTTCAACCTGTTCTAGAACCGCGACCGCCCCGCAAGGCAGCGCCCGAGCGCGGCAGCAGGTTGCCCGGTCAGTCGGCCAGGGCGTGATGCTGCATGGCCCGGGTGAGCATCGCCTGGCACTGGAGAGTGGCCACCGACAACGGGCGATTGCGATACACGCACAGATCGACACGGATGCGCTCCAGGTGCTCATCGTCGATCGGCACAGCCACCAGGCCATCCCCCAGGTCGCGAGCCTCGGCGTCCACCTGGGGCAGGATCAGCACCGCTGCACGCTGGCGCGCCAGGCTTTTTTGCACTTCCAGGGAGCTGGTGGTGAAAACCGGCAGGATGTTCACCCCACGCTTCTTCGCCGCCCCTTCCAGTGCCTGGCGCACGCCATAGGCCGAGCCGGGAATCGCCAGGGGCTGGTCTTCAAGATCCTCCAGGCGAATGCTTGGGCGCTGGGCGAACGGGTGCTCGGCGCTGACCAGCACCCGGTGCCACAACTGGCACTGGGCGGTCACCTCCACCTCGGCACGTTCCTGCAGGTAAAAGGCCAGGCCCAGGTCGGCCTCGCCACTGCACAGGGCATCCAGGGTGGCACCGGCACTGGCGATCACGATATTGAAGGTCACCTTGGGGTGATTGCGATAGAACGCCGCCAGCACCGGAGCCAGCACACTGGAAACGATACTTTCCGACACATGGATACTGACGTTACCGGCGACCTGGCTTTGCCGACTGGCAATCACATCGCGGACCTGGTCGAAGCCGCGCAAGGTCGAGGCCACTTGCTCGGCCAGGCACTCGCCCTCCACCGTCAGGCGAATCCCCCGGGGGCCGCGCTCGATCAGGGCGCTGCCAAAGAAGTGTTCCAGCTGTTCGATCTGCCGGCTCACGGCCGTGGGAGTCACGTACAGGCGCTCCGCCGCCTGGCGCAAGGAGGCGCACCGGGCCACCTCATGAAAGTAACGCAACGCGCGTAATTGCATGGCTATCGATCCCTGTCGCTGAACGGATCGGGGAAACATGCAAATACTGCGCCAGCGCGGGTAGCCAAGGCGTTATTACCAGGGAGGGTCACGCCGCAAACATTGATCTACCAGCCTGCGCTGCCTAACCTGCTAGACAGCCCTGCCGCGCCCGAGGACCGACCATGAACCCCCTGCCCCGCACCGCCCTGTTTGCCACGCTGTTCGCCGCCCTGGCACAGCTTGGCGCTTGTAGCAGCATCACCCGCCAGCTCGATCCGGAGCCTACGGTCACCTCCGCCGGGATCCTGGCCTTTCGCGATATCTGCCTGAAATCCGCCCCCTCCTTCGCCGGGGCCCAGACCGCTGCCCGTGAGCATGGCATCGGTGGATTGAGCGATGCCGGCTTTGCCATGATGGGCATGAACCAGGACCAGACGCTGGGGGTCCAGGTACGAGCCAACAAGGAATGCGCGGTGACCACGCCGACCCAGAACGACAACTCGCTGACCCAGCAATTTCTCGGTGTCGCCGGCAAGTTCTCCAGTACCCCGGTAGAGCAAAGCCTGCCTGCCCGGCTCACCATCGGCGGACAGGTCTTCCTGCTCATGCACGATCGCCGTGGCGGTGAAGCCTATGTGATGTTGAAGGCACCTTGAGACGCCTCGCTCAGGCTCCCGGAGCCTGCCGTGCTCTCCCCTGCTCCTGCAGGAGCTGGAACAGGGTCGCGCCATCCATCGGCTTGTAGAACAGATAGCCCTGGGCGACATCAACCCCAAGGCGCCGCAGATGCGTCAGTTGCCTGTCGCTCTCCAACCCTTCGGCCACCAGCTCTACGTCCAGGGCTCGGGCCAACGCAACCACGGCTTCGATGATTCTTGTTTCCTTGGTTCCCAGGGCATTGCCAATGAACCCGGCATCGAGCTTGACCTGGGCAAAGGGGATCTGGGCAAGACGCATGATCGAGGAATGCCCCGTGCCGAAGTCATCGAGGGACAGCCGTACTCCGCCCTTCACCAGTTGGCTGATGTTCTCGATGCCTGGCAGGTCCAGGACCAGTGCTTCACGCTCGGTAACCTCCAGGGCGACCTGCCATGCAGGGACCCCGGCCGCGCCAACCTGCAGCAGCACTTGCCTGGCGAAATCGGGATCGCACAACTGGCAGGCTTCGATGTTGTAGGAAAACACCAGGTCATTGCCGGGCATCCGCGTCGACAACTGCCGTTGCAGTTTCAGGCCCTGGAGCAGCAGGCAATCGAACAGCTGGCGATGGTGCTCGGGGTCATCGAGCAGCGCCAGGAATGACTTCGGTCCCAGGACACCGTGCTCGGGGTGCGACCAGCGAGCCAGGGTCTCGACCCCGGTGATACGTCGGCTCTTCAGGCACACCTGCGGTTGGAAGTAGGGAACGATCTGATGCAACTGCAAAGCCTGTAGCACATCCGATTGCGTCAAGGGCTCCTTGTCCACTGGCACCCGGTCACGCCTGCGGCTCGCGACCTTGTGCTTGACGAGCACCGCCTTACGCAGCAGTTCATGGAGTTGCGCGATCTCCAGGTCCTTGTAGCTGCCCAGGTAATGCTTGCCCGAATACCCACGGAAATTGGCCAGCCCCCAGCGAACCGGGGCCTCCAGTGCCTCGCACTCGATCATGGAAAAAAAGCCGTAGTGCTCGAACAGCCGGCGCAGATAGGGGATGGCCACGGCAGAGGGCAGCGAGTCGCAAATCACCAGGTCCGGGGCTGGTCCGGCTGGGGGGAGACGGCTCCAGTCGCTGTCCCAGGTGATCGTCTGGACCCGGGCAACCCCGGTGCTGGAGAACAGTCCCGAAAATCGCTGGACCCGCAAAGCGTTCGAACACAACAACAGCACGCTCACTAGCGACATGACCTGCAACTCCAGGAAAAAACTCATGCTAGCCAACGCAATCCCGGGGGCACTCAAGACAATTCTTGAATAAAAGTGAGAAATTTCTTGGTTTGCTCGCCCTTGTCCCTACACCCTTGAACAGCCCGGGCCACGCCTCCCACCAGTACGAAGGTCAAGGGTCTAGCTCGCCGTCACACCGCAAAGCATGCCGATCTCGCCTCGCAACCACTGCAACCCCAACGCCTGTTGTTGCTGGCGATGCCAGATCAGGCTGACCTGTACCGGCGCGGCCAGCAACGGCAGGCTGGCCATGCGGATCGGCAGCAAGGCGCCGAAGTGCTCGGCCAGGTGCCGCGGCACCGTCCCCAGGAGATCGGACTGCGCCACGATCAGCGGAATGCTCAGGTAATTGGGTACGAACAGTTGCACCTGGCGCTGGACCCTGGCTGATCCCAGGACGATCTCCAGGGGCGAGCCTCGCCCGCCCCGATCGGGAATCGCTACATGCTGGCAGCCCTGGTAGGCCGCCAGGTCCAGCTCCGGGGTAAAGGCCGGGTGGTCGGCGCGACCGATCACCACCAGTTGTTCCTCCAGCAAGGGTTGGTAGCACAGGTCCGGATTGTCGAAATACAGGTAGTCCACGGCCAGATCCAGCATGCCCGCGCTCAACCAGGCGGCCAACGAGTCGGCACTATCGCTGCGTACCGCCAGGCGGATGCGGGGCGCCACTTGCTGCAAGCGTTGGGACAGTGCCGGCAGCAAGCGGGCCTGGGCGTAATCGTTCATCGACAGGGTGAACAGTTGATCGGCCGCGGCCGGATCGAACGCGGCGGACGGGTCCAGGCCTTGTTGCAGCAGGTGCAGGGCCTGGCGCACGGCGATGTGCAGGCTCTGGGCCCGGGAAGTGGGCTGCATGCCCCGGGCAGTGCGGATGAACAGCGGCTCATCCAGGTGCCGGCGCAAACGCGCCAGGGCATTGCTCACCGCCGGCTGGCTGAGGTTCAGCCGCACCGCGGCCCGGGACAGGTTCTGTTCCTGCATCAGGGCATCGAATACCCGCAGCAGGTTGAGGTCCAGGCGCTGCACATTCAGCTTCATGAATAATGCTCATTCCAACTATCCATTGGCTGGATAATTTGTCCGGCGCTAGGCTGCAGTCAATAAAAACAACAACGGGAGCAACGCCGTGCGAGAAACCACCCAGCACTTTCGCCAGCAATACCGGGCCGCGGTCAGCCCAGGCTACAACCCCTGGCTGCACGGCGGCTTTGTCCTGGCCTATGGCGTGTTGTGCATCGCCCTGCTGTGCAGCACCCTGGATCGGGTACAGCCTCTGGAATGGTTGGCAGTGCCATTGGCGCTGCTGTTCTTCAACCTGTGCATCTATGTGGTGCACCGTTGGCTGGGGCATCACAAACAGGGTTTTGCCCGGATGTTCTACGCCCGGCATACCGGCGATCACCACAGCTTCTTCACACCGGGCCTGATGGCCTACGAAGGTTTCCGGGACTGGCGGGTCATCCTGTTCCCGGCCTGGCTGATCGTGCTCCACAGCCTGTTGTTCGCCCTACCCCTGTGGGCACTGTTGAGCCTGTGGAACGCCAATGTCGCGGCGCTGTTCGCCAGTTGCACGCTGATCGGCTACCTGGCCTACGAAGTCTTCCACGCCTGCGAGCACCTGCCGGCCAGCCACCCCCTGGCACGCCTGCCCTGGATCCGCCAGATGCGTCAGCTGCACGAACTGCATCATCGTCGCGAGCTGATGCAGGAGCGCAACTTCAACATCGTCCTGCCGCTGATGGACTGGCTGTTCGGCACCCTGTACTGGCAAGCGCAAGACGTCCCGGAATCCTCCTCCAGTGCAGCGACCTCCATGACGCGCATGCAGCACCAGGTCGACATCCCCCGCAGCAGCACCCTGACCCTGGCCTATGCCGCCAGCCCACGGCGCTGGCCGCAGTGGCATCCCTCGTCGCTCAAGGTCGAGGGCGCCGAGGGCCCCTTGGCAGGCGGCCAGGGCTTCGAGGAAGACATCCATGCCGGAGGACGCCATGGCCACCTGAGCTGGCGCGTCGAGGAGTACCTGCCTGGACAGCGTTGGCGGGCCACTGCCCGGGGCGATCATGGTCTATGGTTGCAGGTCACCTACGAATGCCAGCCCCTGGCGGCCGAGCAGACCCGTTTCGTGCGCACCCTGGAGTACCGTTTCGACAACCTGCTGATGCGCTTGGGTAATCGGCTGTTATTCAAACGACGGATAGAACGGGAATCTGCCGCCTCGATGCAGGCATTGTGCAACATGGCTCAGCAAGCCATCGCCCTGGAGCCCACCGTCACGGCAGGCCATCCGTCCTGAACCGCACACAGACAGGAGTCACTGCATGAATCAGATCGCCCCTCGCCGTTTCGGCCCCGCCCGGATCATCCTGCTGTTGGTCATCGCCATCCTGGCCTTCCTGTTGCTGGCACCGACCAAGGTCCAGCCGGTGGCCTGGAATCCGGCGCCGGCCCCCTCCCTGAGCCAGGGCCCGTTCGCCGAGAACCAGAAGCTCAAGGCCGTGCAGGCAGTCGGTGCCCGGGATATCGCCGGGCCCGAGGCGCTACTGCTGGAAAACGACCAGTTGATCACCGGCCTGCACGATGGCCGGGTGGTCCAGACCAGCCTGGACGGCAACAGCCTCAAGGTGCTGGTCAACACCGGTGGTCGGCCCCTGGGCCTGGCTCGCCATCCCGACGGCAGGCTGATCATCGCCGACGCCATCAAGGGCCTGCTGGCCCTGGACAACCAGGGCCAGCTACAGACCCTGAGCAGCGAGGCCAATGGCCTGAAATTCGGCTTCACCGATGATGTCGCGGTGGATGCCGCCGGGCGCTATGCCTATTTCAGCGATGCCAGCAGTCGCTGGGGCTACGGTCGCGACGGTGAAGCGGTGATCGAGCACGGCGGCGATGGCCGCCTGCTGCGCTACGACTTCCAGAACGGCCGGACCGAGGTCCTGCTGGACGGCCTGGAATTCGCCAACGGCATCGCCCTGGGGCCGCAGGAAAGCTTTGTCCTGGTCAACGAGACCGGTGCCTATCGCATCAGCCGTTACTGGCTCAAGGGCGACAAGGCAGGCCAGCACGACCTGTTCATCGATAACCTGCCGGGTTTGCCGGACAACCTCAGTTTCAATGGCCGCGACCGTTTCTGGGTAGCCCTGTATGCACCGCGCAATCCGCTACTGGACGGCACAGCCCCGTACCCTTATGTGCGCAAGATGCTGGTGCGGGCCATGCAAGTGCTGCCCAAGCCGGTGGAGAAGCGCGGCTTCGTCGTGGGCCTGGACACCGAGGGCCGGGTCATTGCCAACCTGCAGGACGGCACGAGCGGCAACTACTCGCCGATCACCACGGTGCGTGAATATGGCGATGCGTTGTACCTGGGCTCCCTGACCGCCCGGCACATGGCGCGTTTGCCACTGCAACAGGCCCTGACGGCCGAGCGCTGAGCTTCGTGTAACCGCTATCGCGGGGAGGCGACGCTTTCGGATTCGTTGGAGAGCCTGTGGATCTTGGCACAGGCTTGGCAGCGGCTGCAGCAGCCGGCCATATCGTGGAAGGCAAGCAACTACGCGCGCCTGTGGCCCGGGCCACAGGCGCGATGGGCAGGAGGTCAGGAGCGGGCGGTGAGTTTGTCGGAGATCTCGTCCTTGATCAGCAGGCGTCTTTCCTTGAGTTTCCTAACTACGTCATCTGCGGCAGCGGCGGCTTCGGCCTCGAGCACCTGGTCATCGATGCTGGTGTATTTATCGAACAGCGCGTTCAAGTGGGGGTCCTGGGCCCGACGCTGCTGAATGTCTTCTTTACTGCAGCTCAGGTCCTGGTAAAGGTCGTGGGTCACCGGCATGGAACACCTCCGTGGTTGATCGGTAGCACGGGCGTCATCGCGCCCCTGCCAGTTGTCAGCATGGCCTTGGCTCCCTCGGTCTGTCGACCGCCAATCAGACCAGCGGTAACCGTTCGTCGCCACTGGCTGTCCTGGATCAATTCTGCCCCAGCGCAGCGGCCAGGAATGGCGCGGTACGGCTGCCGCGGTGCCTGGCCACCTGCTCCGGCGTACCACTGGCCACCAGGCGCCCTCCCTGCTCCCCCGCCCCCGGACCGATATCGATGACCCAGTCGGCCTGGGCCACCACGCGCATCTCATGCTCGACCACCACCAGGCTATGCCCTGCCGTCACCAGCTTGTCCAGTTGCTCCAGCAGGCGGTCCACATCCCGGGGGTGCAAGCCGGTGGTGGGCTCGTCCAGCACATAGAGGGTGGCACCGCGGGCATTGCGTTGCAGTTCGGTCGCCAGCTTGATGCGCTGCGCCTCGCCGCCGGACAGCTCGGTAGCCGGCTGCCCCAGGCGCAGGTAGTCCAGGCCGATGTCGTGCAGCACTTGCAGAGCGCGACGGATCCCCGGTTGCTCGGCGAATACCGGCAAGGCTTGCTCGACGTTCAGTTGCAATACCTGGGCGATGTTCAGGCCCTGCCAGGTCACTTCCAGGGTCTGCGGGTGATAACGCGCGCCCTGACAGGTCGGGCACGGCGCAAAGACACTGGGCATGAAAAGCAATTCGACACTGACGAACCCTTCGCCCTCGCAGGCCGGGCAACGGCCCTTGGCGACGTTGAAGGAGAACTGGCCGGCATCATAGCCCCGGGCCCTGGCCTCAGGAGTGGCTGCGAACAGCTTGCGCACCTGGTCGAACAAACCGGTGTAGGTCGCCAGGTTCGAGCGTGGCGTGCGGCCGATGGGTTTCTGGTCCACTTGCACCAGGCGCTTGATCCGCTCCATGCCCGAGGCAATCCGCCCCGCGCTGCCGATGGGTGCATCGTCCTGCAAATCCAGCTCCGGTGCCTCTTCGCCGTCCGGCTCCCGGCCCAAGTGGGCACCCACCAACTCCAGCAGGGCCTGGCTCACCAGGCTCGACTTGCCGGAACCGGAGATCCCGGTCACGGCGATGAAGCACCCCAGGGGGAACTCGACATCCAGTGCCTGCAGGTTGTTGCGAGTGATGCCCTCCAGGCGCAGCCAGCCCTGGGGCTCGCGTACCGGACGCCGAGGCGCAGGCTGTTCGGCGAACAGGTAACGGCGAGTCTGCGAGACCTCGATGACCGCAAGCCCCGCCGGTGGCCCGCTGTACAGGACCTGGCCACCACGCTCGCCGGCGGCCGGGCCGACCTCCACCAGCCAGTCGGCCCGGCGCATGATCTGCAGGTCATGCTCCACCACGAACAATGAATTGCCTGCGGCCTTGAGCCGCTGCAAGGCCTCGAACAAGGCTTCGGCATCCGCCGGGTGCAGCCCCGCCGAAGGCTCGTCCAGCACATAGATCACACCGAACAGTTGCGACCCCAGTTGAGTCGCCAGGCGCAGGCGCTGCAACTCGCCAGGGGACAGGGTTGGGGTACTGCGCTCCAGGGCCAGGTAGCCCAGCCCCAGGTCGATCAGGGAACCGACCCGCTCCAGCAGGTCCTGGGCGATACGTTGCGCCGCCAGGCGCTTCTCCGGCGACAACGGCATCACACCCCGTGGCGCCCCGGCGTCAGCCGCCACGGGCTTGAGCACCTCGGCCAGTTGCAGCAGCGGCATGCGTGCCAGTTCACCGATATCCATCCCGGCGAACGTCACCGCCAGCGCCTCGCGCTTGAGCCGCTTGCCTTCGCACAACGGGCATGGACTGCCACGCATGAACTGCCCCACGCGCTTTTTCATCAGCGCGCTCTGGGTGTGGGCGAAGGTATGCAGCACGTAGCGTCGGGCCCCACTGAACGTACCCATGTAGCTGGGCTCCTGCTGGCGTGCCAGGGCCTGGCGAGTCTGCTCGGGAGTCAACCCGGCGTACACCGGCACCGTGGGCGTATCCTCGGTGAAGAGGATCCAGTCGCGCTGCTCCCTGGGCAGCTCGCGCCAGGGGATATCCACGTCATAACCCAGGGTCACCAGGATGTCCCGCAGGTTCTGCCCCTGCCAGGCCAGGGGCCAGGAGGCCACCGCGCGCTGGCGAATAGTCAGCGAAGGGTCGGGGACCATGCTCGCTTCATCGACCTCGTACACCCGGCCCAGGCCATGGCACTGCGGGCAGGCGCCCTGGGGAGTGTTGGGCGAGAAGTCCTCGGCATACAGCATCGACTGCCCGGGCGGATAGCTGCCGGCCCGGGAGTACAACATGCGCACCAGGCTGGACAGGGTGGTCACGCTGCCTACCGAGGAGCGGGTGCTGGGGCTGCCGCGCTGCTGTTGCAGGGCCACCGCGGGTGGCAGGCCATCGATACGGTCCACATCCGGCACCCCGACCTGGTCGATCAGGCGCCGGGCGTAAGGCGCAACCGACTCGAAGTAACGGCGCTGGGCCTCGGCATACAAGGTCGAGAACGCTAGGGATGACTTGCCCGAACCGGACACCCCGCTAAATACCACCAACGCATCCCGGGGAATGTCCACGTCGACATTACGCAAGTTGTGCTCGCGGGCACCCCGTACCCGGACAAAACCTGAACTGTGCTCAGGCAGCTGGCTGGCCTGGGGCTCAGGGGGAAGATTACGCGTAGACGTCATGGACCTGCCTTGTCTGGGAAACCGCAAGATGTGAGGGGCGCCGAGCGCCGATCATCACACAATCCCCAGGTCCCGGGGCAGGCCCGTTAACGCCTCGGCCAGTCTTCAGCGCTCCCTCGAGCGTCGACCGCCCTGCTCCTCCGTAAGGCCGGTGTGCCGAAGATCGTAGCGCAGCTCGGCAATCAGCTCGCCGATAGCCCGAGCGCTGGTCAAGTCGCGGGTGGCGATCCCGGTCACGAACAGATCGACCCGGCCACTGGACGGATCGCAGATACGCACGGTCATGGCGCCGTCATGGCCTACGGTGCACTGGCAATGCAAGGGCAAGAAACTGGTCTCGACGATTCTGCGCAGTTCAAGAGTGGAAATCACAGGCAAGGAATCCAAAGGGGTTCGAAGGAAAAACCGCGCAAGACAAACCTATCGTTATGGGGACCAGGCACTGGGTGTCCCTGTCCTTGGGCATCGGTAAAACAGTACAAATTCATTCAACTTGGTACAGAGTAGAAGGCCGGAGCCCATTTGTCGTCGGAGCCTGTCGTTTTTATGCGCTGCTTCACATTGGCGCCATCAGGAACCCGGCAATGAACGCAGCACCGTGCTCAGTTCCCCAGGGCCATAGGGCTTCGTGTCCGGGCTGAGCAGGTGATTGCGCGAAGCCATGTCGTGGGTATGTCCCGAAGTGAACAGAACCGCGATCGGCGGGACCTGGTTCTTGGCCAGGCGGTGAGGTCGGCGCTCTTGGTCGTTCAGTGAAAATCCCGGCTGGGCACCTTGATCCCGGCCAGCAGCGGGGTCAGGTCGCTCAGGCGCCCGGCCACCAGATGGCGTACTTCGCCCTCGACCTCCAGGGTGCCGTCGACCCGCAGTAGTTGCGCGCCCACCAGGACCCGGCGCTGGCGCTCGGCCAGATCGCGCCAGACCACGACATTGAGATTGCCGAACTCGTCCTCCAGGGTGACAAAGGTCACTCCGCTGGCGGTGCCCGGACGCTGGCGCCCGGTGACCATCCCGGCCACGCTCACCGAGCGTCCATGCTCCAGCCCCTGCAAATCGCGGGAACTGCGACAGCGCCGGGCCGCGAGCTGGGGCCGGAGCAAGGCCAGGGGATGCGGGCCCAGGGTGGTGCCCAGGCTGAGGTAATCGGCATACAGGTTCTCGCCGACGCTGGGTCGGGGCAAGCTCACCGGCGCCTCTTCTCGGGCGGGCAGGTCAGCGAACAAGCCCAGCTGCCGCTCCACTCCCGCCACCTCCCAGCGTGCCTGGAAGCGGTCCCTGGCCAGGCCTCGCAGGGCCCCGGCATCGGCCAGGAGCTCCAGGGCGCGCAGATCGAGCCGGGCCCGCTCCCCCAGGTCGGCGACGTCGACAAAGGCCCGCTGGCCCCGAGCCTGCTCGATACGCAAGGCGTCCTCCTGGCGAAAACCCTTGATCATCCGCAACCCCAGGCGCAGGGCCGGCTGGTCGGAGGCCGCGCAAGCGACAGCGTCCGACGGCCCTGCACCCGCAATCTGCAGGGCGGGCCCGGACGGGCCTGCGATCGGCTCCAGGCTGCAATCCCAGTCGCTGCTTCGAACGTCCACCGGGCGGACTTCCAGGCCATGGCGGCGAGCGTCCTGGAGGATCTGGTCCGGGCTGTAGAAACCCATGGGCCAGCTGTTGATCAGGGCGCAGGCGAAGGCCGCCGGCTCATGGCATTTGAGCCAGCAACTGGCATAGGTCAGCAGGGCGAAACTGGCGGCATGGGACTCGGGAAAACCATAGCTGCCAAAGCCCTTGATCTGCTCGAAGATCTGCGCCGCGAACTCCTCGCTGTAGCCCTTGCCCGTCATGCCCTTGAGCAAGCGCTGGCGATGGGGCTCCAGGCCGCCATGGCGCTTCCAGGCCGCCATGGAACGACGCAATTGGTCGGCCTCGCCCGGGGTGTAGTCGGCCGCCACCACCGCGATCTGCATCACCTGCTCCTGGAACAGCGGCACCCCCAGGGTACGCACCAGCACCTCTTGCAGTGCTGGCGAGGGATAGGTCACCGGTTCCTTTTTATCGCGCCTGCGCAGGTAAGGGTGGACCATACCGCCCTGGATCGGCCCGGGGCGGACGATGGCCACCTCGATCACCAGGTCGTAGAACTTCTTCGGCTTGAGCCGGGGCAGCATCGACATCTGCGCCCGCGACTCGATCTGGAACACGCCGATGGTATCGGCCCGGCCGATCATCGCGTAGGTCGCCGGGTCTTCGCTGGGAATGCTGGTGAGGGTATAGCGCTGGCCACGGTAGCCATGGATCAGGTCGAAACAACGGCGGATGGCGCTGAGCATGCCCAGCGCGAGGATGTCCACCTTGAGCAGGCCGACCATGTCCAGGTCGTCCTTGTCCCACTGGATCACCGTGCGCTCGGCCATGCTGGCGTTCTCCACCGGCACCAGGCTGTCCAGGGGCTGCTCGGAAATCACGAAGCCACCGGGGTGCTGGGACAAGTGCCGGGGGAAGCCGATCAACTGCCCGGTCAGGCTCAGGACCCGGCGCAGCAACGGACTCTCGGGGTCGAAACCGGCTTCGCGCAGGCGCTCGAGATCAGGCGCGCTATCGCTCCAGCGGCCACAGCAGGCGGCCAGGGCATTGATCTGGTCCGGCGGCAGGCCCAGGGCCTTGGCCACGTCGCGCACCGCCCCGGCGCCGTGATAGGTACTGACCACCGCCGTCAACGCCGCACGATGCCGGCCATAGCGCCGGAACACGTACTGCAACACCTCTTCGCGGCGCTCGTGTTCGAAATCGACGTCGATGTCCGGCGGCTCGTTGCGCTCCTTGGACAGGAACCGCTCGAACAGCATCACCGAGCGATCCGGGTCGATCGCGGTGATGCCCAGGACGAAACACACCACCGAGTTGGCCGCCGAGCCCCGGCCCTGGCAGAGAATGTGCCGCTCGCGGGCGAACGCGACGATGTCATGCACCGTGAGGAAGTAGCTCTCGTAGCCCAGCTCGCCGATCACCTGCAACTCGTTCTCGATCTGCGCCAGCACCTCGGGCCGGGCCCCGGCGGGCCAGCGCCGGGCAATCCCCTCGCGGACCAGGACCCGCAGCCAGGAACCGGCGTCGTGGCCCTCGGGCACCAGCTCCCGAGGGTACTGGTAGCGCAACTGGCCTAGGTCGAAGCGGCAGCGCTCGGCAATCACCAGCGACTCATCGAGCAGCGCCTGGGGGTACAGGCCTTGCAGCACCGGCAGCGGCCGCAGGTGGCGCTCGCCATTGGCGAACAGGCGCTGCCCGGCCTCGGCCACCGGCAGGTGGTGGCGGATCGCGGTCATGGTGTCCTGCAGGGCCCGGCGCCCACGTACATGCATGTGCACATCGCCACAGGCCACCGCTGGCAGGCGCAGTTGCCGGGCCAGGGCCAAGCGTTGCTGCAACCGCCGGGCATCGTCCTGGCCGCAATGCAGTTCCACCGCCAGCCACAGCCGCTCGGGGAACACCTGGCGCAACCAGGACGTCGCATCGGGGTCGTCCTTCTCATCGCCCAGCCACAGCGCCAGCAACCCGGGCAAGGGCTCGGCGAAATCCTCCCGCAACAAGCGATAACACCCCTTCTCGGCCCGGCGCCGGGCCTGGGTGATCAGCCGGCACAGGGCCTGGTAACCAGCCAGCTCTTGCACCAGCAGCACCAGGCGCGGGCCCTCCTCGACCTGCATTTCACTGCCGACGATCAGCTTCAAGCCAGTTTCGCGGGCGGCCTGCCAGGCCCGCACGATACCGGCCAGGGTGCATTCGTCGGTGATCGCCAGGGCCTGGTAGCCCAGGGCCCGGCCGCGCTCGAACAACTCCCGGGCACTGGAGGCGCCACGCTGGAAGCTGAAATTGGACAGGCAATGCAGCTCGGCGTAGCCGCTCATGCGAACCAGCCTTGCAGCAGCAGCGGCCCGGGTTCGCCCACCTGGCGATAAGCCCAGCCCTGCTGGCCGGTGCGAGTCTGGACTCGGTAATAGTCACGGCGCACATCGGCACCGTCCCACCAACCGGACTCGATGCGTTCCGGGCCCATGACGATCTGCACCGAACCCTCGTCCAGTGGCTGGGGCTCGGTGAGCAACCAGCCTGGGCGACGCAAGCCCGGGTTGGCCGGGCACGGCCGTGGGTCGGCCTGGGGCAGCCAACTGAGTTCCGGGCGGTGGTCGGCGCGATAGCCCAGGCCCTGTACCGCATCGTCTCCCAGGCGTGCCCGCAGCCGTTCGCGCAATTGCTCCCAGGGCAGGTTCTGCTGTGGCCGCTCCTCGAACAGCTCCGTATGCCGAGGCACGAATAGTGGCAGGTCCTCGGCCACCAGGCGCAGGTTGCGCACCGGCGCGGGTACCTGGATCTGCTCCAGGCGTCCACGGGCCAGCTCGAAGAGCAGCGCCGGGTCGCGCTCGGCACCCAGCAACCCCACCGGGACCAGGGTGTCGGCGCCTTCGGCGTGCTCCAGGTGCAGGACGAAGCGCTGCACGCCGCTGTCGCGACCACAGAGAAAGGCCGCCAGGTCGGCGGTCAGGCGACGTAGGGGAAACAGCAGCGCCTGGTGGGACTGCACATCGAAGTTCAGCTCGATGCGCAGGTCGAAACGATCCGGCGGCTGGTAGAAGGCCAGCCCCAGCGCACGCTCGCCAAGCAGGGTATCGAGCTGCCTGAGCAAGCCGCCATCGAAACGCCGGGCCAGGCCCTGGCGCGGCAGGCCATAGAGTTGCGCGAAGCTGCGCACGCCCATGCGCGACAAGGCCGTGGCCTGCTCCGATGCCAGTCCCAGGCGCTCGACGGGTATCGGCCCCAGGGCCTGGTGCAAGGCCTGCTGGTCGGCCACCGCCAGGCCATCGTAGGCGTTGGCCAGGACCCGGGCCGCCGCCGGGTTAGGCGCAGCGACGATACGGTGGCGAAAGCCCAGGGCCTGCAGTTCCTGGCGCAGCCGGGCCTGCAACTGTGGCCAGGGCCCGAACAGGCCCAGGCTCGATTCGATTTCCAGCACCAGGGTGCGCGGATAGGCCACGCTGACCTGGGAGCTGAAACCATAGGCCCAGGCGGCAAGGAACTGCTGCCAGTGATCGATCTGCTGGGGATCGTACTCGGCACAGGCGAAATCCTGGGCCAGGGCCTGGGCGGCCGTCAGCGATTGCCCGGGGCGCAACCCCAGCTCGCGGGCGGCGTCGTTCACCGCCTGGATCACTCGACGTTGCGGGCTGCCGCTGAGCAGCGCCAACGGCGCCTGGGGCTCGGCGCGCTGGCGCAGTACCGCGTCCAGCGCCAATTGCGGGAACAGGATGCACACCCAGCGCATGTCGACCTCAGTGCCCGGCCTGCAGGGCAATCGGTTGTGGATGGGCCAGGCCACCCCGGCACTTGAGAATCCGCAACTGCGCAGGATGGCCCTGCAAGGTCAGGCGCAGGGCCGCTGGCGACGGATTGTGCGCGGCCTCCAGGGGACGGTAGGCGAAGGCCAGGGTCTGGCCGCTTTCGGCCGCCACCTGCAAGCGCCGCAGGGCCCGGTCGTCGGCCTGTTGCGGCCAGCACAACACCGCGCCACAACTGCCCGAGCGCAGGCACTGTTCGGCGGCCCACAAGGCGTCGCGCTCTGCGGCCTGGATGATCGACAACTGGCGCAGATCCACCCCGGCGTTCTGCCAGGCCAGGGGAAAAGGCACGAACGGCGGCGCCACCAGGACGATGCGCTCCCCCGCCGCCGCCAGCCGCGCCAGGCTGGGCCAGAGCAATTGCAACTCGCCCAGGCCCTGGGCGGCGACGAGGATTTCCGTCAGCGCCGCTTCCGGCCAGCCGCCACTGGGCAACACCGCATCCAGGGCAGCGTGGCCGGTGGCATGCACACTGGCGGGCACGGCCGCCGGGCGGCCCTTCCAGACTCGCCCGGCATTGAACAGCGAGTCCAGTGCGACCACAGCGCCCATCAGCCCTGCCTCACCAGGCCACAGAACACGCCTTCGATGAACAGCTCGTGATCGGCCGTGACCTCAATCGGCTGGTAGGCCGGGTTGCGTGGCAGCAGGCGGATGCTCTGCCCCTTGCGCTCGAAGCGCTTGATGGTCACCTCGCCATCGAGCCGGGCGATCACCGTCTGGCCATTGCGCGCCTCAGCGCTGCGGCGTACCGCCACCAGGTCGCCGTCGAAAATGCCGTCGTCGATCATCGAGTCGCCCTGGACCCGCAACAGATAGTCGGGCGTGCGTGAGAACAACCCCGGATCCAGCAGCAACTGGCCATGGATCTCGGCATCGACGCCGATCGGCGCACCGGCGGCGACCCGGCCCAGCACCGGGATCTCCAGCAGCTCGGGGCGTGGTGCCTGGTTGAGCAGGCGGATACCCCGCGCCTGATGCGGGTTGACCTCGATGAAACCGGCCTCGGTCAAGGCCAGTACATGCTTGCGTGCCACGCTGCGCGAGGCGAAACCGAAGGCCTCGGCGATCTCGGCAAGGCTCGGCGGCTGGCCGCGATCGGCGATGCGTTCGCGGATAAAGGTCAGGATGGCACTGCGCCGGGGAGATAAAGTCGTCATGGAGTACATTTGTACTCCTCTCGGAATTTTCTGACAAGAATCGTACGAAATATCCGAACACCACTCGTCCGATCGAGCGCTGGGCAAGCAGCGGCGGGCCTTGGGAAACAGGGCACTACGCGAATCCTGGCCAAGCACGAGATGGCACTGCATTTGCTGCCAATACCGACAGCAACCCAGAACACGCGAACGGGGGATACCCATGCAACTGACCAAGGCGCTGGCGAAGTGGGAAATGGCCGACTGGCACCAGATGCTCGCCAGGTTGCTGGAGAACAGCGCCCACCCGGGGTTCCCGGACTTGCTGTCGTACTCCCTGCAGTCCTTGCTGGCCCATGACAACGTGGTCATCAAGTCCTATCGCGCTGGCTGCCGTCCGCAGATCCTCTACGAGGACTATCCCGCCCAGCAGCACGAACGCTACATCGCGCGTTACCTGGACGACATCTACCGCCTGGACCCGGTGTCCTGCTCCATCATCGACGGCCGCACCAGCGGCATCCTGCGCATCAACCAGCGCACCTGCCAGCTGCGCGACACCGACTACTACCGGCATTACTACCAGGAGCTGGACCTGGCCGATGAAATCGGCGTTCTGGTGCCCGTCGATGCCCAGACCACCCTGGTCATGTCCATCGGCAGGCGTTCGCGCTGCCTGGCCAGCACCCAGGAGCTGCAAGCACTGCACAACATCTACCCGATCCTCCAGCACCTACTGCGCAGCTACAGCGACCAGCATCGCGCAGCGCCAAGCGCCACCAGCCCCCTGGAGCAGGCTCTGGAGACCTTTGCCGAGCAACTGCTGACCCCACGGGAGCGGCAAGTCGTGCGCCTGATGCTGCAAGGCAACCCCGGCAAGCTCATCGCCCGGCACCTGGGCATCAGCCCCGGCACGGTCAAGGTGCATCGGCGCAATATCTACGCGCGCCTTGCGGTGTCCTCGCAGATGCAGCTATGCGACCTGTTTCTCAAGCAAGCCTCGCGCCCGCCTGCCCTGGCGTGACGCTCGCCCCGGCCAAGGCTGTTTCCGAAGGAAACACTTGCCCTGGGGCCAGGCCAATGATCGCCTGCCGCCTCTACCTCCACGGGTGTATTTATCGATTTCCCCGGCCTTTCTAACCTCGGCTCGCACCCTCCCCGACAGCATCCCGAGAACCGGCGTACTCCCGTGCGCCAGAGAGGCAATGACTCCATGCAAACGGCACTTGTCTGGCACGAGCTCTACATGTGGCATTCCACCGGCAACCATGCCGGCCTGTTCGCCCCCGGCCTGCAGATCCAGCCCGGCCTGCACTTCGAGAACCCGGAAAGCAAGCGACGGCTGAAGAACCTGCTGGATATCAGCGGCATCACCGAGCAACTGCTGCCGATCAAGCCCAGGCCCGCCACCGACGAACAATTGCTTCGCGTGCATGGCGCCGACTACCTGCAATACCTGCAAGGCCTCAGCGACCGGCAAGGTGGCGACGCCGGCGACAATACTCCGTTCGGCAGCGGCAGCTTCGAGATCGCCAGGCTCGCCGCCGGCGGGGTGATCGACGCCGTCAAGCAGGTGCTGCGCGGTAATGTGCGCAATGCCTACGCATTGGTTCGCCCACCTGGACACCATGCCGAAGCCGACCGTGGACGCGGCTTCTGCCTGCTGGCCAATGCCGCGCTCGCCGCCCATGAAGCCCTGGCGGTGCATGGCCTGG
This sequence comes from Pseudomonas sessilinigenes, assembly GCF_003850565.1. Taxonomy (NCBI): domain Bacteria; kingdom Pseudomonadati; phylum Pseudomonadota; class Gammaproteobacteria; order Pseudomonadales; family Pseudomonadaceae; genus Pseudomonas; species Pseudomonas sessilinigenes. The sequence continues at coordinate 6,138,631 of NZ_CP027706.1, forward strand.
AACGGATCGCGGTGGTGGATTGGGACGTGCACCATGGCAATGGCACCCAGAGCATTTTCTGGGACGATCCACGGGTACTGACCCTCTCCCTGCACCAGGACGGCAACTATCCGCAGGATTCGGGCAAGGTCGAGGAACAAGGGGCAGGCGCCGGCCTGGGTTTCAATCTCAATATCCCGCTCCCCCCGGGCTCAGGGGAAGGCGCCTACTTGCATGCCTTCGACGAAATAGTGCTGCCGGCCCTGGCCGCCCACCGCCCGCAACTGATCCTGGTGCCCTGCGGGTTCGATGCCGGGGCCCACGACCCGCTGGGGCGCATGCTGCTGCACAGCGAGGCCTACCGCAAACTGACCACCCGGCTGATGCTCGCCGCCGAGCGCCTGTGCGACGGGCGCCTGGTGCTGTGCCACGAAGGCGGCTACGAGGCCAACTCGGTGCCGTACTTCGGCCTGGCGGTGATCGAGACCCTCAGCGGCCTGCAAAGCGGCATCGCCGATCCCCACCTGAGCGCCATGCGCGCCCTGCCGGGCCAGGAGCTGGCCGAACACCAGCGGCAGTGGATCGCCCAGCTCAAGGCCAGCCTGCATTCACCGCTGCTGGAACAGCCGGAGCGCTACTCATGAGCGTGCCATCCGCTCCAGCCGTCGAGATGGCGCAAAGCCGCGACCGCCTGCGCCTGCTGGCGGTGATCCTGTTCTCCGCCATCGGGCCACTGGTGCTGCTGACGGCACCGGCCCTGGTCAGCCGCTACATCGTCGAACTGGGCATGGATAACCGCCAGGTCGGCTGGCTGTTCAGCCTGGAGCTGGGCGCCATGGCCATCTCCACCCTGCCGACCTACCTGTGGATGCGTCGCTACGACTGGCGCTGGATCGCCGGCCTGGCCGGCAGCCTGTTCCTGTTGGGCAACCTGTTCAGCGCCTGGCTGATGAGCGAGCCGAGCCCCGGCTTCGGTCTCCTGGCCGCCCTGCGTTTTCTCACGGCCTTCAGCGAAGCCGCGCTGGTGCTGGTGTGCCTGGGCACCGCCGGAACCTTGCCCAACGCCACCCGCGCGTTCGGCCTGTGGGTCACCGGCCAGCTGGTGCTGGCGGCGCTGTGCCTGCAGCTCATGCCATGGCTGTTCGAGCACTGGGGCGTCTCCAGCTTCTTCCTGCTGATCGCGCTGTTCACCGCCTTGATCCTGCCACTGGTGCTTTCCCTGCCCGCCGGGAGCCACGACGATAACCGCCCACTGCCGCCACGCCAGGCCCAGGCAATGCTCCTCAAGATCTGCCTGGGCATGCTGGCGATCTTTCTTTTCTACTTGAGCCTCAGCGGCATCTGGACCTTCGCTGGCGAACTGGCACGCCTGCGTGGCATCAGCACCGGCGACAGTGCCAGCGCCCTGGCGAGCGCTTCATTGATGGGCGTGGCGGGCGCGGCCATGGCCAGCTGGATCGGTGTCCGGGGCCGGCGTGCCTGGCTGCTGGCCCTGGGTTACCTGGCCATGACCGCAGGCTTGTTCGGCCTGCTCGGCGAAATCTCCACCTGGCGCTACCTGTTGGCGGCCTGCGCCTTCAAGTTCGCCTGGACCTTCGCCCTGCCCTTCCTGCTCTCGGCGATCAGCGACTACGACCGCCAGGGCGGCAAGCTGGTAGTGCTGGCCAACCTGGCCATTTGTGGCGGCCTGGCCGTGGGCCCGTCCCTCGCCGCCTGGCTGCTGGGCGACACCCTGGACTTTGGCCTGCTCCTGCTGGCCTCCATGGCGATCTGCGCACTGTCGTTCCTGGCCATCCTGCCGCTGGCCGGCAATCGGCGTTAGCCTTGGCCGCCACCCAGGGTGGCCGCCTGTCACCGAGACGCTCCAGAAGCTGAAGCCGGCAGTCGATTGGCATAATATGCCAATCACTTCGATCACCACTCTGAGCGGGAACAGGCCATGCCGACTCGTAACGTTGTCCTTACTGCACAGCAGGAACAACTCATCAACAACCTGGTCAAGACCGGCCACTACCAGAACGCCAGCGAGGTGCTGCGTGAAGGCCTACGCCTGCTGCAACAACGCCTGGCCGAGGATGCGGCAAAAATCGAAGCGCTGCGGCACGCAACCACGACCGGCATGACCGACCTGGAACATGGACGATTCACAGAAATTCACGAAGGCCAGTTGCAGCATTACCTTGCTGAACTGGGGCTGGAGGCCGCCGCCACGGAACAAGAGAAACATTGAGGTGGCCAGGTATCGGATCGCCGACACAGCCCGAAGCGATATCGTCGATGCCCTGAGGTTTTCCCAGAAGCACTTTGGCGAACAGGCCCGGATCCGCTACCAGGACTTGCTCCTCGGAGCGCTACAGGACCTCGCCACCGCCCCCCTGCGCTTGGGCAGTCATGAACGCAACGACCTGACGCCCGGATTGCGTAGCTACCACCTGCTCCATTCTCGAGGACGCAGCCAGGGACAATCAGGCCTGGTCAAGCGACCACGCCACATCCTGTTCTACCGGGTAATCGATAACGACCTGATCGAGGTGATCAGGTTGCTGCATGACGCCATGGACGTCCAATCGCACCTGCCGATCGAATGAAGCTTGCACTGGCCAGGCTCGCCGCAACCCAATCGCCACCCGAGCGGGTGGCGATGATCCGGCCGGTCAGGCCGCTTGCAGGGCGCGCAGGTCGAGCTTGCCGTCCAGCAATGGCGGGCACCAGTAGTAGCCACCGGTGAGCGGCCGGCTCATGCGGTACAAGCCATCGACGATGCCGTCCTCCAGGCCGCTCATGCGCCGCAGCTGGGCTTCGAAGGCGCTGAAGGAGTGACCAAAGGCAAGGAACATCAGGCCGCCCTTGTCACCTTCGATCCATGGCATCGAGCGCCGTACGAGGAAGGCTTCGGGGGTGAAGCTTTCCTGGGCCGTACGCTTGACGTGGGCCGACTCCGGCGCATCTTCCAGCTCTTCGTTATCGCTCAAGCGTCGCCCGATGATGTGGTCGCGCTCCTGGGAGTGCATCGCGGCAAAGCCCTTGAAGTCGTGCTGCCACTGCTGGATCGCGGCAAAACTGCCACCACGCAGGCCAGCGTCGCCATTGGCCAGGGCCGCGGCCACGGCGGCTTCGTCCTCGGGATTTTCGGTGCCATCTTCGTAGCCGGTCAGGTCGTGGCCGGTCTTGTGGCGGAAGGCCTCGTTCATCTGCACCAGGCGAAAGGCCGGGGCCAGCGCGGCCTCCAGTTCGTTGCTGCGGTGCATCAGCTCGCCACGTTCGTCGCCATGCAGCCAGACCCACAGGGCGTGCTGGGTCGAAGGGTTATCGACGCCGACCCCGGTCAGTCCTGGGAAGGCCTTCAGTCCTTGCACACGAGCCCCCAGGGCCTTGACCAGCGAGGCACCGAACCCGGCCACGGCGCTGGCGCCATCGATCCGCGCCAGCAATTGGTCGAGCGCCTGGGGCAACGCCGCGATGGACTCGAGGGCGAAAAACAGATGGCGGGCCTGGGACGGAACGGGGGCAGCGAGGATGCCGGACTGGTAGTAACTCATGGGAACTCCTGAATGAAAGCACGGAGTTTACCGCCGCCGCAGGCCGTGCGCGACCCGCAGGATCACCTGGATCTTACGATTGCTGAAGGGCCTGCGGCCCTTGACGCAGCCTCGCCATGGCTCGACAGCGGCTACACCGGATTCATGTAGCCGCTGCCGCAGGTTGCGTACGGGCACGCAGCGGCCGCAGAAACGCCAGCCCCGCTCAATGCAACGCCGCTTCGTCGCGAAAGGCGCTGGGGCTCAGGCCGGTCCAGCGCTTGAAGGCCCGGCGAAAGCTGCGCACGTCGCTGTAGCCCACCTCTTCGGTGATGCGCTCGATGGACAGTTCGGGGTTGCCCAGCAGGTTCAGGGTCCGCGCCTGGCGCACCCGTTCCAGCAAGGTCTCGAAGGTCAGGCCGTGCTCGGTCAGGCGCCGGCGCAGGGTGCGCCCGCTCATGTTCAGGTCCCCCGCCACCTGCTCGATATGGCTGCCGGAGCGCAAATCCCGGGACAAGGCCCGCTCCACCGCCTGGATCAGGTCCATCTTCTGGTGCACCTGGGCGCTTTCCAGCTCCAGTAGCTTGAGGGCCTGGCGCAGCGCCACCGGATGGTGGTTGGGCAACCGCGCCTGCAACCAGCGGGCCTCGATCACCATGCGCGCGTGCAGGCAACCGAAGTGCACGTTCGGTCCCAGCAACTGGGTGTAGAGCCCGGCATAGGCCGGCGCGGCATGCATGAACTCCACCCGCAACGCCTGGAAGTCGGCGCTCAACAGCGCCCGGCCATAGATCAGCAAGCTGGCGAAGAACTCCTCGGCGGCGAAAATCTGCACCTCGCCGTAGGGCAACCGGCATTGCAGTTCGACGAAGAACTCCTCGCCCTGGCGCCCGATATCGGCACTAACGATGGTGCCCGAGGTGTGCTGGTGGCGGATGCCCAGTTCGAAGGCGTCGCCCAGGGTCCGGCACAGGGACAGGGCATGGCCCAGCAGGCCCAGGGTGCCCAGCACGTTGCGGCTGCCGACCCACAGCCCCAGCCCTTGCTGGGGCAACGCGTCCAGGGCCCGTTCGATCATCGCCACCGCCTGGCGGTAGGAGATGCGCAGGGTCGGGTCCTGCAGGTCGTCCAGGGTGAAGCCCAGGCCACGGCACAGGCGCTCGGCGCTGATGCCCTTGTCGTTGGCGACATCGGCCAGGGTCTGCAACAGAAAAGGAGACACCAGTGCCAGCTGGTCATGGGGATCGACGGCTTTGTTCATGGAGGCGATTCCGGGCCGCTAGGGCGGCTGTTCTTATTGTCGGGACAACACCGCTGCCAAGGCTGCACCGGCCAGGCCAAGCATATCCCTTCCCACAGGCTTTGGCGGAGGAATGTAACAAGGCATTGCAAAGTGTCCGACAAAGTCCCCCTGAGTGGCCGCCAATACCCTGCCCCGCGGGCCAGCCAGGGCTTATTTCTATGGGGCGGCCGGTGCCCCCGCCGCAGCCCTCCTACTAACAATAAGAATGAGCCCAACCATGCACCCGACCCGTCCCAGTTTCCCCCTGCGCCCAGGCCTGGCCCTGGTCCTGGCTACTTGCTGCGTGAGCGCCCAGGCCACCGAGTCCGGCGTCGACAACATAGGTCCCGGCACCGACGGTTTCTACGTCCTGCCGCTAGGGTCCGACCAGCTTCCGGACCACATGTTCTCCTTCAACCTCTACTACAACCACTACCAGGCGAAGAAGCTCGACATCAGCTCCATGGGCGGGAAGGTCCCGGGGGTCAAGATCACCTCCGACGCGATCATCCCGCGCCTGGACTACCTCAGCCCGATACGCATCTTCGGCGGGCGCCTGGGGGGCTACGCAGCCCAGCCCTACCTGCGCCAGCAAGTGGCGATGTTCGGCCAGAGCGACCGCCGCGAGAGCATGGGCGACACCACCCTGGCGCCGATCATCCTCTGGGACATGGGCCCCGACCTGACCCTGGCCGCCGCCGTGGAGGTGACCCTGCCCACGGGGGAATACGACAAGGAGCGGATGGCCAACACCAGCAACAACTTCACCACCTACAAGCCGCTGTTCTCCATGACCTGGCTGCCCACCGAGCGCACCGAGCTGTCGCTCAAGAGCACCTACAGCTTCAACAAGGAGAACCACGCCACTCACTACCGCTCCGGGCAGATCTTCCACTTCGACTACTCGGCCAGCTACCGGGTGACCGATGACCTGAGCCTGGGGCTCAACGGCTACTACCTGAAGCAGACCACCGACGACAAGCAGTTCGGCAAGACCGTGACCTTCATGGGTGAGGACGTCAGCGACGGCGTGCGCGGCCAGGTGTTCGCCATCGGCCCGGCGCTGCACCTGCGGTTTCTCAAATACGCCAGCGCCGAGATCCGCTGGGCCAAGGAGTTCGATGTGGAGAACCGCCCCGAGGGCGACATGTTGTGGGCCAAGCTGACCATTCCTTTCGCCTTGTAAACCCGCGGGCGGCTACAGGTTTCGTGTAGCCGCTGCCTCAGGCTGCGCATGGCCCGCAGGGCCAAGGCGGTCTTGGCATCGCTGAAGGTCCTGCGGACCTTGGCGCAACCTCGCCGTGGCTCGACAGCGGCTACAGGCTTTGTGTAGCCGCGCCATGGGGGTCAGGCGTAGACCGGCCAGCGCTCGACAATACGCCCGCCGCGCAGGGCCAGCAGGTCGCCGAACTGCAGCAGCACCGCTTCGCTCTGGTGCGGGCGCAGGAAGATATGGTCGTCCACCGCCAGGCCCACGGAGCTTGAGCCATTGACCATTTCCTGGTTGGAGCTGCGACCGAACAGGTCGTTGCTCTGCAACCCCGCTGGCGATTCGAAATCCGCCAGCCAGTGCCCGCCGTAGATGAAGAAGGTCTCGCGCTGGTTACTGTCCCACCAGGACAACAGCCGTGACTTGTCATCCAGGGCCGGGATCCGCACCGGCCCGGTGCTCTTGAGCACCGGGGTGGCGATGAACGCCGCCGGCTGGTGCTGTTCCAGGGATGGCAGGTCGTAGTGGCTGGGCTTGAGCATCGCCGTGCCCACCGAGACCTCGGTGCTCAGGGATTCCTGCTCGTGCCGCCGATAGCTGGGGCTACCGGCAGTGTTCAGGGTCAGACCCGCGTGCCATAGCGCCGGGTACTGCTGGCGGGTGAAATCGACGAAGCCTGTGTAGATCGCCATGACCTTGGCGAACAGACTTTCCGGCGAGCCGAGAATCCCCGGCACGCCCATGTCGACGAACGGGTCGTACCCCATGAACCCGGCGAACTCCAGGTGCTGCGGGTGAGCGGCGATCAACGCCAGCATCTGCCCCAGGGCCGCGTTGTCCGCCACCCCGCCACGGTGCAGGCCCACATCCAGTTCGATATTGATGCGCATCCTGGTGCCCAGGCCCTGGGCCAGCGCCAGGTATTGCTGCAGGCGCTCGGGAGTGTCCAGCAGCCATTGCAGTTGCCGGGCCGGATCGAACGGGCCCTGGTGCTGCTGGTAGAACAATTCGGCGGCGCGCACCGGCAGCGGCTTGCCCAGGAGGATGTCGGCGTCGGCGAAGACCTGGGCATCGTGGTTGAGAAACGGCTGATGGAACGACATCAAGCGCCGGGTCCCGGCACGCTGGGCGATATAGGCCAGCAGCCCGGGCGACGGCAGTGATTTCTCCACCAGGCGCAGTTGCTTGCCGCCGCGCTGCACCGATTGCATGACCACGTCGATGTTGTGGTCCAGGCGATCGAGGTCGATCAGCATCACCGGCTGCATCGGCCCGTTGGCCTTGAGCTCGCGATTGAGCCCGGCGAAATAGGCATCGTAGGGCGCGCCCCGCTCGCCCGGCCGCAGCCAGGCGCCGACACCCGCCAACAAGACGCCGGCACCCAGGGTGCCGGCCATGAAACGACGACGGTTCATGGTTCTGATCTCCGCTTCATGCCACCCCCAGCACCGAGGCCAGGTGGGCGTTGATGAATGTGCCGCGTGGGTCCAGCTCCTGGCGTACCTTGGCGAAAGCCTGCCATTGCGGGTACAGCGCCTGGAGGTTGCGGGCGTTGAGGCTGTGGTGCTTGCCCCAGTGTGGGCGCCCCTGGTATTTCCAGAAGATCGGCTCCACCGCGGCGAAGAAGTTGTGGTGGTCCATGCTGTAGTGCTGGTGCACCGAGATCGAGCAACTGTCGCGCCCCTCGAACATGCTCAGGGGAATGTCGTCGGCCTTGACGTAGCGGTACTCGATGGGAAACCAGGTGCGCAGGTCCTTGTCATGGATCAGTGCGAGGATCTCGCGCAGGCAGGCCGGCCCCAAGTGCGCCGGCACCGAGTACTCCATCTCGTTGAAGCGCACGCTGCGCACGTTGGCGTAGACCTGGAAGGAATCGCCCACCCGTTCGTCGAAGCTCGCCAACCAGCGCAGGCTGTTGAGCAGGTGGCGCCGGGTGTCGGGAAAATCGCTCACGTACTTGTCCAGGTTCTCGATCAGGCTGACGAACTCGTTGCCGCCCTCCTCGGCCGGATCGCGAGGCGGGGTGGCCGGGTCCGTGGTTTCGTTCAGCGCCACCGCCAGGGCGTAGTCGGAATGGGTGACCACGAGCATTTCCCAGTGCTGGTTGCTGCGGGTCAGGTGGTCCATGTCCTCCAGCAGTTCGTCGGTCTTGGCGATCCACTGCTTCTCCCGCAGGCGATAGGCCTCGCGGTTCTGCAAGCGCACCCGGGTCGTCACCCCCAGCGCCCCCAGTGACGCCCGCGCGGCATGGAACACCTCGGCGTTACGCTGGCGGTCGCAGTCCAGCACCTGGCCGGCGGCGGTCACCAGTTGCAACCCGCAGACCTGGCTCGAATAGGAACCGAAGCCGACCCCGGTGCCATGGGTCGAAGTGGCAATCGCCCCGGCCAGGGTCTGGTAGTCGATGTCGGCCATGTTCCACAGGGCCTGCCCCACCTCCTTGAGCGCCGGCCCCATGAGCGACATCGGCGTACCGCCGGCGAACTCCGCCTGCAGGGTCTTGGGATCGTGCTCCAGCAGGCCGTTGAAATAGGCCAGGGACAGCAAGGTGCCGTCAGTGGGCACCAGGGCGCTGAAGGAGTGCCCCGAGCCCACCGGGCGGATCTTGCCCGGGGCCTTGCGGATCACCTGGACCAGCTCGTCCAGGTCCTTGGGCGCCAGGCGTGCCTCGGGCAGGCAGCTTTGCGCGCCGGACCAGTTGCGCCAGGGAATCAGCCGCGGGGCGCGGACCAGTTCGGCCATCAGCGGGTTGCTGCACAGCGCGGTGAATGCGCCGAGGGCGCCGGCCCCTTGCAACAGGCGACGGCGAGAGAGGTGCATGACCATGGAAGGTGACCTTGTATTTTTATTGGAATGAATGGCCGGACATAAAGCTGATCAGCGCCAGGAACTGCTCTTCGGAACACTGCATGCACTGGCCCATGGGCGGCATGCCCTGGTAACCGTTGATGCTGTGGTCCAGCAGGGTATCGGCGCCCTGGGCCAGCCGCGGGGCCCAGGCCTTGGCATCGCCGGCCAGCGGCGCGCCGGAAGCCGGGTTGGCATGGCACAGCTTGCAGCTGCTGTCGTAGATCCGCGCCAGGTCCGGGTCGGCCGGGCTCTGGCGGGCCGCGTCAAGGCGCCCGGGCGCCGGCGGCTCGGCATCGCCGCAAGCGCCCAGGGACAAGCCCAGGGCCAGTACCAGGGCGCCGCGACAGGCTGGGGCGAGCAAGCGCCGCAACGGGGGGGAAAACGCAAGGGTGACGCTGGGCATAGGCAGTCCTCGGGGCAGCCGGGCAAAGGGTCGATCCCGGCCACGGGACCCACCTCACAGGGCAACACTAAGGCACCGGCGTCCCCGGGTTGAGGGCATTGGCGGCCAGCCAAGGGGACTTGGCCGGACAGCCGGCCAGAGCGCCCGGCCTGTGCTCGAACAGCCTGCGGCCAAGGCTTGGCGCAGGCCGCCGAGAACAGTTGCCGGGCATTCGCTGAAACGTTTAATCTCGAACCATGACCGCCTGCCGGCCGAGCGCAGAAACTGCTGAAGAACCCGGCCGTTCAGGCGTATAACAGACCGTTGAAAAACCTAGGCGAGGCAGCCAGCGCAAGGCGAAAACAGGCGAAAAGCGCAGTTTACCCGTGGTAAATGAGCATTTTGACCGGGCTGGCGCACCAGCCTGTTTTCAACGCAGCGATGGCAACGCAGGCAGTTTTTCAACGGCCTGATAAACCCAGGAACGACGAATCGCCCGTCATCCGCGCCAGAGCCATTTCCAACACGGGGTAGAGTCATGACCACAGCCAAAGTCCTCAGCAACCTGTTTCCAGCCGCCAGCGACATCCCCGAAGCCTATCGCCTGCCCGACCCGGTGGAGCAACGCGACTACCTGGTGGATGGCCAGCTGCGTATCTGGAACGGCCCCCTGGCCCAGGTCCGCAGCCCGATCTACCTCACAGGCGCCGACGGCGACCAGCAGGTGATCCTCGGCAGTACCCCGTTGCTGGATGCCGACACCGCACTGCAGGCCCTGGACGCCGCCGTGCGCGCCTACGACCGGGGCCAGGGCGCCTGGCCAACGATGCGCGTGGCCGAGCGCATCCAGCATGTGGAAGCCTTCCTGGCGCGCATGCGCGAGCAGCGCACGGCGGTGGTCAAGCTGTTGATGTGGGAGATCGGCAAGAACCTCAAGGACTCGGAGAAAGAGTTCGACCGCACCTGCGACTACATCGTCGACACCATCGGCGCGCTCAAGGAGCTGGACCGGCGTTCCAGCCGCTTCGAACTGGAGCAGGACACCCTCGGCCAGATCCGCCGCGTGCCCCTGGGCGTGGCCTTGTGCATGGGGCCCTACAACTACCCGCTCAACGAGACCTTCACCACCCTGATCCCGGCGCTGATCATGGGCAACACCGTGGTGTTCAAGCCGGCCAAGCTCGGCGTGCTGCTGATCCGCCCATTGCTGGAGGCGTTCCGCGACAGCTTCCCGGCCGGGGTGATCAACGTCATCTACGGCAGCGGCCGCGAGACCGTCAGCGCCCTGATGGCCAGCGGCAAGGTGGACATCTTCGCCTTCATCGGTACCAACAAGGCCGCCAGCGACCTGAAGAAACTCCACCCCAAGCCGCACCGCCTGCGCGCGGCCCTGGGCCTGGACGCGAAGAACCCGGGAATCGTGCTGCCCGATGCCGACCTGGACAACGCCGTCAGCGAAGCCCTGACCGGTGCCTTGTCGTTCAACGGCCAGCGCTGCACCGCGTTGAAGATCCTGTTCGTCCACGAAGCGGTGGTGCAACGCTTCATCGAGCAATTCAATGCCAAGCTGCAAAGCCTCAAGCCGGGCATGCCCTGGGAGCCCGGCGTGGCCCTGACCCCACTGCCGGAGAACACCAAGGTCGACTACCTGCAGGGCCTGGTGGCCGATGCCCAGGCCCATGGCGCGCAGGTGGTGAACCCCGATGGCGGCGTGTCCCGCGCCTCGTTCTTCTACCCGGCGGTGCTGTACCCGGTGAACCCGCAGATGCGCGTGTACCACGAGGAGCAGTTCGGCCCGGTGGTGCCCATCGTGCCCTATCGCGATCTGGAGACGGTGATCGACTACGTGCTGGAGTCGGACTTCGGCCAGCAACTGAGCCTGTTCGGCAGTGACCCGGCGCAAATCGGCAAGCTGGTGGACGCCTTCGCCAACCAGGTGGGACGGATCAATATCAACGCACAATGCCAGCGCGGCCCGGACACCTTCCCCTTCAACGGCCGCAAGAACTCCGCCGAGGGCACGCTGTCGGTCCATGACGCGCTGCGCACCTTCTCGATCCGCACCCTGGTGGCCACCAAGTTCCAGGCGCGCAACAAGGAACTGATCAGCGACATCATCCGCAACCGTGACTCCAGCTTCCTGACCACCGACTACATTTTCTAGCAAGGCCCGGGGGCCTGCCTGGCAGGCTCCCCCCACTCGCTGCCTTTCACCCACCACAGGAGAAACCGGTCTGGGCCCGTTCAAACACCTGCGGGGCACACGCCTGCCCTCCTGGCTGCGCCATCTGCTGCGGCCAGTGCTCGACCCGTACCGGCGCTACCGCCATGCGCGGCTGATCCACGCAGTGCGGGTGGCCCTCGGGCTGATCGCCACGATCCTCCTGACCACCGGCCTGAACCTGCCCCACGGCGAATGGGCCTCGGTGACCATGCTGGTGGTGATCGGCGGCCTGCAGCACCACGGCAACATCGGCAAGAAAGCCACCGAGCGGGCCATCGGTACCCTGGTGGGCGCCGGGGTCGGCCTGCTGCTGATCGTGCAGCAGGCGTACTTCGGCCAGCCCTGGCTGACTTACCTGGGCATGTCGGCGGTCTGCGGTTATTTCTCCTACCACGCCATCGGCAAGGGTGGCTACACCGCGCTGCTGGCCGCGATCACCGTGTTCATCGTCGCCGGCCATGGCGACAACCAGGTCAGCGATGGCCTGTGGCGGGCGGTGGATATCCTGATCGGCATCGCCCTGGCCCTGGCGTTTTCCTTCGCCATCCCGCTGTACGCGGTGTATTCCTGGCGCTACAACCTGGCCAGCGCCCTGCGCGACTGCGCGCAGTTGTACGGACGGATCATCAAGGGCCAATCGGTGACCGACGACGAGCACCTGAGGCTGCTCGGGCGGGTCAACAGCGCCATGCTGCAACTGCGCTCGCTGATGCCTTCGGTGTCCAAGGAAGTGCGAATCTCCATGACTGAGCTGGACGCCATCCAGCGCAACCTGCGGATGTGCATCAGCACCCTGGAGATCCTCGGCAATACCCGCCCCGATGCTGGCGACCGCCAGGCCATGGCGCAGATGCAACTGGGCCTCAAGGCCGAGCACCGGCAGATCCGCATGCACCTGGTGGGCATGGCCCGGGCCCTGCAGTCAGGCATTACCCAACGCCTGGAAAAACCCCTGGAGGCCAGCCCGGGCAATGCCCTGGAAGCACCGGCGCACTCGGCGCCGGATGGCTACCGGCTGCTGACCCGGCAGTTGGTGGCGACCCTCGGCGAGATGCGCCAGCGCCTGGCCAAGAGCGCCCGGCACTGGAAGATCTAGAACAGCTCGCTGAACGGAATGAAGCGCGCCAGATCCCCGGCCTGCAGGGTCCGCCCTTCGGGGATTTCCACCAGGCCATCAGCCCAGCAGGCACCCAGCAGCACCCCGGAGCTCTGGTTCGGGTAGAGCACCGCCTGCCCCTGCTCCAGGCGTGCGCGCAGGTACTCTCGACGGCTGCCGGCCCGGGCCCAGTCGAAGGCCACCGGCACCATGACGCCCAAAGGCTCGACCTCGCCCACGCCCTGGATGCGCAGCAGGTAGGCACGGGCCAGCAGGCCGAAAGTCACCAGGGCCGAGGCCGGGTTGCCCGGCAGGCCGATCACCGGCACCTGGCCGAAGTAGCCCACGGTCAGGGGTTTGCCGGGCTTGATCGCCAGCTTCCAGAACAGCGGCCGGCCACTGTCGCGCAGCACCTGGCCCAGGCAGTCGGCATCGCCCGCGGACACTCCGCCCGTGGTGAGGATCAGGTCGGCCCCATGCTGCAGTTGCTCGAGCCGTAGCCGGGTCTGCTGCGGCTGGTCCGGCAGGATCCCGGCATCGATCACCTCGCAGCCCAGGGCATCGAGCCAATGCCGGAGCAAGGTGCGGTTGCTGTTGTAGATACAGCCTTCGCGCAGCGCCATGCCCGGCTCCAGCAGCTCGTCACCGGTGGACAGCAGCGCCACCCGGGGCTTGCGCACCACCGGCAACCGGGTACAGCCCTGGGCGGCGGCCACCGCCAACTCGAAAGGCCCAAGGCGCGTGCCGGCCTCGAGCAGCACCTGGCCGGCGCGGTTCTCCTGGCCCTGGGGGCGGATGTTCTGCCCCGGCTTGAGCGCCTGGGTGAAACGCACCCGGCCATCATCCAGCAGCTCGACGTTTTCCTGCATCTCGACGCAGTCGGCGCCGGCGGGCACCGGGGCGCCGGTGAAGATCCGCGCGCAGGTGCCCGGCTGCAACGGCGTACCGGGCCGGCCGGCGAACACCGTTTGCGCCACCAGCAGTGGCTGGCCATCCCAGTGGGCAAGATCCAGGGCGTAGCCGTCCATGGCGCTGTTGGGCCAGGGCGGCAAATCCAGGGTCGCCACCAGGTCGCAGGCCAGGACCCGCTGCCGGGCCTCGTCCAGGGCCAGCTCCTGGCTCTGGTCCAGTTGCCGGGCATCGGCCATGGCCAGCAGGCTGGCCAGCGCCTCCTCCACCGGCATCAGCTTGCCCTGGCTCATCCGCGGGACTCGCAGGCCTGCACCGGCTTGAGGTGCGGAACGAAGTTGCACGGCCGGTGCCGGGCATCCAGCTGCTCGGCGAGGATGCCTTCCCAGGCGGTCCGGCAAGCGCCGGTGGAGCCCGGCAGGCAGCACACCAGGGTGCCGTTGGACAGCCCGGCCAGGGCCCGGCTCTGCACCGTGGAGGTGCCGATATCGAGGATCGAGATCGCGCGGAACAACTCGCCGAAACCATCGATGCGCTTGTCCAGCAGGCAACCCACGGCTTCCGGGGTGCTGTCGCGGCCGGTGAAGCCGGTGCCACCGGTGATCAGCACCACCTGGATGCGCTCGTCGGCGATCCAGGTCGCGACCTGGGCGCGGATCTTGTACAGATCGTCCTTGAGCAGGTTGCGCTCGCTCAGGGTATGCCCGGCTTCGAGCAAGCGGCTGACCAGCAACTGCCCGGAGGTATCGGTGGCATATTCCCGGGTATCGCTGACCGTCAGCACGGCAATATTCAAAGGTACAAACAACGCATCCGCCTTCACGCTCATGTCACTCTCCGACCGCCAAGATAAAAATCATGACCCAGGCTAAAGGCCGCAAAGCGCGGCTGTCTAATCGTTCTGGCTGACCGGATTATCGACCCGCTCTATCGTCGCCAGGCCCGTGCCAGGGCCTGATAAGCCAGATCGATCAGCCATTCGAATGTTCCGATTGGACGCCGCGGACAGACAATGAGATCGTGCCCGCCATCGACCTGACATGCCCGTGACCAATGACCCCGACCCGACCTGCCATCGCCACTCCCCTGCCCTGCTCGATCCTGCTGCTGGCAGGCGGACGCGGATTACGCATGGGCGGTCGGGACAAGGGCCTGGTGCCCTGGCGCGGCCGGCCGCTGATTGCCCATGTGCACGACGTGGTGCGGCCCTTGAGCGACGACCTGATCATTTCCTGCAACCGCAACGCCGAGCAGTATCGGCCCTACGCCGATCAGTTGGTGGCCGATGCCCAGCAGGATTTTCCCGGCCCGCTGGCCGGTGTCCTGGCCGGCCTGGCCCAGGCCCGGCACCCCTGGCTGCTGGTGCTGGCCTGCGATGCGCCATGCATCGATGGCGCCTTGATCGAAGCCCTGTGGCAAGCCCGCAGCGCGGGCGAACAACCGGTGATGGTGCAGCAGGACGGCCAATGGCAACCCATGTTCAGCCTGTTGCCGACGCGGCTACTGGGCGATCTGCGCCAGGCCTGGGACCAGGGCGAGCGCAGCTTGCTGCGGGCCCTGCGCGTACAGGGCCTGACGCCCCTGCACTGCGCTGCCGACGATCCCCGGCTGAGCAATTTCAACAGCCCTGAACTACTGTCTGAAACACCCCCCGGCTCCCCGGCCTGAAGGCTGGCGGAACAGCCCGGGACGATCTTCGGGTCTTCCCACAGCTTGGACCTCTGCGTTAATACTGACGACGACCCTCCCACGACAGGTGCCATTGTGGACATCAAGCAACTGAAGTTTCTGATCGCGCTGGAACAGACCCGCCACTTCGGCCAGGCTGCCGCGCGCTGCCACATCACCCAGCCGACCTTGTCCATGCGCCTGCGTAACCTGGAGGACGAGCTGGACCTGATCCTGGTGACCCGGGGCCAGCGTTTCGAGGGTTTCACTGAGGCCGGCGAACGGGTGCTGGCCTGGGCCAAGACCCTGCTCGCCGCCCACGACGGGCTGTTCGCCGAAGCCGCGGCCTGCCGCGGGCAACTGGTGGGTAACCTGCGCCTGGGCCTGGTGCCCCTGAGCGGCTTCAACCCCATCGGCTACGTGCAGAAGCTGTCGGCGAGCTTTCCCGAGCTCAAGTTCAGCCTGTCGTCCGGAAGCTCCGACCGCATCATCGAGGAGATCGGCAACAACCAGCTGGACCTCGGGGTCTGCTACCTGGACCACGTCAATCCCAACTACCTGGATTTCTTCGAGATCGGCGAGACTCGGGTCGGCCTGCTGTACGACACCCGGCACTTTCATTTCGAAGGCAACGAGATGAGCTGGGAAGATGCCGCCGAACTGCCACTGGGCATGCTCAGCACCGGCATGCACTATCGCAAGTCCATCGACTTGAGTTTCCGCAGCCGCGGCCTCAACCCGCAGCCGATCCTGGAAAGCGATTCGACCTACCAACTGTTCCAGGCCATCCACGAAGGCTTCTGCTGCTCGATCATGCCCCTGGACAGCGGCCTGGATTCTCCGATCGAGAACCTGGCCTTCATCAACCTGCCCGACGCCAGCGTGCTGGCGCCCCTGGGCATGGTGATGCGCAAGACCGAACCACGGTCGGCGATTGCCGAGAAGTGTTTCGCCGAAGCTCGCAAGCTGTTTGCGATCAAGGGCGAATGACCGTTTAGCGCGCCTGCGGGTGCACCAGTAGCAAGAGGTGGATGCATGGTTTGCCGGATCGAACAAGCGGATCAACAGCCCGAGGCCAACGCACCGGCCCCGGCGCCGCAGAGCGTGGCCTATCGCGAATACGGCTCGCCGCAAGAGGCCCATGCGCCCCTGGCCGCCGAGACCGCCCTGGCCATCACCTACAACGGCCTGAGCCAGGCAGTGATGATGGTGTCTCCGGGCAACCTGGAGGATTTCATCCGTGGCTTCAGCATCACCAACGATATCGTCACCGGCCTGGACGAGATCTACGACATCCGCCTGAGCCATTTCCCCCAGGCCTGCCAGGCCGACGTGCAGATTTCCAGCCGGGCCTTCTGGGCCCTCAAGGACCATCGCCGGCAACTGGCCGGGACCAGCGGCTGCGGCTTGTGTGGAGTCGAGGCCCTGGAGCAGGCCCTGCCCCAGCTACAGGGGCTGGAACCGACGCCACTGCCGCCGGTGGAACACCTGCAGGGCCTGCGCGAGCGCATCGAGCAAGCCCAGCTCATGGCCCGCAGCAGTGGCGCCCTGCATGCGGCGCTGTACTTCGATGAACAGGGAGAGGTACGCCTGTGCCAGGAAGACATCGGCCGCCATAACGCCCTGGACAAGCTGATCGGCGCCCTGCTCCACGCCGGGATCGATACGCGCCTGGGCTTTACCGTGGTCACCAGCCGCTGCAGCCTGGAGCTGATCCACAAGGCCGTGCGGGCACGCCTGGGCACCCTGGTCAGCCTCTCGGCGCCCACCGCCCTGACCGTGCAGTGGGCCAACAAGCACCACCTCAACCTGATCCACGTCCCCCACCGCAGCCCGCCACGGATCTACAGCCCGGTGTGACCGCACGGCATTTCTGTGGCGCGGGAAGTTGCTCGCGCTGCAAGGCGCAACCTTGTCATCCGCTTGGGCAGGCGCTCGATCAGGTATAGCGAGGATTCGGGTTTACGGCCTGCGCTGCCGAGCGGCAGCGAGCGCCCCCGCCACCCAAAGTCGGTTCCAGATCTACCGCAGGTGCTCAGGGTTGCTGCCAGCGGCTGGCGGCCTGCTGATCGCTCGCACGGCCTTCGACCCAATGTTCGCCGCTGTCGGTGACTTCGCGCTTCCAGAACGGCGCACGGGTCTTCAGGTAATCCATGATGAAGTCACAGGCCTCGAAAGCGGCCTGGCGATGGGCGCTGGCCACACCGACGAAGACGATCGGCTCGCCAACCCGCAGCAGCCCGACCCGATGCACCAGCTCGACCCGCAGCAGCGGCCAGCGCTGCTCGGCCTGTGCCACGATGCCCCGCAAGGAGCGCTCGGTCATGCCCGGGTAATGCTCGAGGAACAGGCTCTGCACCGCCTGCCCCAGGTTCAGGTCGCGGACGTAGCCGACGAAGGTCACCACCGCCCCCACTGCGGGATCGCCAGCCTGCAGGGCGGTATTCAAGGCATCGAGGCTGAAGGCCTGTTGCTGGACCTGGATACCCATGCCTCAGCCCCCCGTCACTTGCGGAAAGAAGGCGATCTCGTCGAAGTCCTCGATGGGCGCGTCGAGCTTGCACAGGTCCTGGTTCAGCGCGCACATCAGGCTGTTCTCCCCCAGTACCCGAGCCCAGTTCTCGTCCCGGGCCATGAGCAACCGGCGCACATCGCCAACCGTGCGCAGCTCGGCATGCAGCGCCAGCTTCTCACCGCCGCTGCCCAGCTGTTCGCGGTAGCGGGCAAAGTAGTTGATGAGGATCATGGCTGTTCTCCTGCGATGAATGAGCCGGACTTGCCGCCGTGCTTCTCCAGTAGCCGCACGCCCTCGATGACCATGCCGCGATCCACCGCCTTGCACATGTCGTAGATGGTCAGGGCGGCGACGCTGGCGGCGGTCATCGCCTCCAGCTCGACCCCGGTGGCACCGTTGAGCCGGCAACGGGTGGTGATTCGTACCCGGTCCGGCGGCGCAACGGCGAGCTCGACGCTGACCTTGGTGAGCAGCAAGGGGTGGCACAGGGGGATCAGCTCGTGGGTCTTCTTCGCCGCCATGATCCCGGCGATCCGGGCCACGGCGAACACGTCGCCCTTGGGATGGCCGTTGTCCTCCAGCAATTGCAGGGTGGCCGGGTGCATCCGCACCCAGGCCTCGGCCAGGGCCTCACGGTCGGTGGCGGGCTTGGCAGTGACATCCACCATGTTGGCCCGGCCCTGGGCGTCCAGGTGGGTCAACGCGGGACTGGCGACAGCGTCGTTCATGTTCAACCTCAGGCAAGGGAAAGCCTGGCGACCCGGGGCGGGTCAGCTCAGGACGTAGTCCACCGGTTCGAGTACCGGCGGCAGTTCGGTGGCTCCCAGGGCATCGAGGATCTCGCGCTCGATGTTGCGCACGATGGCGTCCAGGGGCAGGTCGTTCTCGTCACGACCGAAAGGGTCTTCCAGCTCGTCGCCGATGGCGTCCAGGCCAAAGAAGGTGTAGCTGACGATGGCGGTGAAGATCGGTGTCAGCCAGCCCAGGGGCTCGGCCATGGCAAAGGGCAGCAGGATGCAGAACATGTAGCTGGTGCGGTGCAGCAGCAAGGTGTAGGGAAACGGCAACGGCGTGGCCTTGATCCGCTCGCAGGTGGTCTGCGCCGTGGTCATGCCCGCCAGCAGGTTGGCGATCAGCATGTAGCGCCACTCGCTCAGGCGGCCCGATTCGGCCAGGCCCGAACACTGGCGCGAGACCAGGCGCAGTACGTTGTCGCTGACGTTCGGGGTCGCCGCCGGCGGCAGTTGGCTGAGCCAGGTGCCCGCGGCCCCCAGCTCGTCCTCCTGGCGCAGCCGGGCCTTGAGGGCATGGGCGAAACCACACAGGTTGCGCAGGATCGCCCCGCGCTCCTGGGTATCGCCGATCACCTGGGTCTCGCGGATCAGCGAGCGCACGTCCGTGACGATACTGCCCAGGGCCTTGCGCGCCTCGTACCAGCGGTCATAGCAGGCGTTGTTGCGAAAGCTCATGAAGATCGACAGCGACAGCCCGAGCAAGGTGAAGGGCGTGGCGTTGACCTTGGAAAAGAACGCCGGGTGCAGGGTCTCGATCAACACGATGGCGGCGGCCAGCAGGGTCACCAGCAGGCTGCGCAGGGCGATGCGCTTGGCGATCGAGCCCTTGAGCGAAAACAGCACGCCAAGCAGGTTGGGTTTGGATCTGACGATCATCGAAGGACGGCCTCTGGACGATTCGGGCAAGCAAGGGATGGGGCCGGTCAGCCGCCGGTCATGTTCATGAAGCGCACTACCTGCACCTCATCGTTGAGCTCGAAGTGATGGCGATAGGGCTTGAGCTTCATGGCCTCGACGATGGCCTGTTCCAGGCGCTGGGTATCGCCCGGGTGGGCACGCAGCACGGCCTTGAGGTCCATCGAGTGTTCGTTGCCCAGGCACAGCAGCAAGCGCCCTTCCACGGTCAGCCGCACGCGGTTGCAGGTGCCGCAGAAGTTGTGGCTGTGGGGCGAGATGAAGCCCAGGCGGATCTGCGGTGCCTCGGCCAGGCGCCAGTAGCGCGACGGCCCCTGGGTCGATTCCGCCGACTCCATCAGGGTGTAGCGCTCGGCGATCCGCTCGCGCACCTGGGCGCTGGAGAAGAAGGCATCGCTGCGGCTGTGTTCGCTGATGGCGCCCAGGGGCATCTCCTCGATGAAGGAGATGTCCAGGCCACGGTCGATGGCGAAGGCCACCAGGTCGTTGATCTGGTGGTCGTTGCGGCCCTTCATCACCACGCAGTTGAGTTTGGTGCGGGTAAAACCAGCGGCGTTCGCCGCATCGATCCCGGCCAGCACCTGGGACAGCTCGCCGGTGCGGGTCAGTTGGCGGAACAGCTGCGGGTCGAGGCTGTCCAGGCTGATGTTCAGGCGCTTGACTCCGGCATCGAACAAGGGCGCGGCCAGCTTGCCCAGTTGCGAGCCGTTGGTGGTCATGCACAGCTCGCGCAGGCCCGGCAGCCGCGCAATGCGCCGGCACAGTTCGACCACCCCGGAACGCACCAGCGGCTCGCCACCGGTCAGGCGGATCTTGCGGGTGCCCAGGGCGACGAAACGCTCGGCCAGCTGGTACAGCTCTTCCAGGGTCAGGATGCGCTGGCGCGGCAGGAACTGCATGTCCTCGGCCATGCAATACACGCAACGAAAATCGCAACGGTCAGTCACCGACATGCGCAGATAGTCGACCCGGCGAGCAAAGCCATCCACCAATACTTGATCTGCCATCACAGCCTCTGTCGCCGATGCGAACTCATTGAATATTAGTTGAACTCCGACAGTGCAGCCGCGCTTGTCGCGAGTTATTGGCGGCAAGATTAAGAGCCATTCAAAAGGCCGTCCAATCGCTATTAACAACTGGTTGATCAAAAACATCTATCAAGCGCAAAACCATCAAAACAATTCAATCAACACATTGATTTTAAATGAATTAATACCCTGATAGAGGTTCTCGATCAACTGGTCATTAATTGCGATTAGACAGCCTGCACGGACGCCGAATAGGCTTTATTCGTGGCCCGAAAAAGGCTGCGAAAGTTACTCCACGCAAACAAACACAACGGGGCTTATAACCAGTCCCAGCAAAATCGCATTTAGCCTGAGCAGTAAGAAACTATCGACATCCATTGAATGTCGGGCGGTTCCCTGCGTGCGATGTATTGGAGAAATATCATGAGCGAAGTTGATCGATACAAACCCTACAAGGGCGCGGCCGCCGGTTGGGGGGCACTGATGGCGGTGACCCGCAACTGGCTGGGCAGCGAGAACGCCTTCAAGAACATCCGCGCCATGCTCAAGACCAACCAGAATGGCGGTTTCGACTGCCCGGGCTGCGCCTGGGGCGAGTCGCCGGAAAACGGCATGGTCAAGTTCTGCGAGAACGGCGCCAAGGCGGTCAACTGGGAAGCCACCGGGCGCCTGGTGAACCCGGCATTCTTCAATAAGTACACGGTCTCGGCCCTGGCCGCGCAGAGCGACTACTGGCTCGAATACCAGGGCCGCCTGACCCATCCGATGCGCTACGACGCCACCCAGGACCGCTATGTGGAAACTACCTGGGACGAGGCCTTCGACCTGATCGCCAGCCACCTCAAGGGCCTGGACTCGCCGAACCAGGCCGAGTTCTACACCTCGGGCCGGGCCAGCAACGAAGCGGCCTACCTGTACCAGCTGTTCGTGCGCGCCTACGGCACCAACAACTTCCCCGACTGCTCGAACATGTGCCATGAAGCCAGCGCCGTGGGCATGTTCGAGAGCGTCGGGGTGGGCAAGGGCACCGTGGTGTTCCAAGACCTGGAGCAGGCCGACGCGATCTTCGTCATCGGCCAGAACCCCGGCACCAACCATCCGCGGATGCTCGAACCGCTGCGCGAGGCGGTCAAGCGCGGCGCCCAGGTTATCTGCTTCAACCCGCTCAAGGAGCGTGGCCTGGAACGCTTCCAGCATCCGCAGCACCCGCTGGAGATGCTCACCAACGGCTCCGAGCCCACCTCCTCGGCCTATTTCCGTCCGGCCCTGGGCGGCGACATGGCGGCCTTTCGCGGCATCGCCAAGTTCCTCCTGCGCTGGGAGCGTGAAGCCCTGGCCAGCAATGGCGAAGCGGTGTTCGACCGGGCCTTCATCGCCGAACACACCTCGGGCCTGGACAGCTACCTGGCCGAGGTCGACGCCACGTCCTGGAGCCACATCGTCGAGCAATCCGGCCTGTCCCTGGCCGATATCGAACTGGCCGCCCGCATGTATCGCAAGGCCAAGCGCGTGATCATGTGCTGGGCCATGGGCCTGACCCAGCACACCCATTCGGTGCCGACCATCCAGGAAGTGATCAACGTGCTGTTGCTGCGCGGCAACATCGGCCGCCCTGGCGCCGGCCTGTCGCCGGTGCGGGGCCACAGCAACGTGCAGGGCGACCGCACCATGGGCATCAACGAACTGGCGCCCACCGAGTTGCTGGACGCCCTGGAGGCGCGCTTCGGCTTCAAGCCGCCACGGGAGCACGGCCACAACACAGTGATGGCGATCTCGGCCATGGAACAGGGCAAGGCCAAGGTGTTCATCGGCCTGGGCGGCAACTTCGCCCAGGCGACCCCGGACACCCCTCGCACCCACGCCGCCCTGCGCAACTGCGAGCTCACCGTGCACATCGCCACCAAGCTCAACCGCAGCCACCTGGTGACCGGTCGCGAGGCGCTGATCCTGCCGTGCCTGGGCCGTACCGATATCGATATCCAGGCCAACGGCCCCCAGGGCGTCACCGTGGAAGACACCTTCAGCATGGTGCACATCTCCCATGGCCAGTTGCGGCCCAAGTCGGCGCACCTGCGCTCGGAACCGGCGATCATCGCCGGCATCGCCAACGCCACCCTGGGCCCGCGTCCCATCGACTGGCTGTGGGTGATCGAAGACTACGGGCGCATCCGCGACCTGATCGCCGATACCATCCCGGGCTTCAGCGACTTCAACCTCAAGCTGCTCCACCCCGGCGGTTTCCACCTGGGTAACCCCGCGGCCGACCGGCGCTGGAACACCGCCACCGGCAAGGCGCAGTTCACCCCCAGCGAACTGCCCGCGGACCTGGTCAACCCCGGGGTGCGCAAGCTCAAGGAGCAGCCGCAGCTGATCCTGCAGACCATGCGTTCCCACGACCAGTACAACACCACCCTGTACGGCCTGGACGATCGCTATCGCGGAGTCTATGGCATGCGCGAGGTGCTGTTCGCCAACGAACAGGACATCCGCAAGCTGGGCTACGAGCCGGGGCAGAAGGTGGACATCGTGTCCCTGTGGGAAGACGGCCGCGAGCGCCGGGTCAGCGGTTTCACCCTGATCGCCTATGACATCCCCGCCGGCCAGGCCGCCGCCTACTACCCGGAGACCAACCCCCTGGTGCCACTGGAGAGCTACGGCGACCGCACCTATACGCCGACTTCCAAGTTCATCGCCATCCGCCTGGAGGCGGCCCAGGCCAGCAACCTGATCCAGTCCGTCGGCGTCTGACCGGGCCCGGGGTCGGTACACCGCCCCGGCCTCCACTCGCAGCCCCCGCCCCCGTAGCGCGAGCCCTTGCGGCTCGCGGCGAACGGGCGGCGGCTGCACGGCATCCAGCCTTTACGAGGGTATCGTCATGTTTGATCTACAGGCACTGGACCTGGCGCGCATCCAGTTCGCGTTCACGGTCTCGTTCCACATCATCTTCCCGGCCATCACCATCGGCCTGGCCAGTTTCCTGGCCGTGCTCGAAGGGCTTTGGCTCAAGACCCACAACAACACCTACAAGGACCTGTATCACTTCTGGTCGAAGATCTTCGCCGTCAACTTCGGCATGGGCGTGGTCTCCGGACTGGTCATGGCCTATGAGTTCGGCACCAACTGGAGTCGTTTCTCGGACTTCGCCGGCAGCATCACCGGCCCCCTGCTGACCTACGAGGTACTCACCGCGTTCTTCCTCGAAGCGGGTTTCCTCGGGGTCATGCTGTTCGGCTGGAACCGGGTCGGCCGCGGGCTGCACTTCTTCTCCACGGTGATGGTGGCCATCGGCACCCTGATCTCGACCTTCTGGATCCTGGCCTCCAACAGCTGGATGCAGACGCCCCAGGGCTTCTCCATCGTCGATGGGCGGATCATGCCCATGGACTGGCTGGCGATCGTCTTCAACCCGTCGTTCCCCTTCCGCCTGGCGCACATGGCCATCGCCGCGTTCGTCTCCACGGC
Organism: Pseudomonas sessilinigenes; assembly: GCF_003850565.1. Lineage (NCBI taxonomy): Bacteria > Pseudomonadati > Pseudomonadota > Gammaproteobacteria > Pseudomonadales > Pseudomonadaceae > Pseudomonas > Pseudomonas sessilinigenes. The sequence goes on from NZ_CP027706.1 coordinate 6,162,463, forward strand.
GTTCTTCGTCGGGGCCTCCGGCGCCTGGCACCTGCTGCGTGGCAACGACACGCCGCAAGTGCGCAAGATGCTGTCGATGGCGCTGTGGATGGCGCTGATCGTCGCGCCGATCCAGGCGGTGGTCGGTGATGCCCACGGCCTCAACACCCTGGAACACCAGCCGGCGAAGATCGCCGCCATCGAAGGGCACTGGGAAAACCACGGTGACGAGCCCTCGCCCCTGGTGCTGTTCGGCCTGCCCAACATGGACAGCGAGAAGACCGACTACGCCCTGGAGGTGCCGTACCTGGGCAGCCTGATCCTGACCCACAGCCTGGACAAGCAGATCCCCGCGCTCAAGAGCTTCCCCAAGGAAGACCGACCCAACTCGGCCATCGTGTTCTTCAGTTTCCGCATCATGGCCGGGCTCGGCATGCTGATGATCCTCACCGGGGTGCTGGGCCTGCTGCTGCGGCGCAGCGGCGCGCTGTACCGCAATCGCTGGTTCCTGCGCCTGGTCCTGCTGATGGGCCCCACCGGGCTGATCGCCATGCTGGCAGGCTGGATCACCACCGAAGTCGGTCGCCAGCCCTGGGTGGTCTACGGCCTGCTGCGTACCAGCGATGCCGCGTCCAACCACAGCGTGATGCAGCTGAGCGTGTCCCTGGCGTTGTTCGTACTGATCTACTTCTCGGTATTCGCCGTGGGCATCGGCTACATGATGAAGCTGGTGCGCAAGGGCCCGCAGCCCCACCACGAGCACCTGCCCGAAGCCACACAGGCCCAGGAACCGACCCCGCGTCGTCCGCTGTCCGCCATCTCCGAGACGTTCGCGTCCGGCGATCACCACAACTGAAACAAGGGAAACGATCATGGCTATTCAAGGCATAGATCTATCGTTGATCTGGGGCGTCATCATTGCCTTCGGGGTGATGATGTACGTGATCATGGACGGCTTCGACCTGGGGCTCGGCATTCTCTTCCCGCTGATCCCCGATGCCCGGGAACGGGACGTGATGATGAACACCGTGGCCCCGGTCTGGGACGGTAACGAGACCTGGCTGGTGCTCGGCGGCGCGGCGCTGTACGGCGCCTTCCCGCTGGCCTATTCGGTGATCCTGGAGGCGTTGTACCTGCCGCTGGTGTTCATGCTGGCGGGGCTGATCTTTCGTGGCGTGGCCTTCGAGTTCCGCTTCAAGGCCAGCCCCGAGAAGCGGCATATCTGGGACCTGGCCTTCATCGGCGGCTCGCTGCTGGCGACCCTGTGCCAGGGCATCGTGATCGGCACCTATATCAGCGGCATCCCGGTGGTCGATCGCCAGTTCGCCGGCGGCGCCCTGGACTGGCTGGCGCCCTTCCCGCTGTTCTGCGGCCTGGGGCTGGTGGTGGCCTATGCGCTGCTGGGCAGCACCTGGCTGCTGGTCAAGACCGAAGGCATGCTCGAAGCACGCATGCGCCACTACACCCGGCCCCTGGCGTTCGCCCTGACGGCGGTGATCGCGGTGCTGTGCGTGTGGACCCCCATGCTGCATCCGGAGATTGCCACCCGCTGGTTCGGCCACGCCCATATCGTGATCTTCGGCGCGCTGCTGGTGCTGGGCCTGCTGGCGTTCTGGGGCTTGCTCGGAACCTTGCGCCAGCATCATTCGCACTGGCCGTTCGTGTTCACCCTGGTGCTGGTGTTCCTGGGCTACATCGGCCTGGCCTTCAGTATCTGGCCGAACATCGTGCCGCCGTCCATCAGCCTGTGGGAAGCGGCCTCGCCCCTGACCAGCCAGTTGTTCATCCTGATCGGCACGCTGTTCATCCTGCCGATCATCCTGATGTACACCTGCTGGAGCTACTACGTATTCCGCGGCAAAGTGAGGATCGGCGATGGCTACCACTGAGAACCCAACCCTGCACGAAACCCTGGCCCGCCTGCCCTTGCACCGCCAGGTGGCACAACTGAGCCTGCTGTACCTGGGGGCGATACTGACACTGGCCTGCACCACGGCCCTGGTCCTGGAGCTGGCCCATGGATAAGACACAAGTCACACGCCCCGTTCCGGGGTGGCGGCAACTGTTGTGGATGGCCGGCATCTGGTTGGCCAGCGTGGTCAGCCTGGGGCTGGTGGCCGGGTTGTTGCGGCTGCTGATGCAAGCCGCGGGCATGCGCAGCCACTGATCGAGGCCCACTGCCCACACGCCCCCGGCACGCACTTGCGTGTCGGGGGCGTGTGCGTTCAGAGGGGCGTTGGCTCGCGTTCGGCCAAGTCTTCGAACAGCTCGGCCGAAGGCACGAAGAACAAGCCGCCGGTCACTGCCGTGCTGTAGTCCAGCAGGCGATCGTAGTTGCCCGCCGGCCGCCCGACGAACATGTTTTCCAGCATTTGCTCCACCGGCTGTGGCGAGCGCGCGTAGCCGATGAAGTAGGTGCCGAACTCCCCGGCCCCCGGCCGGCCGAACGGCATGTTGTCGCGCAGGATCTTCACCTCTTCGCCGTTCTCCTCGAGGGTGGTCAGGGAGCTGTGGGAACAGCTGGGCTTGACCCCGTCGGCCAGCTCGATGTCGTCCAGCTTGGTCCGGCCGATGATGCGTTCCTGGGCCTCAACGGTCAGTTCGTTCCAGGCGCTCATGTTGTGCAGGTACTTCTGCACCAGGACGTAGCTGCCGTTGGCGAACGGCGGGTCCTCGTCGCCCACCAGGGTGAAGTCCACGGCTTCACGGCCCACCGGGTTCTCGGTGCCGTCGACGAAACCCACCATGCTGCGCATGTCGAAGTAGCGAAAACCCTGGACCTCGTCCACCACTTCGATCGCAGCGCCCAATGGCTTGAGCAACTGGGTGGCGAGTTCGAAGCACAGGTCCATCTGTTCGGCGCGAATATGCAGCAGCAGGTCGCCCGGGGTGGACGGTGCCAGCCGCCCCGCTACCCCCACTTCACGAAACGGATGCAGCGCGGCCGGGCGCGGCCCGCCGAACAGCCGGTCCCAGGCGGCGGAGCCGAAACCACAGACGCAGGTCAGGTTGCCCGCCGGTACCCGCTTGCCCACCGAGCGCACTCGCCCGGCGACATCGGCGCACCACTCGCGCAGGGTTTGCGCCGCTTCGGCACCGGGCGCCAGGGTGGCGACGATGAAGATCGCGCTGCGGGTAATGGGGCTGCAGACAGCTTGGGGCTCGGGCAGGCGCCCGGCCGAGGATGAAGGTGTCGTCATGTTGGATTCCACAGGCTACGGTCGAAAAAATCACCCACGGAAATTAGCAGATTGCGGCGCCGTAGCCACCCACTCCTGTGGTCGCTGTCGAGCCTGCGAAGCTGCGCCAAGCTCCGCAGGACCTTCCAAGGGATCGGATGGCCAACCTGGCGGCTAAACGCCCGCGCGCAGCACCCGCACCGGTACCGACTTGTAGGACGGCGTGCCGCTGTCGACGTCCAGGTAGTCCAGCGGCACCAGGCGGTTGGCCTCGGGGTAATAGGCGCCGACGGTGCCCGGGGCGATCTTGTACTCGATGGCGGTGATGTTCTCATAGCGCAGGCGCCGGCCGTCGGTCACCGTCTCGATGTCCACCAGGTCGCCATGGGCCAGGCCCCGGGCCGCCAGGTCCGCCGGGCTGATGAACAGTACGTCGCGACGACCGAAGACCCCACGATAGCGATCGTCCAGGGCATAGATGGTGGTGTTGTACTGGTCATGGCTGCGCAGGGTGACCAGGCGCAGGACATCGGCGCCATCCACTTCCTTGTCTTCGTGCAAGCCGGGGAAGACAAAGAACTCGGCCTTGCCCGAAGGCGTCAGCCATTGGCGCTCGGCCGCCGCCAGGGGCATGCGGAAGCCTCCTGGAACGCGGATCCTGGCGTTGTAGTCATCGAAGCCAGGCACGGTCTTCTCGATCAGGTCGCGGATCTTGTCGTAGTCGGCCACCAGCTCCAGCCACGGCACCTTGCTCGCGGTCAGCGTCGCCTTGGCCATGCCGGCGACGATCGCCGGTTCCGACATCAGGGCTTGCGAGGCCGGGGCCAGCTTGCCGGCCGAGGCATGGACCATGGACATCGAATCCTCGACGGTGATCGCCTGGCGCATGCCGTCCTGCACGTCCATTTCGGTGCGGCCCAGGCAGGGAAAAACGTAAGTTTCCTTGGCCACCAACAGATGGCTGCGGTTGAGCTTGGTGGCGATGTGCACGCTCAGGTCGAGCTGGGCCATGGCCGGGAAACACTGGCCCGGGTCCGGCAGGGCCACGGCGAAGTTGCCCCCCAGGCATAGCAGGGCCTTGGACTGGCCGGCAATGATCGCCTGCATCGCTTGCACCGCGTCGTGGCCATGGCTGGCCGGTGGCTTGAAGCCGAACACCTGCTCGAGCTTGTCGAGGAACGCCTGCGCGGGTTTTTCGGTGATGCCCACGGTGCGGTTGCCCTGCACATTGGAGTGGCCACGCAGCGGGCAGATCCCCGCCCCGGGCTTGCCCAGGTTGCCTCGCAACATCAAGAGGTCGCAGATCAGCCGCACATTGGCGGTGCCCTCGTTGTGCTGGGTAATGCCCATGCCATAGGTGACGATGGTGGCATTGGACTTGGCATAGGCCGCGGCGACCATTTCCAGGTCGCTCTGCTTGAGGCCACTGGCCTGTTCGATATCCGCCCACTGGGTGGCGTGCAGGTCGGCCTCCAGGGCAGCGAAGCCCAGGGTGTGCTGGGCGATGAAGTCGCGGTCCAGCACCTGCCCAAGGCTTTGCTCCAGGGCCAACAAGGCCTTCATGATGCCCTTGACCGCCGCGGCGTCACCGCCTGCCTTGACCTGGAAGTACGAGGAGGCGATGCGCGTGGAGCCATAGGTGGCCATCTCCACCATGTTCTGCGGATCGGCGAAGCGCTCCAGGGCCCGCTCGCGCAAGGGGTTGAAGACCATGATCGGCACTTTGCGCCGTGACGCCTCATGCAGGGTGCCCATCATCCGCGGATGGTTGGTGCCGGGGTTGTGGCCGATGGAGATGATCAGCTCGCAAACATCGAAATCCTCCAGCGATACCGTGCCCTTGCCGATCCCGATGGACCTGGGCAAACCGACGCTGGTGGGCTCATGGCACATGTTCGAGCAGTCGGGAAAGTTGTTGCAGCCATATTCCCGGGCAAACAGCTGGTACAGGTAGGCCGCCTCGTTGGAGGCCCTGCCCGAGGTGTAGAACTCCACCTGCTCGGGCTTCAGGCCACGCAGGACCTGGCCAATGCGCTCGAAGGCGGCCTGCCAGGGCACCGGCTTGAAAGTATCGCTCGCGCGATCGTAAACCAGAGGCTCGGTAAGGCGACCGAGGTCCTCCAACTGATAGTCCGAGCGCTGCAACAGCGAGGCCACCGGATGGCTGGCCAGGAACTCGGGCGTCACCCGTTTGTTGGTGGCTTCCCAGGTCACCGCCTTGGCGCCGTTCTCGCAGAACTGGAAGGTCGACTTGTGCTCCTTGTCCGGCCAGGCGCAACCCGGGCAATCGAAACCGTCGGGCTGGTTGGTGCGCATCAGGGTCAGGGGGGCCTTGAGGGTGTCCATCTGCTCGCGTACGGCCGTGGCCGTGGCCTTGAGCGCGCCCCAGCCACCGGCGGGACCATCGTAGTTGCGGATTCCGGGAACCTTGCGTCGAGTGCTCATGATCGCTCCAGGGCCAACCGGCCCTGTGCGGCGCGAGTTGGCAATGACAGGTAATCGACCACCGGGGCGGCGTCAGGCAGGGCCAGGCACCCGGCAATGATCCAGGCACGGATGGCCGGATCGCCAGGCGGCTGGATCAAGAGAAAGTGCATCGCAAACGTTGCGGCGCATGCTGAAATCTAGCGCTGTGCCCCGGGCTGTCAAGGCCAGGTGCCGACCGGTGCAGGCCCGCTCACTGCAAGGCACTGCGTCGCAACTTCGAGCTCCAGCCCTGCTGCATGCCGGCGGCGGCGAGCAGGATCGCACCGACCCCGAGCCACTGCAGCCAGCCCAAGCGGTGACCGAACGCCAGCCAATCGACGAAGATCGCCGCGATCGGATAGATGAAGGACAAGGCCCCGGTCAACGCCGTGGGCAACTTCTGGATCGCACCGTACAGCAGCACGTACATCAGTCCCGTGTGGATGATGCCCAGTGCCAGCAGGCTGGCCCAGGCGCTGGCCTCCCGGGGTGGCGTGCCGAGGTTGGCCCAAGGCGCCAGCAGCAATACGCCGGTGCAGACCTGGATCAGGGCGATCAAATGCGGCGGGGTTCCGCTCAGGCGTTTGATCAGCAGCGCAGCGAAGGCGTACAGCAAGGCTGCGCCCAGGGCCAGGCCGATCCCCAGCAGGTAGTCATCGCCAGACTCGCCCTGCCCTTCATGGGCACTGACGATGGCCAGCATTCCGCCGAACGACAGGCACAGCCAGAATAATTTCTGCGCCGTGATTTTTTCTCCCAGGAACAACGCCCCCAAACCCACCAGGAGGAACGGCTGGACGTTGTACACCGCAGTGCCGATGGCGATCGAGGCCCGGGAATAGGAGCCGAACAACAGCACCCAGTTGCCGACGATCGCCGCGCCGCTGACCACCGCCAGCAGCAGGACCCGGCGCGTGAGAATATCCTTGCGCAGCAAACCCAGGGCAGCGCAGACCAGCAGCAAGGTCGCGGCGCCAAACAGGCAGCGCCAGAACACCACGTCCAAGACCGGTTGCCCCGAGACCAGGACGAACCAGCCAATGGTTCCGGAAATCAACATGGCGGCGCTCATTTCCAGCGATCCGCGACGAATCAATGCATCCATCATCAGGCTCCTCATACCAGTGGCCAGATTATGCGCAGCGTGCTTCAAGGCCTGCCATGGCAAATCCTAGGCTAGACTCGTGCCGTACCTTTTTTTTCAAGGCAAAACTGCCCATCAACCTAACGAGATTGCCATGCTGGATGCTATTGACCAGGCACTGATCAGTGCCTTGATGCAGGACTCCCGACGCTCGCTCAAGGCCCTGGCGCAAATCAGCGGGCTGTCCGCCCCCAGTGTCGCCGAGCGCCTGCGCCGGCTCGAAGAGCGTGGCGTGATCAGCGCCTACACCCTGGAAATCGACCCCAAATTCCTCGGTTATCAATTACAGGCCATCGTGCGCATCCGCCCCTTGCCGGGAAAACTGCAGGAAGTCGAACGGCAGATCCTGGCGATCCCCGAGTTCACCGAGTGCGACAAGGTCACCGGCGACGACTGTTTTTTTGCACGCCTGCAGGTGCGCTCCATGGAACAACTGGACAGCTTGCTGGACCGCCTCAACCAGTACGCCGAGACCAACACCTCGATCGTCAAGAAATCACCGATCAAGCGCCGCCTGCCGCCCATGGAGTGAACACCCGCCCTGCTCCGGCCAAGAAAACCCAGGCAATAAAAAAGCCCGCCGAAGCGGGCTTTTTCAAGGCTTGGAACTGAGGATCAGTCGTCGCGGCTCATGATGCCGAACAACTGCAGCAGGCTGACGAACAGGTTGTAGATCGATACATACAGGCTGATGGTAGCCATGATGTAGTTGCGCTCGCCGCCGTGGATGATGGCGCTGGTCTGGAACAGGATGCACACCGAGGAGAACAGCACGAAGCCGGCGCTGATCGCCAGTTGCAGGCCGCTGATCTGGAAGAACAGGCTGGCCAGCACGGCGCCCATCAGGACGAAGAAACCGGCGGTGATGAAACCACCCAGGAAGCTCATGTCCTTGCGGGTGATCAGCACGTAGGCCGACAGGCCGCCGAACACCAGTGCGGTCATGGCGAAGGCCGAGCTGACCACTTCAGCGCCGCCCTGCATGCCCAGGTAGCGGTTGAGGATCGGGCCCAGCAAAAAGCCCATGAAACCGGTCAGGGCGAAAGTCGAAACCAGGCCCCAGACCGAGTCGCGGAGTTTGCTGGTGAGGAAGAACAGACCGTAGAAACCGATCAGCACGACGAAGACGTTCGGGTAGCCGACACGCATCTGTTGCGCCACATAAGCCATGATCCCGCTGAAAGCGAGGGTCAGGGCCAGCAAGCCGTAAGTGTTGCGCAGGACGCGGCTAACCTCTAGCTGCTCGGCCTGCACGCCGTTGTTAACTGCGTAATCCTGTTCGCGCATGGCGACACTCCTGTTGGTTGAAACATTTAGTGGCAAGGATGATAACAGAGGCGCTGTAACTCGCGACGCAGAGAGTTTGACAGTGTGTTTCATTCGGGTATTATGGCGCCCGCAACGCGATCTGGAGGTGTGGCCGAGTGGTTTAAGGCAGCGGTCTTGAAAACCGCCGACTGTAACAGGTCCTAGAGTTCGAATCTCTACGCCTCCGCCAAATCTCTACGATAAAGCCCTGATTATTCAGGGCTTTTTTGTTTCTGGCATTCAGCCTTGGAGCCATTCCACTTAATGCGTTCCATAACTATTATGGACGTGTTCCATAACTAGCCCTCCTCCGGCGTCCTGTCGACCGAACACCAACCCCCCTCCCTATACACCTCGTCGCCTCGAATCGCAGACATGCACACACGAAAGCCGAGCGGATGGAGCCCTGGCGCCGCTACCTTGACGACCATGACAGTCGCTTCAACTATCCAGAAATGCATCGCTCAATGTGCCGCCTCATCTCGCAAGACATGCTTGATGAACTGATCATCAGCGCCGCTGAGAAATTCGAACTCGACGAGATCGCAAATGCGGCGTACTGGCACGCCGTCGAAACGCTGATCGACTGTGAGCCGGACTTTATGCCGTCGGGTTTCTATGACCTGATTGCGCGCGACGGCGACCCCAATCGATAACGGCAATGGGCCATTAGCACATCCATCCTATGTTGACCGCCGCAGCTGGCATACCCAAACTATTTTTCTGAACGACCTTACGCGGGCCAGGACACCAGCCCTCAAGGCGATCAGCGTTTGGTCATACATCCCGGAACACGAGAAAACGCATCGGGCGAGGTAGTGCGCAAACATGAGCTCGGCGTGAAACTGAGGTGTATATGAAATCGTCTATGTTTGGCGCCGCACCGCTGCACTGGGCCAATTTGCTTTTGCTATTGGCTCTTGCCTTTCCGGCAATTGCCCATGCGGAGGGGAGGTGTCCTGCTGGGCAATATCCCATCGGCGATCAAGGGGTTGGCGGCTGCGCTCCGATCCCAGGTGCTGGTGGGAGCCCCCGCGAGCAGGAGCCCGCCGGGCAGTGGCATAAGACCTGGGGCGCAATCGCTTCATCTGGAGCAACCGCAGATGCAGGTGTTGCCGTCAACAGGCCCAGCAAGGAGAGTGCCGAGAAGTTTGCCTTGTCCGATTGCAGCAGGCGGGGGGCGCCTGATTGCAAGGTGATTTTTACGTATCGAAACCAATGTGTCGCATGGATGGTTCCCAGCAGCAAGGACGGGACGTCCCGCTCTGGCCTGGGCAGTGCCAAAGACCCGGAAGAAGCCCGAATAGTGGCTCAACAGGGGTGTGTCGACACGGGAGGCAAGGCTTGCCAGGTGGTATACGAAGACTGCACCAAACCTGTGTATGAAGCGTTTTGAGGTTGAGTAACTTGTGATTGCTGGTCCCCAGCTTTGGTGTTGGAACTGCAGATGCAGTCGAACCAGTTCGTTTAGGTCCACATCCCCACCCACTACTGCGGTAAGAATATTGGCGGGGATTGACTGAAGGTATATATAGGCGGGGACAGCGGCCGGGTTAGATGTTGACGCAGCTGGCCCGGCCGCTCCTTTTCACTTCGTTGAAACGATTTCTTTGACGTAGCTCTGGCACGCCGCCAGGGCGATCAGTCCTTGGTCGCCGTCTCCGGGGATTCCGACAATTCGTTGAGCAGCGTAGTGGGTTTCGTCATGCGCTTGCAGGCGATCCTCCAGCGCACGGCGAGCGTCCTGCTGCTCTCCCTGCCAGTTGATCACCGCCGTAGCGGCCTGCTCCCGGTCTGTGCTGTACGCCTTGACCTGTTCGGCCAGGGCCTTGCCGTAGGCGTTCGCCTGCCAGGACCAGGCCGCACAAACGCACCAACCAATCCCGCGGGAAACCACATATCAAGCCTGTCGAGCAGGCGGTACAGAAACTCCATGCGCTCGACTCCATGGGGCATGCTTGAATTAGGTAAATCCCAGCAGCGCTCCCAGCTTGGAGCAATTGGTGTGGTGGAGCCGCAAGGAAAGATCCCGCAACTAGGCGGGATCAGAATGAAGCGTTAGGCCAGCAAATCCCATGTCAATGCGATTGCGCCACCCGGAGTAGACGAGTATGTCCACAGCGCTTTGCCCGCAGGGATGCGAATCGGATACGGCATGACAACCTCCGAGTTGCTATTGGTGATATGAGAACCGTTACCGGAGAAGATGATTGCTGAATCGGCAAGGGAAGAACCGGTCGGCCCTACATATAGATCAACAGTACCGTTCGAGGGGGCGATCAGACCGGTCTGGATGATCAGACCACCAGTGTTTTGTGCTGCCGATACAATCTCCACAATCCCGTTCGGGTGCAGTGTAGTGAAGTGCTTACCCATAGTTACTGCGTTCATTTTGTTACCTTTGAATTGAATGATTAATCGCGGGAAATTCCGCGTTCATGTCGCTCAAAGGCGATGAGCTGAAGCTCTTGGCTTTCTCGGTTGGCAGGCTGCAAAAACAAGCCCACCAGGATCTGAAGACAACATGCTAAAGCCCCGCAACGCTGCGGGGCTCCATGTGGCGGCTCAGAACTTGTTGTCCCAGGTGTAGCTAGCAGTTTTCCACTGGTGGTCCGGATAGAACACTCGAGGAGGCTTGATGGTCGGGGTGTACCCGAAACGGGCCCAGATTGGTCGCTCGGTTACCACCGCCAGGCTACCATTCGCCTGTAGACGAAGCGTTGCCCCAGCACGGCCACCAGTGCCGCTCTGCCACAGCGGGACATAGTTTGCGGCATAGATCACCAAGTTACCGTCGCCCTGCATCACGCACTTAACGGCGCCCTTGTTCTGGGTGTAAGTCGCCCAGACAACGCTGAAGTTCGGACCGTAAACCACCAGGTTGCCATCCCCTTGGAAGACGAGGGAGTGATCGCCGGCGCTATAGAACTGGCCTGGAACCAGCTCGGTATTGCCATCGATGATCATCGCCGCACCCACTGCCGGAGTGAACAGACGGCCGTTAGGTGCGAACCAGTGAGGGATGGTATCGATGGTTACAATATTCCCGTCATCCTGAACCTGGGTGAACGCGCGCAGCGATGCATCTTCACGAGAACCCATGGTGGGATCACTTGGGGTAGTCGCCCAGATACGACCACGCAATGGGTCATCCAAAACGAAGCCATAGTTCATGTAAACCATCATGGGGTCTTTGGTATTGCCCTTGGTCACATTCGTGAAGGGAGTGTTCTGGTCGGCGACCCAAACCGCTTGAACACCGTCATACAGCGCAAGGTTGCCATCAGCCTGAAAGATCAGCTTGAAGCGCTTGTTGGGAGACTGCAGATACTGATTCGGCTTCATGTAGTAACGAGCCGGCAGCACAGAGGAGCCATTGTCAGTAAAGTCGTATCGGATATAAGCCATGTTGTTACCTAATGAGTCGAATGATTGTTGCGGAAAAATCCGCTGTCATGTCGCTCAAAGGCGATGGCTTGAAGCTCAGGGCTTTCACTCGCTCCAAGAGGCCAGCACCAACAACAAGCTGGTTTTCACTGCCGTTGATCACGAGGAATGAAATTACTATCCCAGCAAAATACTGCATATACAACCAGTATTTATTCTTACCATTCGCATCCACTGCAGACCGAGTCCGGCTGAGTCTTGTCACGCCCATCGACGCTTTAGAAGCCAAGCAGCCCAGCGTAATAGCTGGGCTTCGATATTCAGTGATTCCTTACAGGGAAGTTGGCTGAGTGTTGTGCCAACAGAGGTACGTATTGCATCGCTGGACCCTCTCAGCCCTGACGGCCCGCCAACTTCTGACCTGGTTAAAACCACCGCATGGCAAGCTGATGCGCAACGGGATGGCCGAGTGTCATACATTGGGTCGTTCATCATTGTCGATACGGCAAACAACATCCTTGGATGTTGCAAATAGGGCCCAAGCGTCTACATCAACGGGAAATAAATGAATAACTTCCCGCCCAGCACAACGCTGGGCGGGAAGTTGCATATATATGCACCACACTAAGATCAGTATCACTGTTTGATCAATAGCAAGCCGACCTGCAACTCGTAACAACCAACGGCCAGTTTCGTAAGCAAACCTTGGCAGCTCGCTGATGGAGCCGCACACCTCCTGTACCGGAATTGAAGTTCGACAGGGAAGCTCATATGAATCCGCTGAACTCCCCGGCCGTCAGCTCAACTGTCGATCAAGGAAGCAGATCGTAAGTCACGCAAGCACCGCCATTACCGCCTGCGCCCATGATCACCCACAGTCCCTGGCCTGCCGGAATAGTCACTTGGAACGGCAATGTCGAGGCCGCGCCTGGAAAACCACCTCCTCCTGACGGGGCCGCGCCGCGGACCATAAGAATCGAAGGGGTCGTGATGTTCCAGTAGTCCTTGGGCGGGGTCGGGCCAGTGGTCAGGGCTCCATACGAAGGCCCAATGTGCATGGTTGCGGTACGAACGACAGCACCGTTGATGTTCTGTGCAGGAGTGAAGACTACCGAGACGCCTTCTCCCACAAACGTCTTGAAACTTGAACCCATTTGTTCAGCCATTTTTTCACCTATCGAGTCGAATGATTTATCGCGGAAGGTTCCGCATTCATGTCGCTCAAAAGGCGATTTTTCGAGACTCAAGGCCTTCGCACGGGTTCATACAAGGTGACGCCAGCATGGAACGGAATGCGTTCTCCATGAGCCCGAGGAATGGCAAAACTATCTCACTAAAATACTGTACATACAACCAGTACTGAATAACCGAAATCCCCTACCTTGTCAGTCAACTCCAGGCAATCGGGCGGAAGCCAGCCCTACCCATCGATCGCCCCGACCATAAGCCCGACAAGGGCCTTCATGTAGTAGCTGGTCGATGTCAAAATCAGCTCACGCCTTTCGGCCGCAACAGCCATCGACTCGTCATAGAATGGCTGGGTTCGCTGCCAGCTGCAGCCCGCTTCTAGCAGGCGCCCGCTCCTGATATCGTTGCGCCTTTCGCCAGATAACAAGGAAGTAGTTAGGATGGGTTCACGCAAGGCTCTGGCGGTAATCCTATGTGCATCAATGAGTAGCCAGGTTGCAGCCTATGAAATACACGACCCGGTGGAAAGGACTCTGGTCATTACCACACTGGCCCCCAGCTTTCTCCTCGTGGCGACCACAGGCCCCACTACGATGGCTATGAATAGCCTTAGTCAGTCCGCCAAGACTGACGCTCTTGCCTTCATTGGTTCAGATGGCGAAATCCGAGGATCTCAGTTCGAACAGGCCGTTCGCTACTACCATGCAGCCTACGATCCCCCATACATGAGCGACGAACAATTTGCCTTGGCGATCGCGGCCTCTTCCTAAAAACCTATTGGCCAATGGCTGGCTTCGAACCGCTCGGACGACAACACAAGCGCACTAGCGATGAATCGGACAAGGCTGTAATCCCCCAGATCCCCCCTTCCCTGTGAACCCACCGCTAGGACGTTCGCAAACTATATGGAAATAACATGAAGAAGATCGCTGCAATGTTGGCACTTTCAACCCTGGTAGGTTGTACTTATGAAAAATCTCAATACGTTCTCGATGTAGAAAATGCACCTGCCCCTGCGTCCGCCGAGGCGAAGGCCATCGAGTGCGCTCACCTTTTCAGTGAAATTGATCGTAATAACGCACTCCTGGCCCAAAGCTACCAAGACGGCAGCTACTCAATGAGTGCTCAGAACGAGAAAGACGCTCGCAATGAAGCGCTTTCCATTCGAACCTTCAAGATTAGCTGCCCACGTCGCTAGGGAACTGGCAAGGGATGGCAGGGGACGACAGCCATCCCGCCCCTGGTCGTCGCCAGTGGCCCGTTCGCTACCCTGAAACCGACCGAGTCTGCGGTGCCATCTCGATAGCGGCACAGCGCCCTTTCGTCCGCACCTTTTGCACCAGTCGCGCTCTGTTGATGAACACATCGATCTCACAACTGCCTGAGTGCTGCACGTCTTCCCAATACTCTGCATGCACAAGTTGCCCGTTCTGCGGCCCCGTGTAAGTACCCGCGGCTTCACGCGTGACATAACTACTGTCGCGTACATACCTGAGCACTACCAAATCCTCATCCGGCACCACCATGACCCGCCTTGGCACACCGAAGAAGTCGATCAACTCGCCCACTGGGCGATCTTTCCAGGCACTGCTGGCTGCCAGTGATGCGCAGCCGCTGAGCAAGGTGGCCAACAGGGCCAACATGAGTAATCGATTCATAAGGTCTTCTCCCTGGAGGCCGCTTTACTTGGCAGACATCTGTGCGAATCCTTCATCTATCTGCTGCATGATGGCCGCCTTGGCGGTCTCGCGGTTCAGTATCTGGAACAGCTGCGGCCCGGCCTTGCTCATTTGCGATGCAGACATTACCCCCAAGCGCTCCATCTTCTTGGCCTGGCGTTCAGCCGGCTTGCATACGAAGTCACGGCTTTGCGCCAGCCAGGTGTCAGGCTTGCTCTGCCATTGGTCGGAATACTTTACGTTGCGAAGTTCATTGAACAAGCTGCGAACTTCCTGCGCGCCGGTGATGCGCACGCGGTTCTTCGCACAATCGACTTCGACATCCCAAGCGGTGAAGGTGGGCTTACCGGGCTCTTCGTAATGTTGATAGACGCCCAATGATTTCGCGCCACCTGGGCGGCTGTAGATGTTATTGGGGTCGCCGTCGGCGATGAACACCTGGTGCTTGCCCAGGCCACCTTGGTAGTGAACCACCCAGAAATCGCCCATCTGCACATCGCCCGCCTGGGCAGCCAGGGCACTGCACAGTAATGCGGCAGGCAAAAGCCGTCTGGTAAAAGCCATCATGGGGCCATCCCTTTGCCATTATCGTTTAAGGCAATAGCTTCACACCCTGAACATAAGGCAAAGGGCTATCTAGTACATTCGTCCTAGGCCCTGGACCAGAAACCGAGAAGACCATCGAGCGCCTATTCGCAGACTGAAAGAGAACCAACGGATCGTGACGCGCTTCGATAAGCCAACGAAGGCTACACCTTGAACTTGGTCACAATGCCTGGCCCACCGGACAAACTCGCCAGGCCATTACTAACGACCGGTAAACAATCGAGAGGCCAGTCCAACCACCACTCCCAGGACCGTCAAGAGTACGTCGGCAACAAACTTGGCCGGGTAACTGGGTGCATAAATACGATCGTGACTGTAGTAAGTGGCACCCGTATGGAATACCGAGTGATAGCCGTTAGGGAAGAACGCGATAAGACAAAGAACGACAAGCAGTCCTAAGGTCCAGCCGCCCTCCGCTTCATAGGATTGACTGCGAAACCACAACCCGATCATCGTCAGGATCGCCGCAAGAACGGGAGTCCAATATTGGGTCGTCAGCGCATCGTAAAGCTCAAGCAAGAACATGAATTGATGAATCCTTTCAAAATGACCAGGCATTGTCACACCAGATACTGCTCACGACAAAACCTGTTGCTCCGCTTTATCCAGGTAGCCTTCCAGGTTTTCGCACACCACCTGACCAAGAACCAACCTCGCAGGGATTGCCGCTCAATAGCTGGAGCTTCGGGCCTGGGTCAGCCTGGCTTACCTTGCCGCCCCCTGTACACCAGGCTCGGTGCCTGGCCAGGCACATCATCCAACTGGGCAAAGAGCTGCATGCCAATTTTCTCCAGCACCCGGATGGACGCCGCATGATCCGGCCGGACCAGCCCGAAGACCTCAGGCAAACCAAGCTGCACAAATGCATGCTGCAAGGCATCTTGGCCTAACTGGGTGGCATAGCCCTTGCCCCACGCTTCAACGGCGAAGCGATAACCCAGGTTGATGCGCTGTTCAGCCAGATAGTGGTGATGGGCAATCCCGCCAAAACCCAGGATCTGCTCGGGGGCATCGCTACTGGAAATCGCCCAGGTGCCGTATTGGTACCTGGCCCAGTGTTCGATCCAGCGCTCCAGCAACCGCTCGGCCTCGCCAAGATCGGCCATTGGCCCGGCCGGATTGAAAAGCTGGGTTCGAGGGTCGCCGTAGATACACAACAGCCGTTGCGCATCGCCAGGCTGTGGTACCCGATAAACCAGGCGTGAAGTATTACCCGTCATGCTCAGCGCTCTTCTCGTCCGATGTTCAACCAACTACCTGCTCGATCCTTGCGCAAAGCAATTCTTTGACTCGAGCACGGTGCGAGTCGAGCAGGCTTGCCAGCCAAGCCTCCTGCACCTGTTCCGACTCGTCGAGCCAGTGGTCCAGTTCACGCATCCTCGAGCTATCCATCCAATGGCGCATGCCAAAGCAATACCAACCCATGAAGAGCTCGCCACCCAACTGCGCAAGGCCTTGGCACATCGCCTCCTGGCGCAACAGCGGTGTCGCTTCGAAATATGTCCAGGCACCTGACCGAACGGACTGGGCCAACCAGGTCAAGGCCTCCACATACACAAACAAGGGTATGGGCAGGCCCAGGGCTGGCTCACCGGGTAAGGGTGCAGCCGCTTCGATATGGGCTCCCAGGGTGGCCATGGCGTCGTAGCTTCGAGCGTCGATCAACTTCTCGACATAGGCCTCGCCATAAACTGCTTTCACCGGATCGCTCCCAAGGACAATGCTGCAGCCATTATCCTCGAACACGCCCTTGATACGAAAACCGCTTTTCACACTTGAGCAGTCAAGCGCGCTGTCCCTGACAAGCCTATCGGCAGAATGAAAACACCAGGGCGCCACTGCCACCTTGGCGACTCAGCAGCCCAGTTGATCGGCCAAGTCCAGGAAGTCCCGAGCATTGATATCAAACCGCTCATCGAACGCGGTATCGACATCGCCCCCCGGCCCGAACTCCAGCGGCCTGGCCACGAACGCGGTTTTCATGCCCAGGGCCCCCGCAGCCAGCAGATCGTACTTGTGACAGGCAACCATCATGGCATCGCCAGCAGCCACGCCCAGATAGCGCAGCGCCATGTCATAAGTCCGTGGATCGGGCTTGAAGGTCCCGACCATCTCGGCAGCGAAAATAGCGTCCCAGGGCAATGCCCCGGCCTTTGAAATATTGACCACCGCACTGACGTCGGCGTTTGACAGGGTCGCCAGCTTGAAGCGGGCCTTGAGTCGATGCAGGCCCTGGACGACATCGGGCCAGGGAGCGATCGTCTGCCAGGCGAAGTTGATGCGCTCGCGCTCCTCGGGGCCGAGGAATCCAACGTCGTATGCCTCGATGACCTCATCGAGGGCGCTGCGATAGAGGCGATCCACGGACGTCCATGGCCGCCTGCCACAAAGAATGTCATCGAGGGCCGGGCGATACTTGCCTCGCCAGGCATCGACAAAACGGCCCCAGTCGACGCTGGGAGCCCGGGCACCCGCAATGGCTGCCGCCTGTTGCGCGATGCTCGAACGAAAATCGGTGACGGTCCCCTGGACATCGAAAACCAATGCTTGAAGCGTCTTCATTGCCTGTTCTCCGTAACGTCGGGGCGCCAGGATCCAGCCATGTATCGACAAACCCGCATGCTGCACGTTGGGCCTTGCCCACCCGGCCCTCACAACCTTCTTGCCCAAGTGCAGGCCCGACATCCGCCGGGCCCGCCAGGCAAGCTATCTCAAGGGCATTCGCAAGTGGTCGGGCCAAACACCGGACCGCTGCATGGATCCTCGGATGGCCCGAACACCGGGCAAGATGCCTGGGCCGTCAGGGAAAAACCACACAGTAGCAATACCGCCAACATCACCTTCTTCATGTTCAACCTCCTGGTCAGTCACCGAAAATCCATATCCCCTGTCGGGACACAGGTTAGTTATTGGGGCACTCGCAAACCGTCGGGGTCGGTCCTAGCACCGGCTTCGTGCAGGGATCGTCCCAGGGGCCCAGTACTGCGCAGTCTGCCTGAGCCGTCAACGAGAACATCCAGAGCAGCAGCGAAGCCGCCAGCATCTTCTTTTTCAACATGACCTCCTTGGTCGATATATCGATAACGATCCGCGTCCTTTTCTGTAGCCTGACCTCCATCTACAAGGGGCTGGACACTTCTACCCCTCGCCCGGCGTGAACCAGCCACGACCGGCACTACGCCGAGACCGACACAGCAAAGACCAGGCTCGCCGAACGCGCCAGTGCGACATACTGTCGCGCCAACCGCCCAGACAGCAGTCTCAGCCCCCCAAAGGCCCACCTGTTCTGCGGGCCAAAGAAAACCGGCGATCGCTCGCCGGTTTTCTCTGGTCTTGCAACAGGCAGGACTGCAAGCATCGCTGCCCGCCCCGCCAACCCATCAATGGGGTGCGTGCAGGGTCAGGCGCATCTGCCGGTTCACATCCTTGTACAGCAGGTAGCGGAAGCGACCCGGGCCACCGGAGTAGCAGGCCTGCGGGCAGAAGGCACGCAGCCACATGAAGTCGCCGGCCTCGACCTCGACCCAGTCCTGGTTCAGGCGATACACCGCCTTGCCTTCCAGCACATAGAGGCCGTGTTCCATGACGTGGGTCTCGGCGAACGGAATCACGCCACCCGGCTCGAAGTTGACGATGTTGACGTGCATGTCATGGCGCATGTCGCTCATGTCGACGAAGCGCGTGGTACTCCAGCGGCCCTCGGTATCGGGCATCACCCGCGGCTCGATGTCCTGTTCGTTGGTGACGAACGCCTCCGGATACGGCACACCGTCGACCTTCTGGTAGTGCTTGCGGATCCAGTGGAAGCGCGCCTCGGTACCACTGGTGTTACGCAGCTTCCAGTCGGCGGCCGGCGGAATGAAGGCATAGCCACCCGGCGTGAGTACATGTTCCTGGCCTTGCAGGGTCAGCTTCACTTCACCTTCAACAACGAACAGCACCGCTTCGGCGTTGGGGTCCTGCTCGGGCTTGTCGCTACCGCCATTGGGGCCGACTTCGACGATGTACTGGGAGAAGGTTTCAGCGAAACCCGACAGCGGGCGAGCGATGACCCACATGCGCATGTTGTCCCAGTGGGGCAGATGGCTGGTGACGATATCGCGCATCACGCCCTTGGGGATCACCGCGTAGGCTTCGGTGAACATCGCCCGGTCGGTGAGCAGCTCGGTCTGGGCCGGATGCCCGCCATGCGGCGCGTAGTAGGTGGATTTGGACATGGAGACTCTCCTCGTTGTTGTTTTGCTGCCCCGCGCATCAAGGGTGCCAAGGTGGACAAAGCGTCGGGTCGGCGTACCAGGGGCACGGACCGCCATGGCAACCACGATATCCAGCGGCGCACTCATGCACAAATTAAATACAAAAATGCATGACATTCATTTATCAAATGCCAAGCCACCTCAGCCACGGGTGTCCTGGGCCAGTACACGGCACAGTACCCGCGCCAACTCCTTGACCATCGGGTCCGCCGCCGGGCGGTGCAGCAACGCCACTTCGAAGACATCCACCGCGGGCAACCCGGTGGCCTTGGGCAACATGGCATGTTCGGCCGTCACCGCCCGCAGCGGCAGCAGGCCGATGCCCATGCCATCGGCAATGGCCGACTGCAGGCCACTGAGGCTGGAACTGGTGAAACTGATGTGCCAGCGCCGACCGATGGCCTCCAGGGCATTGATCATTTCATCGCGGTACACCCCTCGTGGCGGAAAGGTCACGATAGGCAATGGGTCAAGGTCGATGCAGGGATTCCTGGCGCTGTCCACCCAACGGGTCTTCTCCGGCCAGCAAGCCAGCGCCTCGCGGCTGTTCTGGCGTTGCTTGAGCAACACCAGGTCCAGTTCGCCACGGTCATAGCTGGCGCTCAAGTCGCGGCTCATGCCGCTGGTGACCTCCAGCTTTACCTGGGGGTAGCGTCGATTGAAGGCGGCCAACTGCTCGGTAGTGCGGCCTGCGGCAAAGTCATCCGGTACGCCAATGCGTACCGTCAAGGCCACCGAGGCCCCGGACAATGCTTCGAGCATTTCGTCGTTCAGCGCCAGCAAGCGCCGGGCATAACCCAGCAGCGTCTCGCCCGCCTCGGTAGGCAACACATCGCGATTACCACGCTCGAGCAGGCGATGCCCGGCCATCTCCTCCAGGCGGCGGATCTTCTGGCTGATGGTGGACTGGGTGGAGTGCAAGCGAGTCGCCGCCGTGGTGAAGCTACCGCAATCGGCCACCGTGACAATGGCTCGCAGCAGATCCAGGTCGAACAGGCGGCTATTGGATTTCTCAATGTCGCTCATACTGATATCTGTTTTCTGAATGCATGGCGCCTTTCTACCGGGTCTGGCCCAGGGAAACAATGGCCCGCACCCCACGGGGCAACGCCTTGCGCAGCCGACATCAGGCGCCCACCGCAGATATTTTTCCAGGGCAGCAAGATGTATCAACATGTAACAGAGTAGGATGAGGCTGCGGTCCGCTCGATCCCTGACCCTGCTCTGGAGATGCTGAAAATGAAGTTGAGCTGCCTCAAGGTGTTCCTGATAAGCGCCACCCTTCTACTGGGCGCCTGCTCCAGTTCGGCGACCCACCCCTGCTATTCAGACAAGTGCCGACTCGGGGGCGGCGTGAACAATTTGAATCTCAACGGCAGCAGCGCCCTGGGCAACAGCTTCAATGAGTACGGCTCGACCCTGCTGCACGACTGAAAAGCCTGTGCCCCGGGTCCGGGGCACTGTCGAGAGCGGGCAGTTCGCACAGCGCCCTGCCCCTCCAACCTGACGCTGTACTCAGCCCTTGTTTCTGTTCTTCGCCCCGCCCTGGCGGGCCTTGAAGCGCGGGTTGGATTTGCAGATCACATAGATGCGACCGCGACGCTTGACGATCTGGCAGTCACGGTGACGGTTCTTGGCTTCCTTGAGGGATGACAGGACTTTCATGGGGACGACTCCTAGAACAAAAACAATGTAATAACATATCTTATTCTCCAATGAGAATGGTTATCAACTAAAAGTCTCTTTATGGCAGGTCGTCTCTGGTCACCCATGGGCAACCTGCCAACTAAAGACCGACGATCCATGGCCGCTAACCTGGGTTCAACCCTCACTCATGGAAGCAGTGTCATGGAAATCAACAATCGCCCTTTCCCCCCGTTGACCAGTGGCGGCACCCTGCCCGGCATCAACCTTCCACCGGCTGACAAATCCCCACCCCCCCTGACAGCCGAACAGAAAGAAGCCCTGGAAAAGCTCAGGGATGCGTTCAAGAACCAGACCCCAGCCCCAACCGGCGTCAAACCGACAAGCACTTCGCTGATCGACGAAGTGGTCTGATACTAAAAACCCGTGGTGCCGGCCTGCCGGCACCCTCGCGAAACACGGCGTCGTCTTCCCCGTCATGGCAAACGGCTGCTCGTTACCACGTCACCTCGCTCATCCCCCCACCGCCTTTGCCACCACTGCCGAGCCTGCGAACGCTGGTATTGCGCCGCGACGCCCCTTGCACTGGCACTGCCGGCCTTGCGAAGCTATCGCCCGCCTGATGGCAACAAGGAACGGCCATGAACCGTATCGAGCACCTGGGCCTGCTGGCCCGCTATAACCAGTGGATGAATGCCAAGCTGTACCAGGCCACCATGCAGTTGCCCGACGAGCAGATCGCCCTGGACCGGCAGGCCTTCTTCGGTTCGATCCTCGGAACCCTCAACCACCTGCTGGCCGGCGATACCATCTGGCTCAAGCGCTTTACCCAGCACCCCGCCCATCATCCGGCCCTGGCGCCGTTGCAGCAGGTGGCGACCCCGCAAGACCTCAGGAGCCTGCTATACCCCGAGATCCGCTCGCTGTGGCAACAGCGCCAGTGGCTGGACCAGCTGATCCTGGACTTTACCCACGCCCTGACCGACAGCGACCTGGACACCGTCCTGCACTACAGCAACACCCAGGGTATCGCTGCCGAGCGCAGCTTCTACGCCCTGCTGGTGCATTTCTTCAACCACCAGACCCACCATCGCGGCCAGGCCACGACCCTGCTGTTCCAGGCCGGGGTGGACGTGGGAGGCACCGACCTGCTGGCCCTGATCCCCTCGACGCTCTGATCAGGCCTCGGACCAGCGCTGGCGCAGCAACGGCAACCCGCGCTCACGCCAGAACGACGGGGAAATCCCACCGCTGGACATGCCGCCGTGGGCAAAGGACTCGACGAAAAAATGCCCCTGGGTATCAAGAGGCCTGCTGGTCAGTTGTTCGAATGCCTCGGCAAGCACGGCATCCAGTTGCTGCTGGCTGCCCGGCCAGGGCGTTGCGGCCAACTGCGCGGCCATCGCCAGCCACAGGTAAGGATCGCCTCGCAACCCCCAGGACACAGGCTGCGGCTCGAACAACTGATCGATGGTACGAACATCCCTCATGCACGACTCCAGGTGGCACGTGATTATTTATCCGCGCCCAATCTAGCCTGCACAGCGGCCTTCTGCGAACATGCGCGCGCAAAATCCCCCTGCTAAGGAATGGCACCATCAGAACCCTCCGTGTCGTAATCGCACTCTGCCTGCTCAGCCTGGTGGGCTGCGGAACCCTGATTGCCCGCACGCCCAACTCACACAGCCACTACGACTACTACAAAGGCACCCAGGCCAATGTCGAGCTGCTGACCATGCGCGGCGCCACGGGCTATTCCGGCTACACCACGGTGTTCTGCTGGATGAGCATCGTCTGCCCGGTAGTAGCCATCGTCAGCCTGCCAGTGGATGTAGTCGCCGACACCGCGCTGCTGCCCTACGACGCCATCAACGACTGACCCTCTCCCGGCATCGCGCCCGGGCACTGAATGGAATCCCGATCATCCGAATCCTCAACACCCTGTTGCTGCTCCACACCCTGCTGCTGGCCGGCTGCGGTACCTACATGGCCCGTGGCGGCGCGCTGGATTGGCGCGATGACCGCTACTACCGCAGCACCCAGACCAGCGCCCAGGTCCTCACCGGCTACGACCTGGAAGGCTACGGCCGGATGATCACCGGCGGCTGCTGGGCCATGGTGGTGTGCCCCATCGCAATCATCGTGACCCTGCCGGCCGACGCCTTGCTCGACACCGTATTGCTGCCCTATGACGCCATGCAGCCGGAACGCCCCAAGCGCAACCTGAATGCCAAGAAACAGCCACCCATGCCTGAAGACGCACCTGCAGCAACCACCAACTACCAGGGCAGCCCATCACTGACCGAGCCCCATCCATGAGCACCGGCATCATCGCTAAAACAGCCGGGATCCTGTGCTTGTCACTGTGCCTGTCCGGCTGCGGCACCACCCTGGCACGGGTGAACCGCAACTATGTCAGTGACTTCTCGATCTTCAAGGGCACCCAGGAGACCCTGCGCCTACTCGGACTCATCGAACCGACCAACGAATTTCATAGGCGCTTGTACTCCAAGTGCTCGAAGATAGTGATCTGCCAGGTCAGCGCAGTCATGGTCTCGTTGCCCTTCGATGGCTTCGTGGACCTGCTGTTCTTGCCCTATGACCTGTGGCGGCGCTACGCCTGATCCGACGTGCACGACTCCTGGGCCATCCGCGATACCTGGCAACGCTGCCCCAGGCGATCCACATGGGGGCGGCCGAACAGATAGCCCTGCCCCCACTCGCCACCACAATCGCTGGCCAACTCCTGGTCGGCGATGCTTTCCAGGCCCTCGACGATCACGCAGGGCGCCAGGGTCTTGCACAACTGCACCAGGTGACCAAGGGTCTGGGCGCTGTTGGCCTCGCCACGGGCGCGCTGGATATAGCCCTTATCGATCTTGACGATGTCGGGCCGGGTCTGGCGGATGAACTCCAGGGTGCCCACGCCTGCACCGAAATCGTCGATGGCCACCCGGCAACCCAATCCACGCAGGCAGCGGACAAACTCGCTGGCGGCCTCGATACTCGGCGGAGCGGCACTTTCGGTGATCTCGATGACCAACCGGGCCGCCACCGAAGGTGCCTCGCGCAATGCCTCGATGATCTCGAGCCAAAAGGAATCGATGACCGCGCTACGGGCCGAGATGTTGCAACCCAGGCGCAGGCGGTCATCCCGGTGCAGGCAGGCGATCACGCAGAGCACCACGTTGCGGTCCAGCTCGCGTATCAGCGCCTGCTTCTCCAGGTGGGCCAGGGGATAGGTATCGCCACCCTGGGCATCGATACGCCGCAGCAGCCCCTCGTGGTACAGCACCCGACTGCTGTCCGCCAGCCATACCACCGGCTGGAACGCCAGCATCAAGCGGCCATCGGCCAGCTCTCGATAAAAGTCTTTGATGCTCTGCATGTCTGATCCCTAGGCAAGACAACGGCACTCCCCGGCAAGCCTTGCGCTAAAGCCAGCGCGGCGATCCCCGGGGGCCCCTGCCCGACCATGATCGACCCTCCCTCGGTCC
Source organism: Pseudomonas sessilinigenes (assembly GCF_003850565.1). Classification (NCBI taxonomy): domain Bacteria; kingdom Pseudomonadati; phylum Pseudomonadota; class Gammaproteobacteria; order Pseudomonadales; family Pseudomonadaceae; genus Pseudomonas; species Pseudomonas sessilinigenes. The sequence continues at coordinate 6,186,796 of NZ_CP027706.1, forward strand.
GTGAGGAAGTGTTCCCGGACACCTTTCGCTTGTCCTCGGGAACCTGCCCCGCTGCTTAATCGTCTGCGATCTTTTGTTTATTGCAATCATGCCCAAGGCCGCACCGGCATCGTTTAGCCACCAGTCCAGGAAGACCTATGCACAGAATGACCAGCGCCAGCTTTCGGGTGCTCGCCGATGTCATGAGAGAGGGCGGCGCCAACGTTGACGCCCTGCTCAAGCAATTCGGCAGCAGCATCCAGGACGTTGATGAAAATCCCAAGGGCGTCAGGCTGGAACTGGTCTATCAGGTGATGAAAGAGGCCACCCGCAGCACAGGGAACCCTGACCTGGGCCTGCTGGCCTACAACAAGGCCCATCCGGCCAACCTCAAGGCATTGGGCTACGCGGTGATGTCCTGTGCGACCCTGGGGACGGCGCTGCAGCGCCTGGTGGACTACCACGCACTGATCAGCAACGGCTTTTGCATGTGCCTGGAGCGCAAGCCCCATGCCCTGACGCTGATCGGCTTCGACATCACCGCCGAGCCCTCGCTGATCCCCCGGGCAGTGGTCGATGCCGGCGCCGCCCAGACCCTGGGCCTGCTGCACTGGCTACTGCCCCAGCAAAAACTCCAGCCCCTGGCTGCAGCCTTCACCTACCCGGAACCGGTGGACACCCGGGCCTTGCGGCACTTGCTGGGAGACAACCTGCAGTTCTGCGCGCCACACAACAGCCTGACCTTCAGCAGCCAGGACTGTGCGATCGCGCTGCCCAGCGCCGACCCGGCCCTGGATGTACTGCACATGGAGTACGCCCGCACTCGGCTCAACGTACTGCTCAGTGGTTCGATGACCGCCCGGGTCCGCCGGGCCTTGTCCGAATGCCTGGCCAGGGGGGCCCCCAGCGACCTGCCACACATCGCCGAGATGGTCGGGGTCAGCACCCGCAGCCTGCAACGGCGCCTGGGCCATGAAGACGTGCACTTCTCGGCGTTGCAGGACGAAGCCCGGCTGATGCTCGCCCACAGCTTCTTGCGCAACTCCATGCGCAGCGTGAAGTACATCGGTGCACTGTTGGGGTTTCGCGACCAGAGCAGCTTTCACAAGGCCTGCATGCGTTGGTTCGGCATGACCCCGGGGCGCTATCGCGAGCAATAGCCAACGCCAGGCACGGGCCTGGCGCAGATGCAACGACAGTGGATCAGTGACGGGCTTGCAGTACTGGCTGCACTTGCGGCATCGCCGAGGAATGGTGATTGAGGATCTTCCATTGCCCATCCAGGCGCTCATAGAGAAAGGTGTAGCGAGCCTGGACCTGTTGCTGCCGGCCATCGGCCGCGGTCAGGGTAAAGGTGTAGACGCCGCTGTCCATTGCCGCATCCGGCCCCAGGTGGCGGATCTGCCGATAGTTGACCAGCCCTACAGGCTTGGACACCAGGAAGTGCTCGAAATAGTCCTGTATCTGCTCAGGGGTGCTGCGCACCAGGTTGGAAACGGTGGGCTGCAATACCGCGTCAGGGGCATACAGGCTGACCACGGCTTGCGCCTTGCCACTTTGCAAGGCGCTGTTCCAGCGCTCGAACAGGCCGGCGATTTCCTGGTCCCGGGCATCCCGCGGTTGCTCGGCCACGGTGCGGTAGACGTAGGGAGTGGCCTCCAGGGCCAGGGCCAGCGGCGCAGCGAGGAACAAGCACAGGGCCAGGGCAGTGGTTTTCAGTTTCATCGAGTGACTCCGGTGGGTTTCAATGCCCTGCACTGTGCCAAGGACCGCCCGGCTCGCCATCGGCCAACTGGAAACCTCGGCCTATGCCATTCGGCAGATAGGCGCAGCGCCAGCCAGCAGGTCTAATGCCCTGCCTCCCCCGATCGTACCGCTGCCCCGGAGCCCGCCCATGTCCAGCCCGTCCCTCGACCCCGCCAGCGCCCTGGCCCTGCGTAGCCAGTACCGACAGGCGCAGAGCCGCGCCGCACGCCTGCGCCTGTTGGTGGATACCGGCCAGGAGCTGCTGCAACTGCCGCCTGCGCAGGTACGCCAGCGAGTGCTGCAGCGAGCCTGCGCCTTCGCCGCCATGGACCATGGCCTGTTGCTGGAATGGGGCACCGATGGCGTGGTGCAGTTGAGTGCCGGGCACGGCAGCAACGAGCACCTGCAAACCTTGCATGCCCAGGCAGGCTCGCCCCTGCAGGAACAGCCATGGCCGGCCAGCCAGGACCCAAGCCTGGTCCGGGTGCCCCTGCAGGGTGCCGACGGGCGGGTCTTCGGCATCCTGCTCCTGGCCAACAGCGTGCCCATCAGCCCGGTGCACAACGAAGACCTGGAATCCCTGCAGCTGTTGGCCACGCTGCTGGCCACGCACCTGGAAAACCAGCGGCTGCTACAGGCCCTGCAAGCTCGTGAGCGCAGCATGTCGGAGCTGGTGCAGCGCCTGTTCAGCGCCCAGGAGGACGAGCGCCGGCGCGTGGCCTACGACTTGCACGACGGCCTGGCGCAAACCCTGGCCGGTCTGCATCAGCGCCTGCAAGGGTTCGCCGGATGCTGTCCGCCGCTGCCAACGCCATTGCACGACCAATTGCAAGCCATCCTGCAACTGGCCCAGGGCTGCGTAGGCGAAGGCCGGCAGTTGATCGGCGGCTTGCGTCCCCACGTGCTCGACGACTTCGGCCTGCTGCGAGCCATCGATCGCGAGGCCGATCGCCTGCGCGACGCCGGGCTTGCCGTGCACTGGCAACAACGCTGCCCGCAACGCTTGCCAGGCGCTCTGGAAACAGCCCTGTTCCGTATCGCCCAGGAAGCCATCAACAACATTCTCAAGCACGCCGGGGCCAGCCACACCGAGCTGAGCCTGGCCCTGGAGCAGGACCAGGCGGTGCTGTGCATCAGTGACAATGGCCGCGGCCTGCCCGATCCCCCTGTCCATGGCCTTGAGCACTGGGGTCAACTGGCGATGCAGGAGCGTGCCCACCTGCTGGGTGGCCATTTCACCTGCGACAGCCAACCCGCAGGTGGCACACGGATCCTGGTGCGCGTTCCCTTGCTGACCCGGGAGCACACGGCATGAGCGCCCCCATACGCCTGGTCCTGGCCGATGATCACGAAGTGACCCGTACCGGTTTCGTCGCCCTGCTCGCAGGCAATCCGGAGCTGACAGTGGTCGGCCAGGCCAGCGATGGCGAGCAGGCCCTGGCCCTGTGCGAGCAACTGCGTCCGGACATCGCCATCCTCGACATCCGCATGCCCAGGCTCAATGGCCTGGGCACCGCACGCCTGTTGGGCCAGCGCCAACCGGCGGTCAAGGTGGTGATCTTCACGATGGACGACAGCCCCGACCACCTGGAAGCCGCCATGGCCGCTGGTGCCGTGGGCTACCTGCTCAAGGATGCCAGCCGGGCCGAGGTGATCGACGCACTGCAGCGGGTCGCCCGGGGCGAAGAAGTCCTTAACGGTGGCGTCAGCGCGCGCCTGCTGCGGCGCCTGACCGAACGCGGCGGCCAGGTGTCCGCGGCCCAGGCCCTGACCGCCCGCGAGCGCCAGGTACTGGGCCTGGTGGCGGGCGGCATGAGCAATCGCCAGATCGGCGAAACGCTCGGCATCACCACCGGCACCGCCAAGGCCCACGTCGAACGGGTCATCGGCAAGCTCGGCGCCGCGGATCGTACCCAGGCCGCCGTGCGTGGTATCGCCCTGGGCCTGGTGGCGCAACCGGGAGGTTCCTGGTCATGAATCTCTTCAACGCCAGGCGCTGGGCCGACCTGCCACTACGGGGCAAGGCCCTGGTGGCGATCTCCCTGCCCTTGGTCATCCTGCTGCTATCGCTGGTGTTGATCTACAGCACCGAGCGCCAGACCGCCCGCGCCGAAGAAGACGTGCGCCGGGTGCTGCAAGTGCAGGGCGATATCCAGGCCGTGCATACCCTGCTGGCCGAAGCCGCCGCCAGCGTGCGTGGTTACCTGTTGACCGGTCGCGAAGACTTCCTGCCAGCCTACCTCCAGGCCCGCCCACGGATCGAGGCGGCCCTGCAACGCCTGGATCGGAATGTGCGCGATGAACGCATGCGCGAGTACCTGCAAACCATCACCCCCCTGATCCGTACCAAGCTCGATGGCCTGGCGGCCCTGCGCAATGGCCGTCGCGACGACGACTCGGTGACGGCGATCCTGATCGACAACAAACGGGTGCTGGACGTGCTGCGTGAGCAGATCAGCGCCATGCGCGTGCGCGAAGACGCCCTGCTGGCCGAACGCACCGGGGCCGCTGCGGCGATCCGCATGCGCTTGCTGCTGGCCACCCTGCTCGCCGCCGGTTGCGGGCTGTTCGGCGCCATCGTCGCGGTGCTGTTGCTGTCGCGCGGCATCGTCACCCGGGTGCAGCAGGTCCAGGTCAATGCCCAGCGCCTGGCGCTGGGCCAACCGCTGCTGCCGCAGGCGCCGGAACAGGACGAGATCGGCCAGCTAGGCACACGGTTGGTGCAGGCCGGGCAACTGCTGGCCGAGCGCGAGCGCGCCCTGCGCGACAACGAGGAACGCCTGCGATTGATCATCGATGGCGTCAAGGACTACGGGATCTTCGCCCTGGATACCGCCGGCCGGGTCACCACCTGGAACGTCGGCGCGCAACGGATCAAGGGTTACCGAGAGCAGGAGATCATCGGTCGCCACTTCTCCCTGTTCTACCTGGCCGAAGAATGCCCGCAGCACCCGGACATGGCCCTGCGCGAGGCCACCGCCCATGGCCACTACATGGAAGAGGCCTGGCGCTGTCGCAAGGATGGCAGCCGGTTCTGGGCCAGCGTGGTGATCACCGCGCAGTACGATGCCAGCGGCGCGCTGCGGGGCTTTTCCAAGATCACCCGGGACATCACCGACCGCCGCGCCGCGGAGATCGCCCTGAGCACCGCCCGCGAGGAAGCGGAAAGCGCCAGTCGCGCCAAGAGCGAGTTTCTCTCGCGCATGAGCCATGAATTACGCACGCCGCTGAACGCCATCCTCGGCTTCGCCCAACTGCTGGACATGGACTCCACGGCCGGCCAGCGTCCCCAGGTTGGCCACATCCTGCGGGCCGGCCAACACCTGCTGGGGCTGATCAACGAGGTCCTGGACATCGCCCGGATCGAGGCCGGCCGCCTACCGCTGAATGTCGAGCCCGTGGCCCTGGCCCCGGTACTGCACGAAGCCCTGACCCTGGTCTCGCCCATGGCCGCCGACGCCCATATCCAACTGGCGCCCCTACCGCCACTGGCGGCAGACAGTGCAGTGATTGCCGACCGCCAGCGGCTGGTGCAGATCCTGCTCAACCTGTTGTCCAACGCCATCAAGTACAACCGCCGGGGCGGCCGGGTCAGTATCGAGGTCAACCACTGCCAGGGACGCCAACGCATCAGTGTGATCGATACCGGCGCCGGCATCGCCAGCGAACACTTGGCGCACCTGTTCAAGCCGTTCGAGCGTCTGGGCGCCGACCCCAGCGTCGAAGGCACCGGCCTGGGCCTGGCCCTGAGCAAGAGCCTGCTGGAAATGATGGATGGCAGCCTCCAGGTATGCAGCCGCATCGGCGAGGGCAGCCGCTTCACCCTGGAGCTGCCCTTCGTGCAACTGGCGGAACCTGCGATCACGCCCTCCCTGGCCAAGCCGCAGCCAAGCCCCCCGCCCTCGAGCGGTGCGTCGCGCCCCCAGGGCAAGGTCTTGTGCATCGAGGACAACCTGCAAAGCCTGGCGCTGATCGAGACACTGTTGCAGCGCCGCCCGGACATCCGCCTGCTGTCGAGCATGCAGGGCCAGATCGGCCTCGACCTGGCCCGCCAGCACAACCCGCAGATGATCCTGCTGGATGTGAACCTGCCGGACCTCTGTGGCCTGCAGGTACTGCAGCGGCTACGGGCCCTGGGCAGCACAGCCACCACCCCGATCCTGATGATCACCGCCGATGCCAGCCAGGCCACCCATCGCGCCCTGCGCGAGGCCGGGGCCACGGCGATCCTGACCAAGCCGATCCATGTCCCGGTGTTCCTCGCGCACCTGGAAACCTGTTTGCCGGAGCCCACATGACTGCCGATATGCGCATCCTGATCATCGACGACCAGCGCCCCAACCTTGACCTGATGGAACAACTGCTGGCCCGCGAAGGGCTGCACAACGTCCTGGGCAGCACCCAGCCGCTGCGCACCCTGGAGCTGTTCAACAGCTTCGAGCCGGACCTGGTGATCCTCGACCTGCACATGCCCGAGTTCGATGGTTTTGCGGTACTGGAGCAACTCAACCGACGGATTCCGGCCAACGACTACCTGCCGATCCTGGTGCTGACCGCCGACGCCACGCGCGAAACCCGCCTGCGGGCCCTGGCCCTGGGCGCGAGGGACTTCATCAGCAAGCCACTCGACGCCCTGGAAACCCTGCTGCGAATCTGGAACCTGCTGGAAACCCGGGCGCTCTACAAGACCCTGCGCACCCTGGTGCCACCGGAGCATATCGAGCTGCTGCGCCCCGCGCGAACCTGAGTACGCAGGCCCGTGCAGGGATTGCCTGGTGGCAGGGCTCGCCAATGCCTGGCAGCACTATGCCAAGCCCGGAGTCGCCGCCGGCCAGGCGCCTGGCCTCCCTCAGGCCGGCTTGGGAATCTCCAGGCCGCGGATCACCGCAGGACGCGCCAGGAAACGCGCCAACACCCGCTGCACGTTGGGGAAATTGTCGATCCCCACCAGCTCGCCCGCCTCATAGAAGCCGATCAGGTTGCGAATCCAGGGGAAGGTGGCGATATCGGCGATGGTGTAGCGCTCGCCCATGATCCAGTCACGCCCTTGCAGGTGCTTGTCGAGCACCCCCAGCAGGCGCTTGGCTTCGTTGACATAGCGCTCCAGGGGACGCTTGTCCTCGTATTCCTTGCCGGCGAATTTATTGAAGAAACCCACCTGGCCGAACATCGGCCCGATGCCGCCCATCTGGAACATCAGCCACTGGATAGTTTCATAGCGGGCCGCCGATTCCTGGGCCAGCAGTTGCCCGCTCTTGTCGGCCAGGTAGATCAGGATCGCCCCGGACTCGAACAACGCCAGCGGCTGCTCGCCCGGGCCATGGGGATCGAGGATCGCCGGGATCTTGTTGTTGGGGCTGACACTGAGGAACTCGGGTGTCATCTGGTCCTGGGTGTCGAAGCTGACGCGGTGCGCCTCATAAGGCAGGCCGATCTCCTCGAGCATGATCGAGACCTTGACTCCGTTGGGGGTGGGCAGGGAGTACAACTGGATCCAGTCGGGAAATTGCGCAGGCCATTTCTGGGTGACGGCAAAAGCGGAAAGATCGGTCATGACAGGCTTCCAGTCTCAATCAAAAGGGGAACAGCGCCACAGGCGGGCAATCGCGAGGAATTATCCGTCGGCGATTCTTAAATCGGCAACCAGCAACGCTCAATCTGCCGATGATCGAACCAAATGCCATCCAGGGACTCAGAACCCACGGCTTCGACAGGCCGAAGCAACGACAGGGAACCTCGGTTTGTCAGCCATCATGAATGCCTGCCAAGAATGACAAACCCATGAACTTGCCCCACCGCCTTGCCCGCTACGTCCTGCACCGCCGCTACCTGCCACTCCCCGCCCTGCTGCTGGGCAGTACTTTGTGCCTGTCACTGGAATCCAGCGCCAGCCGCGCGCAACCAGCGGATGGCACCCAGACCCTGGTCTTTTTGCGCCACGCGGAAAAACCCGCCGGCGGCCTTGGCCAACTCAATTGCCAGGGCCTGAACCGGGCCATCGACCTGGCCTCGCTGCTGCCGGAAAAATTCGGCAAGGCGCAGTACGTGTTCGCCGCCGACCCGACGCGCAACGTCGAGGAAGGCGAGCTGGACAACTCCTACAGCTACATCCGCCCCTTGATGACCATCAGCCCCAGCGCCATCAAGCTCGGCCTGCCGGTGAACATCGACTTCGCCGCCAATGACACCAGCGAGCTGGCGGACGAACTGCTGCATGATCGCTACCACAACTCGATCATCTACACCGCCTGGTCCCACGGCTACCTGCCGGAGTTGATCAACAAGGTCGCTGAAGAGGCCGTGGGCGAAAAGCACTCCATCACCGAAGACTGGGCCTCCAACGACTTCGACTCGTTGTACGTACTGACCCTGACCTGGCGCAATGGCAAGGCCAGCCTGCACAGCCAGAGCTACAAGCAGGGCCTGGACAACGGCGCGCATGAGTGCCCGAGCTGATCAGCCCAGGGCATTGCAGGCAGTGCGAGAGCTGAACCGGTAGGGAGGCTTGACCGGCAGCAGGCAAGCACGGGGCGCCTTCGCAACCGCAGCTTCGCCTCAGGCCGCCCGCCCCAGCCGTTCGCGACCATGGACCAGTTGCAAGGTGACCTCGGCCACCCGCTGGCCAAGATGCCGGGCAGTGGCGAGATCGGCTTCCGGCGGCGCGGTCTGCGCGCTTTCATCGACATTCGACTGGGCCCCGGCCCCCAGCCAGAAACCCAGGCGGTTGAGGTCGGCGGCAGAACCGCTGGAACTGTTGTTGGCCGGCGGCAGGCTCATGTTGACCCAATGCATGCCGTGCTGGGCGGCGAACAGCGCCAGTTGCACCAGGGTGGCCAGTTTGTCTCCGGCCTGGGCACCTGAGTTGGTGAAGCCGGCAGCCACCTTGTCGCGCCAGGTATAACCATTGGACATGACCGTGCTCGAGGTCATTTCCTGGAACGCCTTGAAGGCGGCCGACACGTTACCCAGGTAGGTGGGCGAGCCAAAGATGATGCCGTCGGCCTGGTTCAGCAGTTCCAGCTGTGCAGCGGCCTGCTCGAGGTCGAGCAACACCGCCTGTACCCCCGGGACCTGGGCCACGCCCTCGGCAACGGCTCGCGCCTGACGCTCGGTATGGCCATAGCCACTGTGATAGACCACGGCGACCTGCGGTTGGATCAAAGTCATGCGATTGCTCCCAATAAAGTGTCCATGCGTTGCAGAAATACCGGCCACAAGGCGCCGATCCGCCCGGCGCTGAGCTGGTCGCTGGCGCCAAATCCGGAATGTTCGAGATGAATCAGGGTGCCACCAGCATTGGCCGTCAGGCTCCAGGTCACCAGGGTTTGCAGGCCGTTGACCGACTCGGTGCCATTGCCCCAGCGGTAGGCCAGCCGATGCGGCGCCTCCACCGTCAGCACCTCGCAATGGGTGATCCCGGACCAGCCCGGCAGAGGCTTGGCACGCACCGTGAAGCGATGGCCGACCACGGGCATGAAGTCGTTGTTCAGCAGCCATTCGTCCATCAACCAGGACTCGGTCAGGGCACGCCAGACCTTTTCCGGTGGATGCGACACTTGCCGCTGGAATACCAGGGTTCGATCGTCATCCGGGATGGGGTTCATGTGTCCATGCGCCCCAACAGGTCTTCCAGCGAATCGAGTCGTTTATTCCAGAACTCGCTGTAGAAGCTCATCCAGTCGATCAGCGGCGCCAGCCCGTCAGGCTGGATGCAGTAGAAGGTCTCGCGACCGGCACGTCGGTCCTGCACCAGGCCGGCGCGCTTGAGCACCGCCAGGTGCTTGGATACCGCCGGCTGGGAGATCCCGGCCTGGGCCGTCATCGCATGCACCGATTGCTCACCCTGCTGCGCCAAGCTCTGGAACAGGCTGCGCCGTGTGCGATCGCCCAAAGCACTGAACAGGAGGTCAGTCGAAGTGTTCATCAATACATAGCTCAAAAGTTATGAATCGAAACCATAACTTTTGAGTTATTAGTTGTCAACGACTCCATCCCGGAAAAGATGGCGCCATGATCGATTCAGCAACCGGATCGGCCATGGGCTAAAATCGGCACTTATTGTCTTCGTGCGGAAACCCCCTTCATGTCCAACCTCGTCTCCACCCAGCCTGCCCGTGGCTGGTCGCTCTGGTGGAAACCCCTGCTGTTCCTGCTGGTTGCCGCTATCGGCCTGTACTACGTGAAGTGGTCGCCCTACTACCTCAAGGCCTTTACCGCCGCCGACAGCCACAGCATCGGCGCCTCGATCCTCAATGACCAGCAGACCTCCCCCTGGAGCGCGGCCCTGGCCTACGCCCAGGTGTATTTCCTGGCGATCTGGAAAGCGGCCGTGCTGGCGGTGATCCTGGGATCGCTGTTGCAGGTGCTGATTCCCCGGGACTGGCTGCTGCGCCTGTTCGGCCGTGCCGGCTTCGGCTCGACCCTGCGTGGCGGCCTGTTCGCCCTGCCCGGCATGATGTGCTCCTGCTGCGCCGCGCCGGTGGCCGCCGGCCTGCGTCGGCAGAACGTGTCGGTGGGCGCGGCCCTGGCCTTCTGGATCGCCAACCCGGTGCTCAACCCCGCGACCCTGGTGTTCATGGGCTTCGTCCTGGGCTGGGGTTTCACGGCCCTGCGCCTGGTGGCCGGCATCGTCCTGGTGTTGGGCGTCTCGCTGGTCGCCCAACGCGTGGCGCGCCCCGAACAACTGCCCGAAGCGGCCGTGGAAGCCGTGGTGGAGGCCGGTACGCCGAACGAGCAACCATTCCTCGTGCGCTGGGGCAAGACCCTGTGGCAACTGTTCTGGAGCACCATCCCGATCTATATCCTCGCCGTCCTGCTGCTGGGCGCGGCACGGGTCTGGCTGTTCCCCCACATCGATGGGGCCATGGGCAACAGCCTGCTGTGGCTGGTGCCCCTGGCAATCGCCGGAACCCTGTTCGTGATTCCCACCGCCGCGGAAATCCCCATCGTCCAGACCATGATGACCCTGGGCCTGGGCACCGGGCCTGCCGTGGCCCTGCTGATGACCCTGCCGAGCATCAGCCTGCCTTCGCTGCTGATGCTGCGAAAGGACTTCGACGCCCGGGTGCTGGTGACCGTGGCCGTGCTGACCATGCTGGTCGGCATCGTCTGCGGCCTGGTGGGCGCCGCCCTGCTGTAACCCTTCCCCTGAACGCAGCCAAGCGCCAGCGCGGCTGCGACCGGGTACGCAGCACCCGCAAAGCAGGCACCGCGCTCATCCCGAAAATACTCACTGGCAGGTTTGGCGAGGACTGCGCCCTCGTGCGCAGCCTCGCAGGCTCGACAGCAGCTACAGGGTGGGCGGGCGCTGGCGCAGGTAATCGAGGACGGCGGCATGGTCGCCAACGAACTCGATGCGCGCCCCCTTGCTCTCGCGCTGGAAGGCATACATCGGGTCGTAGTACTCGCTCAGCAGGCCCTCGATCCAGCCTCGGTGGCGCTCCACATCGCCACTGCGTCCCTGCTCGACCAGAGCGGCCTCCATCAACGCCAGCAGCCGCTGATGGCGCTCGCCACCCAGGCGCTTGCGGATCTTGTTCAAGCTCTCCAGCAGGCGCTGGGCAAACAACGCGAAGCCCTGCTCGCCGTGCACGGCTACGAACTCCGCGCACAGGTCCACCACATAGTCCTGGAGAATACGCTGCACCCGATGTTCCAGGCGATCCTCCAGCCAGACCATGGGCGCCACCTGCATGCCCTGATGCAGCGCAAGTGGCAAGGCACAACTGCCGATCATGCGGTTCTCGTCTTCCACGACGAAGCCCTGCAGCCCACGCTGGCGCTTCTTCAGCACATCCACTGCCAGGCGATTCTCGAAGTCGATGTTGCTCGGCTGCCCGGTGGCACGCCGGCCGAAGCTCGAACCCCGGTGGTTGGCATGGCCTTCGAGGTCCAGGGCGTTATCCAACTGCCCCAGCACCTGGGTCTTGCCGGTGCCGGTCATGCCTCCCAGCAGCACGAAGTCGCACTGCTGCATGGCCTGCTCCACCGTTTCCAGGAGAAAGGTCCGCATGGCCTTGTAGCCACCGCCCACCCGTGGGTAGTCGATGCCGGCCTCGTCCCGCAGCCACTGCTGGACGATCTGCGAACGCAAGCCGCCGCGGAAGCAATACAACAAGCCATCGGGGTGGGCCCGGGCGAAATCGGCCCAGGCCTGGATGCGCTCGGCCTTGATCGCCCCGGACACCAGCTGGTGCCCGAGGACGATCGCCGCCTGCTGGCCCTGCTGCTTGTAGCAGGTGCCGACCCGCTGGCGCTCCTGGTCGGTCATCAGCGGCAGGTTGAGCACCCCGGGAAAGGCGCCCTTGGTGAATTCGATCGGCGCACGGGTGTCCATCATCGGCCGGTCGTTGAGGAAGATCTCGCGGTAATCGGTGTAGTCCAGGGACATCAGCACACCTCGACCGCGTGACTCTGTCGCTCCAGCAGCTCGCCAATAGGCGCCAGCTCCAGGCCCAGCTCCGCCGCCAGGGCGAGGAATTCGGCATTGCCCTCAGGCGTCACCGCCACCAGCAGGCCGCCGCTGGTCTGCGGGTCGCACAGCACCCGCTTGTGCAGCTCCTGGATACGCCCGACCTTGTCGGCATAGCTGCTGTAGTTGCGCAAGGTGCCGCCCGGCACGCAACCCTGGTCCAGGTAGTACTCGACGCCGGGCAGACGCGGTACGCGGTCGTAATGGATACGCGCGGTCAAGCCACTGCCGTCGGCCATTTCCACCAGGTGCCCGAGCAGGCCGAAGCCGGTGACGTCGGTCATCGCCGTGACCCCTTCGAGCTTGCCGAAGCGGCTGCCGGGCTTGTTCAGGGTGCACATCCAGTCACGGGCCAGGCCGACGTCGGCATCGCGCAGCTTGCCTTTCTTCTCGGCGGTGGTGAGCACGCCGATCCCCAGCGGCTTGGTCAGGTACAGCAGGCAACCGGCGGTAGCGGTGTCGTTGCGCTTCATAAAGCGTTTTTCCACCAGGCCCGTCACCGCCAGGCCGAAAATCGGCTCGGGGGCATCGATCGAGTGGCCGCCCGCCAGGGGAATGCCCGCGGCATCGCACACTGCGCGTCCGCCCCGGATCACTTCGCGGGCGACTTCCGGGGCCAGCACGTTCACCGGCCAGCCGAGAATGGCGATGGCCATCAAGGGATCGCCGCCCATGGCGTAGATGTCGCTGATGGCATTGGTGGCGGCAATGCGGCCGAAATCGAAGGGATCATCGACGATGGGCATGAAGAAGTCGGTGGTGGAGACCACCCCGCGTTCACCGTCGATGGCGTAGACCGCCGCGTCATCGCGCGAGGCGTTGCCCACCCACAGCTTGGGATCGAGGTTCTGCGCCCCGCTACCGGCCAGGATGACCTCCAGCACCTGGGGCGAAATCTTGCAACCACAACCGGCTCCGTGGCTGTACTGGGTCAGGCGAATCGGCTCGCTCATGGGGCACCTCGTCAAGTCTGGGACGGGGATTCTAGCAGAGCCCTCAGGCCCCCGGTCGCGGCGTCCCCTGGTGGAACAGCATCTGCCAGCGCCCTTCGCGACAGCGCCACAGCGAACTGCGCCAGGCACTGCTGGCCACTCGTCCGGGCGCTGCGGCGTTATGGCACAGGTAGGTGGCCTGGGCCAGGTCGGCTGCCAGCCACTGAACGGCAAACTGCTCGATGTGCCGCTCGATAAACGACTCCTGCACCAGGCTGGCGAGCACCTGGGCCTTGTTCCAGCGCCCGCCGCTGGCGCCGAACTCGAGGAACTCATCAGCCAGCAAGGCATCCAGTGCCTGGCGATCGCCCCGTACGTCGGCTTCCTGCAACCGACGCTCGAGCAGCAACAAGTGTTCGGACAGATTCATCTTTCCCCCGGGTATTGGCCATGCCTGGACAGCGCACTCTAGCACCTGCGCCGTACTGCGGCCGGTGCCTGCACGGTATGCAAAGATCCCGGGCTTTGGTTAGGCTTGCAGCGCCCTGCCCGGGCCTGATTGCCCCACCACACACAAAAGCGCCACCCCAGGCCACCTCCTCCAGGCCGGGTAAGGCGCTGACGGAGCCCGCCATGAAGTTCAGCACCCAGTCCATCGCCCGCAAGCTCAAGTTCCACCAATTGGTGGTCTTCGAACAAGTGTTACAAAGCGGCTCGCTGGTCCGCGCCTCCCAGGCCCTGAACCTGACCCAACCGGCGGTGACCAAGATCATCCATGAGCTGGAATCCTACTTCGAAGCGCCGCTACTGATCCGGAGCAACCGGGGGGTGAGCGCCACCGAACTGGGGCAGGTGGTGGTGCAGCGTGCCAAGTCGCTTCTTGCGGAGTTGCGGGCCCTGACCGATGAGGTCAACGCCTTCCAGGAGGGCACCTCGGGGCACGTGATGGTGGGCACCCTGATCTCGGCCTCCACCTCGTTGCTGCCCCGGGCCATTCAATTGCTCAAGCAACAAGCCCCTGGCGTGCTGGTATCGCTGCGGGTGGGGCAAATGGACCAGTTGTTCCCGGCGCTCGCGGTAGGTGATGTCGACCTGGTGGTAGGCCGGGTCCCAGACGACTGGCAATGGCGCAGCGAAGCCCTGGAAGTCGAAGTGTTGTACCGCGAGGACCTGAGCATCGTCGCCGGTGCCCGGCACCCGATGCATCGCCAGGCGCCGGTCAGCCTCCAGCAATTGCACGCTTACCCCTGGGTGCTGCCGACTCGCGACTCACTGCTACGCCGCACCTGCGATCGATTGTTTGCCGATAACGGACTGCCGACCCCGGACAACGTCGCCGAGTCGCTGTCGATCCTGACCAACATCACCCTGATGCAGGACCAGCGCACCGTCGCACTGATGCCATTCGAAGCCTCCCGACAGTTCATCCAGGCCGGCATGCTCAAGGCCTTCGACCTGGGAACCGCGCTGCAATTCGGCGACATCGGCTGCTTCAGCTCCGCCCAGCGCAAGCTGGGACCCGCCGCCCGCTTGTTTCGCCAATGCCTGGACCAGGCCCGAAACCAATCCATCACCGAAAAGCACCCAGCCTGATCCAGTATTCCAAACACTAATATCCAACCACTTAATATTGATTATTCACTAATACCGGGTCTTCCTACACTCGCCCCGAAACCCACGTTTCGGAGGCTCAAGTGTCCACTCCCCTGCTGCGTCATTTCATCGACGGCGAGTTTGTCGCCAGCACCAAGACCTTTGCCAATATCTCCCCTGTAGACGGTCGCTTGCTGGGGCAGGTCTGCGAGGCCGACCGGCCCCTGGTCGAACGCGCGGTAGCCGCGGCCAAGGCCGCGCAATCGGGCCCCTGGGCCCACTACAGCGCCAGCCAGCGCGCCGATCTGTTGCTGGACATCGCCAACGGTATCCAGCGCCGCTTCGAGGCATTCGTCGCGGCCGAAGTCGCCGACACCGGGCGCCCGGTGCAGCAGGCCCGGACCCTGGACGTGGCCCGGGCAGTACAGAACTTTCGCACCTTCGCCGAACTGCTGCGCCAGTCCGGTAGCGAGCTCTTCGAAATGCGCAGCGCCGATGGCAACGACGTCTTCAGCTACAGCGTGCGCAAGCCCCATGGCGTGGTAGCGATCATTTCCCCCTGGAACCTGCCGCTGTTGCTGCTGACCTGGAAAGTCGCCCCGGCCCTGGCCTGCGGCAACTCGGTGGTGATCAAGCCTTCGGAAGAAACCCCATCCACGGCCACCTTGCTGGCCGAGGTGATGCAGGAGGCCGGAGTACCGGCCGGGGCCTTCAACCTGGTACACGGCTTCGGCCCGAACTCGGCCGGAGAATTCCTCACCACCCACCCAGACGTCGACGCGATCACCTTCACCGGCGAATCGCGCACCGGTGCCACCATCATGAAAGCCGCCGCCGAGGGCGTGCGCGAGGTGTCCTTCGAACTGGGAGGCAAGAACGCCGCAGTGGTGTTCGCCGACTGCGATTTCGACGCCGCGGTCGCCGGAGTGTTGCGCTCCAGCTTCACCAACTCCGGCCAGGTGTGCCTGTGCTCGGAGCGGGTCTACGTCGAACGGCCGATCTATGAGCGCTTCGTCGCCGCCCTCAAGGCTGGGGCCGAGCAATTGAAGATCGGCTACCCCGACGAAGACGGGGTGAACATGGGCTCGCTGATTTCCCACAAGCACCGGGACAAGGTCCTGGGCTACTTCCAGCTGGCCCTGGAGGAAGGCGCGACCCTGGTCAGCGGCGGCGCTGTCCCACATTTTGGCGATGCCCGGGACCAGGGCGCCTACGTCCAGCCCACCCTCTGGACCGACCTGCCGGATCACGCTCGTTGCCTGCGTGAAGAGATATTCGGCCCGGTCTGTCACATCGCCCCGTTCGACAGCGAGGAAGAAGTGCTGCGCCGGGTCAACGATTCGGCCTACGGCCTGGCCACGGCCCTCTGGACCCGCGACCTGAAGCGCGCCCACCAGCTGTCACGGCGTTTCCGCGTCGGCATGGTCTGGGTCAACACCTGGTTCCTGCGCGACCTGCGTACCCCCTTCGGCGGCACCCGGCTCTCGGGCCTGGGTCGCGAAGGCGGCCGCCACTCCCTGGATTTCTACTCCGAGATCACCACCATCTGCGTCAACCCCTGAGGGCCTCAACATGCATGCAGACCTGATCGAAGCGGCACACCGCTTGCGCCAGGCCCAACTCGACGGCCAACCCTGCGCCCCGGTACGCGAGCTGATCGCCCGGGCCGCCGCGCAACAGCCGCAGTCCGCCCTGATCGACCTGGCCTACCAGGTACAGCGCTACAACAACAGCGCGGCCGTCGATGCCGGGCGTCGTCCGGTGGGCCACAAGATCGGCCTGACCTCCCGTGCCGTGCAAAAACAACTGGGGGTGGACCAGCCGGACTTTGGCCAGCTGTTCGCCGACATGGCGCGCGGCGACGGCCAACCCATCGCCTGGAGCGATACCTGCCAACCCAAGGTCGAGGCCGAAGTCGCCCTGGTCCTGGAGCGCGACCTGCCCCATGAGCGCCATACCCTGGCCGACCTGATCCGCGCCACCGCCTTCGCCCTGCCGGCCATCGAGATCGTCGGCAGTCGCATTGCCCAGTGGGATATCCAATTGAGCGACACCATCGCCGACAACGCCTCCAGTGGGCTGTTCGTCCTCGGCAGTTGCCCTGTATCCCTGGACCGCCTCGACCTGGTGCGTTGCGGCATGAGCATGACCCAAGGCGGCGAACCCGTCTCGGTGGGCGTCGGCGCCGCATGCCTGGACAACCCCTTGAATGCCGCCCTGTGGCTGGCCGACACGCTGGTCCGTCTGGGCACGCCTCTGCGTGCTGGCGACATCCTGCTTACCGGCGCCCTCGGCCCCATGGTGGCGGCCAAGCCAGGGCAGCGCTTCACCGCCCATATCCAGGGCCTGGGCAGCGTCAGCGCCGCCTTCGCCAGTGCCCAATAGACCGGAGCCCATCATGACCACAACCCTCAAGGCCGCGATCATCGGCTCGGGCAATATCGGCACCGACCTGATGCTGAAGATCCTGCGCCAGGCCCGGCACCTGCAACTGACCGCCATGGTCGGCATCGACCCCGCCTCCGATGGCCTGGAGCGGGCCCGGCGTCTGGGCGTAGCCACTACCCACGAAGGCGTCGAAGGGCTGCTGCGCATGCCCGAGTTCAGCGCCATCGACATCGTCTTCGACGCCACCTCGGCCGCCGCCCACCAGCACCACGAGGCCGTACTGCGCCAGGCCAAACCCAGCATCCGCCTGATCGACCTGACCCCGGCGGCGATCGGCCCCTATTGCATCCCGGTGGTCAACCTGGAGCAGCACCTGGACAGCCTTAACCTGAACATGGTGACCTGCGGCGGCCAGGCCACCATTCCCATGGTGGCTGCAATCTCCCGGGTCGCCCCCGTGCACTACGCCGAGATCGTCGCCTCGATTGCCAGCAAGTCCGCCGGCCCCGGCACCCGGGCCAATATCGACGAGTTCACCGAAACCACCCGCCACGCCATCGAAACCATCGGTGGTGCCGCCAGGGGCAAGGCCATCATCGTCATGAACCCGGCCGAACCACCCCTGATCATGCGCGACACGGTGCTGGTGCTATCGGCCGCCGCCGATCAGCAGGAGGTCGCCGCCTCCATCGCCGCCATGGCCGAAGCCGTGCAGGCCTATGTGCCCGGCTACCGACTCAAGCAGCAGGTGCAATTCGACCCGGTCCCACCCTCTGCGCCGCTGCTGATCCCTGGCCTTGGGCACTTCAGCGGACTCAAGACCTCGGTGTTCCTGGAGGTCGAGGGTGCCGCCCACTACTTGCCCGCCTACGCCGGCAACCTCGACATCATGACCTGCGCCGCGCTGGCCACCGCCGAGCGCATGGCCCAGTCCATGCTCAATCGCTGAAGGAGCTTCGCCATGACCTCAACCCCCGGCAACAAGCTCTACATCTCGGATGTGACCCTGCGTGACGGCATGCACGCCATCCGCCACCAGTACAGCCTGGATCAGGTCCAGGCCATCGCCCGGGCCCTGGATGCCGCTCGGGTCGACAGCATCGAGGTGGCCCACGGCGATGGCCTGCAGGGCTCCAGCTTCAACTACGGTTTCGGCGCCCATACCGACCTGGAATGGATCGAAGCCGCCGCCGACGTCCTGCATCACGCCCGCATCGCCACCCTGCTGCTGCCCGGCATCGGCACCGTGCATGACCTCAAGGCGGCCTATCGCGCCGGTGCCCGGGTGGTGCGGGTGGCCACCCATTGCACCGAGGCCGATGTCTCGCGCCAGCACATCGAATGTGCCCGGGAACTGGGCATGGACACTGTGGGCTTCCTCATGATGAGCCACATGACCAGCCCGGAGAACCTCGCGCTCCAAGCCCGGAAAATGGAAAGCTACGGCGCCACCTGCATCTACGTGGTGGACTCCGGCGGCGCCATGAACATGCAGGACATCCGCCTGCGCTTTCGCGCCCTCAAGGCCACGCTCAAGCCGGACACCGCCACCGGCATGCACGCCCACCACAACCTCGGCCTGGGCGTGGCCAACTCCCTGGTGGCCGTGGAGGAAGGCTGCCAGCGCATCGACGCCAGCCTCGCCGGCATGGGGGCCGGGGCGGGCAATGCGCCGCTGGAGGTGTTCATTGCCGCCGCCGACAAGCTGGGCTGGAACCATGGCACCGACCTGTATCGCCTGATGGACGCCGCCGATGACCTGGTACGGCCGCTGCAGGATCGTCCGGTGCGGGTCGATCGCGAAACCCTGGCCCTGGGCTACGCCGGGGTCTATTCCAGCTTCCTGCGCCATGCCGAAGTGGCCGCCCGCAAATACCAGCTCAAAACCGTCGACATCCTGGTGGAGCTCGGCCGCCGCCGCATGGTCGGCGGCCAGGAAGACATGATCGTCGACGTTGCCCTCGACCTGCTCGCTGCCCGGGAGTCCCGCCCATGAGCCTTGATCTAGAACCCATCGCCCACGCCCTCGACCAGGCCGCGCGCACTGCCCGCCCGCTGCCCCAGTTCAGCCAGCACACGCCATTCGACCTGGCGCAGGCCTATGACATCCAGCGCGCCTCCATGGCCCGCCGCTACGCCGATGGTGAACGCTCGATCGGCCTCAAGCTCGGATTCACCAGCCGGGCCAAGATGGCCCAGATGGGGGTCGACAGCCTGATCTGGGGCTGGCTCACCGACGCGATGCTGGAAGAGGATGGCGGCACCTTGGGCCTCGATCGCTATATCCATCCGCGAGCCGAGCCGGAATTGTGCTTCCTGACCCGTCGCGTCATCGACCGACCCCTGACCCAGCTCGAAGCCGTGGACTATCTGGAGGCCGTGGCCCCGGCCATCGAGATCATCGACTCCAGGTACGAAGCGTTCAGGTTCAGCCTGGAAGACGTGATCGCGGACAACTGCTCATCGGCCGGGCTGGTGGTGGGCCCCTGGTCCCGGGATTTCTCGACCCTGGCCAATGCCGGGGTGCTGATGCGCCTGGACGGCGCGCTGGTGGAGGCCGGCTCCACCGCGGCGATTCTCGGGCATCCGCTGCGTAGCGTGGTGCAAGCCTCGCTCCTGCTGACCCAGGCGGGTATCAGCCTGCCCGCCGGTAGCCTGATCATGGCGGGCGCCGCCACTGCCGCCGTGGCCTTGTCCCCTGGAGCCCATATCCAGGTGGAGATCGCCGGTTATGGCGAATGCGCCTTCAGTTGCAGCGGCCATTCCCGGGGAGAGCGCCCATGACCAGCAAGCGCGCCACCCTGGTACCCGGCAAGGCCCAGCCCCGGGGACGTTTTCCCCATATCAAGCGCGCCGGCGACCTGTTGTTCGTTTCCGGCACCAGTTCGCGACGTCCGGACAACAGCTTCGAAGGCGTCGAGGTGGATGCCCTGGGCACCACCGCACTGGACATTCGCGCCCAGACCCGGGCCGTGATCGAGAACATCCGCGACATTCTCGCCAGCGAGAACGCCGGCCTGCAGGACCTGGTGGAAATCAGCGCATTCCTGGTGGACATGAACGACTTCGGTCCCTACAACCAGGTCTATGCGCAGTACTTCGACGAGCAGGGCCCGACCCGCACCACCGTGGCCGTGCACCAATTGCCGCATCCGCACCTGCGCATCGAAATCAAGGCGGTGGCCTATGCCCCGCTCAATCGCCGAGAACAATAACAATGGACAAACATCACTACAGCGCCCCGCTTAACTTCAACCGCTGGCTCGATGAACACGCGCACTTGCTACAGCCACCGGTGGGCAATCGCCAGATCTGGCAAGACGCCGACTTCATGGTCACGGTGGTGGGTGGCCCGAACCAGCGTACCGATTTCCACGACGACCCCATGGAAGAGTTCTTCTACCAGTTCAAGGGCAACGCCTACCTGAACATCTGGGATCGCGGCCGCTACGAGCGCATCGATCTGCGCGAAGGCGACCTCTACCTGATGGCACCCCACGTCATCCACTCCCCCCAGCGCCCGGAGCCCGGCAGCCTGTGCCTGGTGGTGGAGCGCCAACGGCCAGCGGGAATGCTCGATGCGCTGCAATGGTCCTGCGCTCACTGCGGCACATTGATCCAGCGCCACGAGCTGCAGTTGCGGAGCATCGTCGACGACCTGCCGCCCCTCTACGAAACCTTCTACGCCAGCAGTGACCAGCAACGTCGCTGTACCGGCTGCGGCGAAATCCATCCGGGCCGCGACTGGCAAACCTGGCACCGAACGCTCAAGACAGTGACCTGCCCATGAAAATCGACATGCATTCGCACTTCTTCCCCGCCATCACCCAGGACGAGGCCGCGCACCTGGACCCACTACGCGCGCCCTGGCTGCACAAGGATGGCGCCAAGGGCCAGATCATGGTCGGCGACAAGCCCTTTCGCCCGGTGCATGACGTGCTCTGGGACCCGGCCCGGCGTATCGAGCACCTGGATGAACAAGGCCTGGACATCCAGATCATGTGCGCCACGCCGGTGATGTTCGGCTACGACGCACCGATCGAACGGGCCCTGCCCTGGGCCCAGCGCATGAACGACCGGGCCATGCAGATGACCGTCGGCCATGAGTCGCGGCTCAAGGTCCTGGCCCAGGTGCCGCTGCAGGACCTGGAAGCGGCCTGCGCCGAAGCCAGCCGGGCACGGGCCATCGGTCACGTCGGCGTGCAGATCGGCAACCACGTGGGCAATCACGACCTGGATCAGGAGCACCTGGTGTCTTTCCTCGATCACTGCGGGCGCAACGACATTCCGGTGCTGGTCCATCCCTGGGACATGATGGGCGGCGAGCGCATGCGCAAATGGATGCTGCCGTGGCTGGTGGCGATGCCCGCGGAGACGCAGCTGGGCATCCTCTCGCTGATTCTCTCCGGAGCCTTCGAACGCCTGCCTGAGTCCCTGCGTATCTGCTTTGCCCATGGCGGTGGCGGTTTCGCCTTTCTCCTGGGACGGGTGGACAACGCCTGGCGCCATCGCGACATCGTCCGCCAAGACTGTCCGCAGTTACCGTCGAGCTACGTCAAGCGCTTCTTCGTTGACTCCGCGGTATTCGACCCCGGCGCCCTGCAATTGCTGGTGGAGGTCATGGGCAGCGAGCGGGTGATGCTCGGCTCCGACTCGCCCTTCCCCCTCGGCGAACAGCAGATCGGCAGCGGCGTGGCGCACCACCCGACCCTGGCCGAAGCCGACAAGTCGCGGATTCTCGGCGGCAATGCCCAGGCGTTCTTCAACCTGCACTGACTCCGCGCCCCTCTCATTCCCGGCAGCACCTGCGCTACCCAGGAAGCCGGCACCAACAGCCCTTCAACAGTGGCCCAGGAACCCGCCAGGGCCAAGGGGCTGGCCATGGTCGAAAACCGGGTTGGCCGCAAGCCGGAGCCTGTCGTGGTGAGAGGGCTGCCTTAAAAAATGCCCAAAAGCCCCATCCGGCGGTTCCCAGAGTCCGGGTTGGCGAGTGCTGCGCCCAGAACACCAACAATAAGGAGCCACCATGCACCAGCGTACGCAAAACCCTTGCGAGATCATCGATCGCAGCCCGGTTTCTGCTCTGCAGATACGGGTGTTGCTGTTGTGTTTCCTGATCCTTGTGATGGACGGTTTCGACACCGCGGCCATCGGCTATATCGCCCCGGAACTGATCCGGAACTGGGGCATCGAACGGGCGCAACTGGCCCCGGCCTTCGGTGCCGGATTGTTCGGCATGCTGTTGGGCAGCTTCTGCTTCGGGCCCCTGGCCGACCGCCTTGGGCGCAAGAGCGTGCTGCTGATCTGCGTGCTGATCTTTGCACTGGGCACCCTGGCTTCGGCCCTGTCGCCGTCGATCGAGGTACTGGCCGGCCTGCGCTGCATCACAGGCATCGGCCTGGGCGGCGTGCTGCCCAATTGCATCACCCTGAGTTCGGAATATTCCCCGGCGCGACGCCGCATGCTGCTGGTGACCCTGAGCTATTCCGGCTTCACCCTGGGCCTGGCCCTGGGGGGTGGCGTGGCCGGGGCACTGCTGCCCACGGTGGGCTGGCAGGGCCTGCTGGTCATCGGTGGCATCGCCCCTTTGCTGTTGTGGCCCGTGTTGTATTTTGCCCTGCCGGAATCGGTGTGCTTCATGGCCAACAACCCGCGCCATGCCGTGGCCCTGCGCCGCATCGTCGAGCGGATCAGCGGTGAAACCGACTGGCAGCAGGTGCGCTTTGCCGGGGACGCTCCGGCCAGCCTAGGGCGCTCGCCATTATCGGCCCTGTTCAGCCAGGGCCAGATGACCCGCACCCTGCTGCTCTGGCTGACCTTCTTCTGCTGCCTGCTGGTGTTCTACCTGCTGACCAGCTGGCTGCCCACGGTATTGCACGCCAGCGGCTATAACACCGCCAATGCAGCCCGGATCAGCGCGATGATCCCTTTTGGCGGGGTGCTGGGCGGTATTGCCATGGCGCTGCTGATGGATCGCATCGGCGCCCTGCGCATCCTGCCCTGGCTGTGCCTGGGCGCGGCGGCGGCCCTGGCCCTGACCGGCAGTCAACTGCACGGCGCTGTCGGCACCCTGGTCATCGTCTTCCTCGCCGGTTTCAGCCTCACCGGCACCCTGAACAATCTCAGCGTGGTGGCCGCTACCCTCTACCCCACTGCCTCCCGGGCCACAGGCGTGGCCTGGGCCCTGGCGGCCGGGCGTGCGGGCTCGATTACCGGCTCGATGCTGGGGGGCTGGATCTTCAGCAATGCCGGGAGCCTGGAGCACTTCTTCCTGTGGATTGCCACCCCGGCCCTGCTGGCTGGGCTGGCGTTGGGGCTGATGAACCGCATTCGGCAAAAGCCACAAGCCGAGATCGAGCCCACGGCTTGAACCAGGCTCCAGCGGCCTCCTGGCCAGCGCCGCGATCAAGCCCGGCCAATGCTCGTAGCCTGTTTCAGCCATCGGCGCCCTGATAGCAAGATCCAGGGCTGGTGCTGCGCGCAGAAATAGCAATACTGCGCAGCAGCATCACGGTCCGAGCAGCGACAAGCCGCTCGATCAACGACTAAAAAGGGCCTGGGCCATGAGCACTAGACAAACAATCGCCGGCGACATCGTGCTGATCCCTCTCAGCGAGGGGTTCCGGCCGGCGAAGGTGCTGTACGTTTCACACCGCTACAAGGACACGATCCTGCTGGGCCTGTATGCCAACTGCGTCAGCACCCGGCAACTGCCCGACGAACTGGCGGACACATTCGCACTACGGCTCTACACCTCGAAGGCAGCGGTGCGAAAGCAGCGCTGGCACTGGGTGGGCCATGAAGCGCTGCGAGCATCGCAAACCGGACTCGACCTGAGAATCGTGGCGGGGGAGCTCTGGCAAGGTGACCAGCATCTGGGCCTGGCCTCGCCAGAGCAGCGCAAGGACCTGCCCGAGATGTTGGTCATGGGTGCCGCGCTCGTCGAGAAAAAAGCCGCGGCAATCCCCTAGGCCCTCGCTGCGGCATCGACTCCAGGAGCCGACAATGCCGCGCCCCTCGCGAGGCGACGGCAGCGGGCGTTTCAGGTGTGTCTTCAGAAGATATCGATCGGGTAGTCGGTGATCAGCCGGAACTCATCCATATTGCCCTCGCCCTGGGCCACATTCGCCCGGTGCCAGGTCTGGCGCAGGCGCAGGCTCAGGTCCTTCCAGGGGCCGCTCTGCACCACATAGCGTGCCTCGACGTTGATCTCCCGGTGCACCCCATCCTTGCCATACATCCCGGCGTAGGCGCTGCCGGCCGGGGTGTGCGTGCCGTCGATCCCGGAGCCCCGCAGGTAACGGGTCATCAGGTTCAAGCCCGGCACGCCATAACTGGCCAGGGACAGGTCGTAGCGCAGTTGCCAGGAGCGTTCGTTGGGCCCGTTGAAGTCCGAGTACTGCACCGAGTTGGGCAGGTAGATCGAGGCGCCCTGATCGCGACCGTTGCGACCGTTGCGATCCAGGTCACCGACCCCCAGGTAGTCGAACGGGGTGTTGCCATCGACGTTCTGCAAGGCAAGGGTCATACGGTGAGCGCCCAGGCCATAGAACACCGCAGCGCCCAGCGTGGTGTTGTCGATGGCCCCGGCCTTGGAGCGGCCAGTGTCGAGGGTGCGATACAGGTTGAGGTCGAAGCCGGCCTGCTGCCCTTCCCCCAAGTCGGTGCGGCCGTTGAGGTTGGCGTAGTACTGGTTCCAGATGTCCTGGAAGCGCGCAACGTAGAGGCTGGCACCCAGGTCCCGGGTGAACTGGTACTGGCCACCGGCGTAGTCCACCGAAGGGGTGGTGACACCGCTATAGAACGCCCACAGATCACCACTGCTGTTGGTGGTGACATGACCGGTGGCCGATGTGAAGTGCCCGGCCTGCAGCTTGAGCCGGTCCAGTTCCTGGCTATCCAGGGCAAAGCCGGTGGCGGTTTGCGGGATCAAGCGATTGTGACCGATAGCGAACACCGGGGTATCCACCGATTGCTCGCCATAGCGCAGCACACTGTTGGAGACCTTGATCTTGAGCGCGGCACCGGCTTTGGAGTATTCGTCTGCCGGCTTGCCGTTGTCGTGGATCGGCAAATTGTAGGTGCCGGTCTTGCCGCCGGAGGCATCCAGCTTGAGTCCCAGAAAGGCAAAGGCATCCACGCCCACGCCAACGGAGCCCTGGGTGAACCCCGAACTGAAGCGACCGATAAAACCCTGGGTCCAATCCTTGCGATCCGCGCGACCATCCTGAATGCTGCGATTGAAATAGTAGTTGCGGGCCAGCACGCTCAGGTGACTGTCCTCGATGAATCCCGACTCGGCAGCCTGGGTTGTCCAGGGCAAGCAGCCCAATAGCGGCAACAGCAATGGCGATAGAGAACGCGAGACATGGGGCATGGCAAAACCTCTGGTGATTTATTGTTTTTGTCGTGGGTGATGCAGTGCAGCCGCGCGGCTCCCTTGGTGGGCATGGAGCCACCGGAACCGAGCGATCCAGGAAGTGATGCCAGCGCGCTCGTCCAGCCGCTGCCCCTGGCCGTGTACGACTCGCAGGGCAACGGTGCTTTACGGCCTTCGCAGGTTCGCTGGCATCTACAGGGGCAGTACCGCTCAGGGTTGTCGCAGCGGCAGCGGCTTGGGGGCTTGGGCGTCAAGGGCCCGCTTGCCGCGAAAACGCAGGTAGTAGATCGACAGGATCAGCCCCAGGAAGGGCAACCCGCAGACCAGGGTCAGGAAGAACGGTTCGGTGAACAACGTCGTGACCATCACCGCCAACATCAGCAACAGGCCACCGAGGCTGGTCCAGGGGTAGCCCCAGAGCTTGAAGGCCAGGGGTTCGCTGCCCTGCTGGCGACGGAAGCACAAGTGAGTGAGGAAGATCCCGGCCCAGGTGAACATGGCCCCGAACATCGCGATCGACATCATCAGCGTGAAGGCTTGCTCGGCATAGGCCAGGTACAACAAGGTGGCCAGGGCAATGCCCAGGGATGACAGCAACAGCGCCGCCAGTGGCACGCCATTGCGGCTCAGGCGACCAAACATCGCTGGTGCCTGGCCAGCCCGGGACAGGCTGAACATCAGCCGGGTGGTGATGTACAGCTGGCTGTTCATCGCCGACAGCGCCGCCACCAGGATCACTGCATTGATCACCCCACCGGCATAAGGGATGCCGCTGGCCGCCATGACCATGACGAAGGGGCTTTCTCCGCCGGTATTGCGCGCCCAGGGCACGATGGCCAAGACCAGGGCGATGGTCAGCAGGTAGAACACCACCAGGCGCACCACGGTAATGCGAAACGCCCGCGTCACAGCGCGTTCGGGGTCCTTGGCCTCGCCCGCCGCTACCGCGATCATTTCGATGCTCAGGTAGCTGAAGAAGGCCACGATCACTGCGACCCAGGTGCCCCAGACGCCATTGGGAAAGAAGCCCCGGTCATTACTGTAGTTGGCCAGGCCGATACCCGACTCCATGGGCGCGTCATACACCACCCAGGCCCCCAACAGGATGAAGGCAACAATGGCGCACAGCTTGAGCAGCGAGAACAGGTACTCGATGCTGCCGAATACCTTGACGCTGAAGGCGTTGGCCAGGATCAGCGCCAGGGAGAAGCCCAGCATCCAATAGCCTCCCGGCACATCCGGATACCAGAACTTCATGTACATCGCCGCGGCGGTGATTTCCGTGCCCACGGCGAACACGATGGAAGCCCAGTAGGCGTAACGCATGGCGAAGCCGAACCAGGGCGCCACATAAAACTCGGCAAACGAACCGAAAGACCCGGAAGTCGGGTGGCGCACGGTCATTTCCGCCAGGCACCCCATCAACAACAGCGCGATCACCGCGCCGATGCCATAGCTCACCAGCACGCTGGGCCCGGCGAAACCGATGGCAAAACTGCTACCCAGGAACAGCCCGGTACCGATGGCCCCGCCAATGGCGATCATCGACAATTGGCCGCTGCTCAAGGTTTGCTTGAGGCCTTTCTCACGGTCTGCCACTTGTTTGAAGGTGTGTGTTGTTTTTGTCATGACACGCTTGCTCCAAGGCTAGGCACTGGGGTCAGGTCACCGATTTACGGGCCAGGAACTGCGGCTGGTTCCACTCGCCGCTCACGAGGATTTCCCGCAGTGCCCCCACGCACTCCCATACCTCTTGGTAACGGTTGTACAGCGGTGCAAAACCAAAACGCAGGATGTCCGGTGCACGGAAGTCACCGACGATGCCCCGGGCAATCAGGGCCTGCATGACCGGATAGGCCTGGGGGTGGCTCAGGGAGACCTGGCTGCCGCGCTGTTCGGCCTGCCTGGGCGTGCACAGCGTTACACCGAGGCCCTGCAACTGCTGGTCGCAGAGAGTGATGAACAATTCGGTCAAGGCCTCGCTCTTGGCTCGCAGTACCTGCAGGTCGACCCCATCGAACGCTTCCAGGGCCGCTTCCAGGGCCAGCACTCCCAACTGTGGCGCAGTGCCCACCAGCATCCGGTCCAGGCTCGGATGCGGTTGGTATTCATGGGTGAAGTCGAAGGGTTTGGCGTGGCCATGCCAACCTGTGAGCGGCTGGCGCAAATGAGGGATATGGCGCTCGGCAACAAAGACGAAAGCCGGAGCCCCGGGTCCGCCATTGAGGTACTTGTAGCCGCAGCCTACGGCAAAGTCGGCGCCCGCCGCATTCAGGCGGACCGGCATGGCCCCGGCGGAATGACACAGGTCCCAGACCACCAGGACCCCCAACTCATGGGCACGGGCGGTAATGGCCGCCATATCGTAGCGGCGGCCGGACTTGAAGTTGACATGGGTCAGCGAGAGCACCGCCACCTCTTCACTCAGGGCCTCCATCACCTGCTCGGGATCGACGCACTGCAACTGGCACCCCGTCAATTCCGAAACCCCCTGGGCGATGTAGACATCGGTGGGGAAATTGCCGTTTTCCGCCAGGATCACCCGACGTTGCGGCTGCATGCGCAACGCGGCCACCAGCACCTTGAACAGGTTGATCGAGGTCGAGTCGGCAACGATCACTTCATGCGCCTGGGCACCGACCAGATGCGCAATGCGCGCTCCGGTGCGTTGCGGTGCCGGATACCAGTCGGCATCGTTCCAGGAGTTGATCAGCCCCTGGGCCCATTCCTCCTTGAGGACTTGCTCGATTCGCGCGGGCACATGGGCCGGCATCGCCCCCAGGGAGTTACCGTCCAGGTAGATCTTGTGTTGCGGCAGGGCAAAGCGCTGGCGACAAAAGGCCAGTGGATCGGACTCATCCAGTTGTTGGACCTGGTCCAGGCGACAGGGCGTGGAACTGCTCATGACTATCCCTCGGCATTTATTGTTGTGGCGCCTGGACGGCGACAACGGCCGCCAGGCTGTCCAGATCCTAGCCAGGGTTGTCATTACTGGATAATAGAAAAGAAGCCGCCGTGTATTCCGTAAGGTAATGGCCAACCCACTGCGACTATCCGTTCCGGGTGATGCTTTATCGAGGCATTTACGGCGGGTTATGCCATGGCTGGCTTGTCGACTGGCGCGGGCAATGACCAGGCACCGACCGTTTGAGAACGGGGCGCAAAAAAAAGCCGCCCGATCGGGCGGCTGCAATCCCTGACCAGCGTTAGAAATCGAGGGAGAAGTTGAGCGTCATGGCATGGTCCTTGGTCTGCCCGGACAGCTGCCCCGAGTAGCCGATACCCAATTTGCCAGCCGGCGTGACCTGATAGTCCAGGCCGGCCTCGACCAGCGCGCTGTCCTTGGCGATCGGCACGCCCTGGGTCGTGAACGAGGTGCCGCCATCGATGAAGCTCAGGTCGGCATCCGGCTTGGTATCGCCATAGGCATGGCGCCAGCCCAGGCCCAGTCGAGGGGTGAGCTGCTGGCCGTTGCTCAAGGTAATGCGCTTGCCCGCGCGCAGGCCAACGGTGGAGAACGTCACGTCCTGGCTGGCCTTGGCCTTGAGTGCCGCAGCGCCGCCCTTCTCCTTGCCGGTGTCGCTGTCGTAGTTGACATAGGACAGCCCGACGAAAGGTTCCAGCGCCACGCCCGCGGCGTCCATGGCATAACCGACCTCACCGAAGACCTGGGCACTGCGGGCGTTGTAGTCGGCCTTCAGGCGATCGCTGTAGCTGCCGACGGCGACGTCACGCTTGGTCTCGATCTTGTGCCAGCTGTAGGCCGCCCCCAGGCGCACCGCAACGGCATCGAACTGGGAATTGAGGTAGGCCCCAAGGTGGGTGGTGTTGACCGTGGCTTCCGACTGCCGCTGACTGGCCTTCAGGTCGCTGCGGGTATAACCCACGGCCGCACCGGCTCGCCAGGTGTCATCCAGCTGGCGGTCGCTGCCCAGCACGAAGCCCGACAGGTTGCGATCCAGCTTGGCGGTATTGCTGTTGCCGGACATGTCGCCCCAGGTACCCAACACACGCATCCAGCCCACCATCTCGCCCTGGCAACCGCTGCTGCTCAAGCGATTTTCACGGCTGGCCAGCACTTGCCGAGGGTCGTCCTGGCTACTGTTGCAGCCAGGCTGGCGCATGCGGTCGTTGAGGGCATCGCGCATGTAGCGCGAATCCTCCAGCAAGGCGCTGACCGTACTGGCATGGATTTCCCCGGACAGGCTATTGAACGCATTCTGTGCCCCGGCCCGGTCCAGGCCGAGGATCTGATCGTTCAACTGATCGGCCGGATCGTCGTCATCTCCCGAATAGGCGCCCAGTGCCGCCGCCACTCCGCGCTGGTTGCGGGTCTGGGCGACGTCGACGAAGGCGGTCTGGTTGCGGCTGACATTCAGGTTCACCTGGTTGGCGCTGTAGGCCAGCGAGGTGTCGAGGAACACCAGTTGCGGCAGGTTGCTGCTGCTGAAAGTACCGGTGATGCCGCCACCGGCGTTGATCAGCGAGTAGCTGGTGGTGCCGCC
Organism: Pseudomonas sessilinigenes; assembly: GCF_003850565.1. Taxonomy (NCBI): domain Bacteria; kingdom Pseudomonadati; phylum Pseudomonadota; class Gammaproteobacteria; order Pseudomonadales; family Pseudomonadaceae; genus Pseudomonas; species Pseudomonas sessilinigenes. Next base: position 6,216,790 of record NZ_CP027706.1, read on the forward strand.
ACCGTAGTTCAGGCCGGTGACCTGCAGATTGCCCGCCAGGTTGGCGGTGCCACCCACTTGCAACGCCGGGCTCGTGGCCGAGGTCGGTGTCAGTTGCAGGGTCCCGGTGCTGCCGTTGCTGAAGTTGCCGGTGACCGCCAGCTTGCCGATCGGCCCGCCGGAACTCACCAGGCCATTGTTGACCAGCCCCCCGACGCTGCCGTTGCCTTGCAACGCGGCGCCATTGCTGACCACCACCTGCCCAGCCAGGGAAGCCGGGGCGTCGCCGATCTGTACAGTGCCCTGCTCCACCGCCAGGGTGCCGCTGAAGGGCTGGTTGCCATTGAGCTGCAGCAAACCAGCGCCCTGCTTGACCACCGTACCAGTACCACTGAGCAGGCCGTTGAACACGCCATTGCTGTTCTGCGCGAACAACATCCGGGCGTTGACCAGCATCCGTCCCTGCAAGCTGGTGGTGTTGCCCGCCAGGGTGCCGCCACTGACCGTGGTGCCGCCGGTGTAGGTGTTGGCACCCGTGAGCAGCAAGACCCCGGCATCGGTTTTCTCGATACCGCCGCTGCCCACCAGCGGTGCATCGATCTGGGTTACCACTCCACCATTGATCCGTACCTTGGCCAGGCTGCCATCGCTGCCATTGGTAGGGCTCAGGCTGCCATTGCTGCCGGCGACGAAGTTATAGCCGCTGTCGAGCACCTGCATGCCGGTGAAGCTCTGGTTACCGGCCACGGTCACGGTGCCGCCCTGCCCGCCGAAGATCACGAACTGGTTGCCCGCACCCTGGGTCTGGGTACCGGTGGGGTCGGTCCAGTTGGTGGACGAGCCCCAGGTGCCGCTGCCACCACCGATGCTGCCGTTGGCCGTGGTCTGGCCGCCGTTCCAGAACTGCACCTGGCCTGGCGCGCCCTGTACCAGCAGGTTGACCTGGTTGGCCAGGGCGGTCTGCAGGCTCAGGGAGCCCGGCAGCACGCCACCAGGCAGCGTGCCGTAGTTCAGGCCGTTGTTGGTCAAGGTGCCGCCGTAGCGGAACAGTTGGTAGACGCCTACGCCGAAGTTTCCGGCATCGGTGATGTTCAAGGTGCCGTCCAGGGTGAGGTTGCCGGCCACGTTGACCGCCGTGGTGGAGCTGGTGGCCTGGCCCAGGCTGAAGTCCAGGTTGGTGCCGGAAGACAGCACCAGGCCGCCCACGGACAACGGCGTGGCACTGCCGCCGGCCTTGAGGCTGGCGCCATCGCCCAGCTGTACGGTACCGGTGAGCTGGCCGCTACCGCCAATGCTGGCGCCATTGGCCACCTGCACATTGCCGCTGGCCAGGCTGCCGTTGACCAGCAACGAGCCGTCCTGCACCTGGGTGGTGCCGGTAAAGCTGTTGTTGCCGGTCAGTAACAGCGTGCCGCTGCCTTGCTTGATCAAGGTGCCGTTGCCGCTGAGGTTGCCGGCATAGGTGCCATTGGCGTTCTGCTGGAACATCAGCGCGGCATTGTTGAGGATCGAGCCCTGCAAGCTGCTGGCATCGCCGCGGGTGGTGCCTGCGTTGAGCGTGGTACCGCCGCTGTAGGTATTGGCGCCGCTGAGCAGCAAATCGCCGCTGCCATTCTTCACCAACGAGCCATTGCCACTGATCGCGCCGCTGAGGGTCAGGGCCTGCTGGTTGGCCAGGTTCAACTGCGCGCCAAGGGTAATGGCATTGGCCAACTGCAGCGCCACCGGACTGTCGAGCTGGGCGTTGCCGCCCACCGTCAGGGCCCCACTGCCCAAGGCGTTGTCGTTGCCCAGGACCAATTGCCCGGCCTTGAGCAAGGTACCGCCCTGGTAGGTATTGACGCCGTTCAAGGTCAGGCTGGCGTTGCCATTCTTCACCAGGCCGCCGGTGCCACCGACCACACCGCCCAGGGTCAGGGCATTGGAACCGCCGATGTTCAATGCACCAGCCAGGTTCAGTCCATTGCCCAGGGACACCGCCGTGTTGCTGTCCAGGGTGGTGCCATTGGCGGTGCTCAGGGCACCGCTGCCCAGGGCGCTGTCATTGCCCACCACCAGGGTGCCGCCCTGCAGCGAGGTGCCGCCGCTGTAGCTGTTGTTGCCATTGAGCACCAGGGTGCCGCTGTCGAGCTTGGCCAGGGTGCCGCTGCCGGTGAGCGTCACGCCGAGGGTGGCGGTGGCGTTCGGATCGACCCGAATCGCCGTGTTGCCGGTACCGCCATTGACCAGGTTCAGAGCCCCGCCCACGCCGCCTACCAGGTTGTAGCCGTCGGTGACGAACTGCATGCCGGTGAGGCTTTGCGTGCCGTTCACGGTCACGGTGCCGGCATTGCCCTGGAACACCGCGAAGCTGCCGCCCCAGGCCTGGTTCGAGCTGCCATCGACCGACGTCCAGTTGCTGGTGCCACTGCCCCAGGTACCGGAGCCGCCGTCGATCACGCCGTTGCCCGTGGTCTGCGAGCCATCCCAGAACAGCACGGTGGTGTTGGGGGCACTCACCAGCAGGTTGACCTGGTTGCCCACGGCGGTTTGCAGCTGCAGGTCGCCTGGCACCACGCTGCCGGGCAGGGTGCCGAAGTTGAGGCCGTTGTCGGTCAGCGCCCCGGTGTAGTTGATCAGGCGATAGACGCCGGTGCCGAAGCCGCCGATGTCGCTCACGTTCAAGGTGCCGTCCAGGGTCAGGTTGCCACCGACGTTGACCAGGGCATTGCCACCACCGTTGACCGGCGCGCCGAGCCCCACGTCCAGGTTGGAGTTGGCGCCCAGTACCAATGAGCCTGCCGACAGGGTGTTGCCGGAACTCAGCGCCAGGTGCCCGCCATCGGCCACGGTGAGGGCACCGCCCAGGCTGCCGTTGCCGGTCAGGGTCGCGCCGCTGTTGACCGTGACCGCGGCGCTGGCCAGCGAGCCGCTGAGGTTCAGCGTGCCGCCGTTGACCTGGGTGTTGCCGCTCAGGGTACTGGTGCCGCTGAGATTGAGCGTGCCGGTACCGGCCTTGATCAGTTGCCCGCTGCCGTCCAGGCTGCCGCCGAACGTGCTGCCCTGGTTACCGCTGCCCAAGGTCAGGGTATTGCCGCTGCCGATGGCCACCGCACCGCTGCCGCTCAGGCTGCCCAGGCTGGCCGAGGCTCCGAGGTTGAGGTTGCTGCCAGCGGCCAGGTTGACGCCGGCGCTATTGCCCAGGGCACCGCTGCTCTGGGTGGTCAGGCTGCCGGCCAGCACGTTGATGGGGCCACTGAAACTGTTGTTGCCACTCAGGGTCAGGTTGGCCGCGCCGTTCTTGGTCAAGGTCCCGCTGCCAGCGATCACGCCACCCAGGGTCAGGTCGTTGGCCCCGGCCAGGGTCAGCCCGGCATTGACGTTAAGGTCGTTGGTCAGCACCAGCGGCGCACTGTTGGCCAGGGTCGCGGTGCCGCCCACGGTCAGCGCGCCGCTGCCCAGGGCCGTGGCCTGGGCCAGGGTCAGGGTGCCGGCGTTGAGCAGGGTACCGCCCTGGTAGTTGTTGACCCCGCCCAGGGTCAGGTTGCCGGCGCCGTTCTTGATCAGCTGGCCGGCACCGCCGATGACTCCACCCAGGGTCAGGTCGTTACTGCCGGCAAGGGTCAGGTTGGCATTGAGGGTCAGGGCATTGGCCAGGCTCAGGGCACTGCTGGCGTCCAGGGTCGCGGCACCGCCCACGGTCAGGCCACCGGTGCCCAGGGCGCCGTTGTTGCCCAGGGTCAGGGTCCCGGCGTTGAGCAAGGTGCCGCCGGTGAAGCCATTGTTAGCGTTCAGGGTCAGATTGGCCGCACCATTCTTGGTCAGGCCGCCTGCTCCATTGATCATCCCGCCCAGGGTCAGGTCGGCGGTACCGCCGATACCCAGGTTGCCGGCCAGGTTGAGCACATTGGTGAGGCTGACCGCCGTGCTGGCGTCCAGGCTGGTGCCAGCGGCCGCATTCAGCGCACCGCCGCCCAGGGCGGTGTTGCTGGCCAGGATCAGGCCGCCCGCGTTCAACGCGGTAGGCCCCAGGTAGGTATTGTTGCCGCCCAAGGTCAAGTTGGCGCTGCCGTTCTTGACCAGGCTACCGCTGCCACCGATCACCCCACCCAGGGTCAGGGCGTTGGAACCGGCGATATTCAGTGCGCCGGCCAGGGTCACGGCATTGCCCAGGGTGACCGCGGTGTTGCTGTCCAGGGTGGTGCCATTGGCGGTGCTCAAGGCACCTGTACCCAGGGCGCTGTTGTTGCCCACCACCAGGGTACCGCCCTGCAGCGAAGTGCCGCCGCTATAGCTGTTGTTGCCATTGAGCACCAGGGTGCCGCTGTCGAGCTTGGCCAGGGTGCCGCTGCCGTTGATCGCCACGCCGAGAGTGGCGGTGGCGTTCGGGTCGACGCGGATCGAGGTATTGCCACCGCTGCCGTTGACCGCCGTCAGCGAACCACCGGGGGCCCCCACCAGGTTGTAGCCGTCGGTGACGAACTGCATGCCGGTGAAACTCTGCGCCCCGGCCACGTTGACCGTACCCGCAGTGCCCTGGAAGACCGCAAAACCGTTACCCCAGGTCTGGTTGAGGGTGCCATTGACCGAGGTCCAGTTGCTGTTCAGCGAGTCCCAGGTGCCGCTGCCACCATCGACCGCGCCATTGGGCACTGTCTGGCTGCCGTCCCAGAAGCGAATGTTGGTCCCCCCCGATACCAGCAGGTTGACCTGGTTGCCGACGCTGGTCTGCACCACCAGGTCGCCAAGGTTGAAGCCCAGCGGTACGCTGGCCACGTTCAGCCCCAGGTCCACCAGGCTGCCGGTGTAGTTGATCAGGCGATAGACGCCCACGCCGAAACCACCGGCATCGCTGACGTTGAGTTGGCCGCCCAGGGTCAGGTTGCCGCCGACATTGAGCAGCGAAGTGGTGGACGGCGCGCCAAGGTTGGCGTCCAGGTTGGCGCCGCTGTTGAGCACCAGCGAGCCCACCGACAGGGTATTGCCCGAATTCAGCGCCAGATGGCCACCGGACGCCACATCCAGGGCGCCCAGCAACGAACCGGAGCCGGTCAGGGTCCCGCCGCTGGCGACGTTGACCGTGCCGCTGGCCAGGGAACCGTCGACCTTCAGGGTGCCGCCGCTGACCAGGCTGTTGCCGGTCAGGCCATTGATGCCGCCCAGGGTCAGGGTGCCGCTGCCGACCTTGGTCAACTGCCCGCTGCCACTGAGGTCGCCGTTGAACACCGAGCTGGCGTTACTTCCACCGACACTCAGCGCCACCCCGGGGCTGAGTTGCACCGAGCCGCTGCCGGTCAACCCGCCAAGGCTGGCATTGGCGCCCAGGTTGAGGCTGGCGCCCGCGCTGATATTGGCCCCGGAACTGTTGCCCAGGGCGCCGCTGGAGAGCGTGGTCACACTGCCGGCCAGCACGTTCAAGGGTCCGCTGAACGTGTTGTTGCCACTCAGGGACAGGTCCGCCAGGCCGTCCTTGATCAACCCGGAACTGCCGCCGATCACCCCAGCCAGGATCAGGTTGTTGTTGCCGGCCAGGGTCAGGTCGGCATTGAGGGTCAGGTTGTTGCCCAGGGCCATTGGCGTGCTGTTGTCCAGGGTCGCGGCGCCGCCAACAGTCAGGGCGCCGGTGCCCAGGGCCCCGCTGTTGCCCAGGGTCAGGGTCCCGGCATTGAGCGCGGTGCCACCCTGGTAGGTGTTGATGCCGTTGAGCGTCAGGTTGGTCGTGCCGTTCTTGATCAATTGCCCCGTACCACCGATGACCCCGCCCAGGGTCAGGTCGTTGCTGCCGGGCAGGGTCAGGTTGGCATTGAGGGTCAGGTTGTTGTTCAGGCTGATACCTGGTGCGCTGTCCAGGTTTGCCGCGCCAGCCACGGTCAACACTCCGTTGCCCAGGGCGCCATTGTTGCCCAGGGTCAGGGTCCCGGCGTTGAGCGTGGTGCCGCCCTGGTAGGTGTTGGCGCCGTTCAGGGTCAAGTTGGCGTTGCCGTTCTTGATCAAACTGCCGATCCCGCCGACCACCCCGGCCAGGGTCAGGTCGGCGCCGCCACCGATAGTGACCCCGCCGCCGAGATTCACCTGGTTACCCAGGCTCACCACCGTGTTGCTGTCCAGGGTAGTGCCTGCGGCCGCATTCAACGCACCGCCGCCCAGGGCATTGGCGTTACCGACGATCAACCGGCCAGCATTGAGGGTGGTATTGCCCAGGTAGGCGTTGGCACCGTTGAGGATCAGGTCGGCGCTGCCATTCTTGATCAGGCCGCCGATCCCGCCGATCACGCCACCCAAGGTCAGAGCATTGCTGCCGGCGATCGTCAGGTTGCCGCCCAGGTTCAGCCCATTGCCGATGCTGACCGCGGTACTGGCGTCCAGGCTGGTGCCGTTGGCAGCATTCAGCGTGCCATTGCCCAGGGCGCCGTTGGCGCCCAGGATCAGCGTGCCGCCGTTGAGGGCGGTATTGCCCTGGTAGGTATTGGTACCGCTGAGGGTCAGGCTGGAACTGCCACTCTTGATCAGCCCGGCGCTGCCGCCGATGGTGCCGCCCAGGGTCAGGGCATTGCTACCGCCCACCGTCAGGTTGGCGTTGAGGTTGATGGCATTGCCCACGCTCAGGGCGCTGCCGGCACTCAGCGAACTGGCGCCGCCCACGGTCAGCGCACCGCTGCCCAGGGCCGTGGCGCTACCCAGGGTCAGGTTGCCGGCATTGAGCAAGGTGCCGCCCTGGTAGCTGTTGTTGCCATTGAGGGTGAGGTTGGCGCCACCGTTCTTGACCAGTCCATAGGCGCCGCTGACGTCGCCATCCAGGATCAGCGGATTGAGCCCGTCCAGGGTCAGGTCGGCGTTGAGCACTATGTCATTGAGCAGGTCCAGGCTGGTGCTGCCGGCGAGGTTCGCCGCGCCGCCCACGGTCAAGGCGCCGCTGCCCAGGGCGCCGCTGTTGCCCAGGGTCAGGGTGCCGCCGTTGAGCAAGGTTCCGCCCTGGTAGGTGTTGCTGCCATTGAGGGTCAGCCCCGCCGTGCCGTTCTTGGTCAGGCCACCGGTGCCGGTGATCAGCCCGCCCAGGGTCAGCGCGTTGCTGCCGGCCAGGTTGAGGTTGCCGGCCAGGTTCAGGGTATTGCCCAGGGACACCGAGGTGCTGCTGTCCAGGGTAGTGCCGGCGGCGGTATTGAGCACGCCCAGGCCCAGGGCCAGGTTGCTGCCGACGATCAACGACCCGCTGTTGAGGTTGGTGTTGCCCAGGAAGCCGTTATTGCCGGACAGGGTCAGGCTTGCCGTGCCGTTCTTGTTCAGCCCACCGGCACCGTTGATCTGCCCGGACAGCCCCAGGTTCTGGGTGCCGCCAATGGTCAGGGCGCCGGCCAGGTTGACGTTGTTGCCCAGGCTCAAGGCGGTGTTGGCATCCAGCGTCGTACCGGCCGCCGCGTTGAGGGTGCCGGTGCTCAGGGCGCCGGCATTGCCGACGATCAAGCGCCCGGTATTCAGGGCGGTGTTGCCCAGGTAGGCATTGGCCGAATTGAGCGTCAGGTCGGCGCTGCCGTTCTTGATCAGGCCACCGGCACCGCTGACCAGGCCGCCCAGGGTCAGGGCATTGCTGCCGCCCAGGGTCAGGTTGCCGGCCAGGGCCAGGGCGTTGCCCAGGCTGATGGCGGTGTTGGTATCCAGGGTGGTGCCACCGGCCGTGCTTAACAAGCCACTGCCCAAGGCATTGTTGTTGCCCAGGATCAGGCTGCCGGTATTGAGGTTGGTGGTGCCGCTGAAGCCAGTGTTGTTGCCGCTCAGGGTCAGGCTGCCAGTGCCGCCCTTGTTCAGCGCGGCGCTGCCGCTGAGGACGCCGGACAGGGTCAGCGCGCCGACACCGCTGGTACTCAAGGCGTTGTTGAGCACCAAGCTATTGCCCAGGTTGACGGTGCCTGGCGCGCTCAAGGTGGCCGCGCCGCCCAGGGTCACGGTGGAAGTGCTGAAGGCCTGGTTGTTGCCCACCTGCACCGTGCCGCCATTGAGCGTGGTACTGCCGGTGTAGGTGTTGGCGCCATTGAGGGTCAGTTGCCCGGCGCCGGACTTGACCAGCCCGCCGCCACCGGAAATCACCCCGGCCAGGGTGGTGTCGTTGCTGCCTTGCAGGGTCAGGCCGCCAGCGCCCAGGCTGATCAGGTTGTTCAAGGTCAGGCCGGCGGTACTGGCTTGCAGCACACCACCATTGGAGGTCAGCAGGCCGCTGCCGAAGGTGGCGCTGTTGTTGTACAGGGCCACCCCGCCATTGAGCGTGGTATTGCCGCTGACCACCGGCCCCTGCAGTGTCCAGGTGCCGCTGTTGAGGGTCAGGTTGTTGAAGTTGACGTAGTTGGCACTGGAAACCGTGCCACTGCCGGTGGTGCCGCCACCCACGCCCAGGGTGTTTTGCAACAACAGGGTGTTGGAACCGCCAGCGCCACCGTCGATCTGCCCCGTAGGAGCAAATGTCAGGTCGACCCCCAGCAGGCCGCCCAGGGCGATGCCGATCCCGCCGCCACTGCTGACCGAGGAGCCGGTCACCGCGGTGAAGCTGTTGGTACTGCCAGCGCCCAGGGACACGCCTCCGGTGATCTGCCCGGTGTTGGTGAAGTTGTTGCCAGCCGTCGAGGATTGGAACGCCACCCGGCCTACCAGGGTGCCGTTGTTGGTCATGTTGACCTGGGAGCCCCCACGCACCGCCACCACCGGCGCATCGGCAGAGAGCAGGGTCAGGCCCAGCAATGCCGAGGAACCGATGCTGCCGTTGTTGACGATGGTGGTGCTGCCGCCCGCGCCGTTGTTGATGTTCAGCGCCATGCCGTTGAGCGTGCCCAGGTTCAGGCCGAGGATGCCTGACGTACCGTTCAGCGTACCGGTGGCGCTGTTGTTGACGTTGACCACCCCGGCGGAACCGTTGCCGATCACCACGCCATTGCTGAGCAGGGTCACCAGCCCGAGCAGGGCCGGATCGACGGTTCCGTTGTTGTTGAAGGTAATGCCGTTGCCGGTGAGGCTGATCGCCGTGCCGCCGAGCAATGAGTTGAACGTCGCACCACTGCCGACGTTGACCGTCAGGTTATCGGCAGAGCTGGCGAAGGCGTTGGTCAGGATCGCTGTGGCATTGCCAGTGCAGTTGACGGTGTCGTTGGCCACCGGGTTGGCTGGCGAACAGGCTGCCATGGCAGCTGGGCTGGCCAGGCTCCAGAGCAGGCCGGCTATTCCAAGGCGGATGGCCATGGACAGAGGAGACAGATTGACAAACACATCCCTGGCATGACGAACGTTCACGAGCGACTCCTTTCGTGAGCAGGCTTTTCATCCGTAAAAATGCGTACTTCTCACAGGGTGCTTAGCCCTCTACTACTCGCATCGACGCCTGAAACCTGACCATTGGTAAAATTCCTTGGACAGAAACCTAGACGACGCCATGACAGCTGCCTAATGGCCATGCACCATCAAATAGCATTAATACTTTGGAAGTATGTGGGCGCCTTTAGCGGCAAAAATTCATAAATATCCGATAAATATCAATGAGTTAAAGAAATAACCTCCTACTCTTCGGCAAGTCTCGGGGTGCAACGACCGCCCTATTTCAGTGCAATTATTCCCTCTTTCAAACTCATTCCCCTTCATGGCCGCCGCCGCCCTGCCCTGGGCTCGAAGACCTGCTCCAGACCTGGCCAATGCAAGTTGGTACGACACATGCAAACGTTTGCGCACCTGGGAATCCAGGCTATTCGCCGATGATTGCCCAAACCTGATCCCATCCCGCACGAACAAGGATTTTCAATGCATGCCACTTCCAGGCCCACCGCGCGCTCGTACCCACGCAGCGTTTCCCTGCTACTGGGCATCGTTACCGGACTACTCAGCCCTGCCCTGTTGGCCCAACCCGCCACCCAGGACGAATCGGCCCAGGGCGAAGGCCTGAGCAAGGACGTGCAACCGGCCAAACCCGGTGCCTACCTTTCCGACTGGTACAACCAGGACCTGATGCTGATCGGCAGCAAGGACATCAGCTTCGGCCCCCGTCCGGCGGACGACGTCTACCTGGAATACGAATACTTCGGACGCAAGGGGCCATTCGAGCTGTATGGCTACATCGACCTGCCGAAGATCCTCAATATCGGCAACAGCCACGACAAGGGCGTCTGGGACCATGGCTCGCCGCTGTTCATGGAACACGAACCGCGCATCTCCATCGACTACCTGGCCGGCCGCAGCCTGGCCATCGGCCCGATCAAGGAGTGGTATGTAGCCTTCGACTGGATCTACGACCACGGCAGCCGCACCGCCAACCGCGCCAACACCCTGTACAGCGGCCTGGGCACCGACATCGACACCCATTCGCGGGTCAACCTGTCCGCCAACTTCTACGGTCGCTACCAGTGGGAAAACTATGGCGCCAGCAATGAGTACTCCTGGGACGGCTACCGCGCCCAGCTCAAGTACATCGTGCCCATCGACAAATTCAGCAACGGCGCGTCGCTGACCTACATCGGCTTTACCAACTTCGACTTTGGCTCCGACCTGCACAAGGACAACCCGGCCCGCACGGCCAACGCCACGGTGGCCACCAACGTGCTGCTGTACTCCTTCACCCACTTGCGCTTTACCCTGGTGGGCCGCTATTTCCACAACGGCGGCAACTGGGAGGACGGCAGCGTGCTGAATTTTGGCGACGGTGAGTTCCGCGCCCGCTCAAACGGCTGGGGCTACTACGCCGGGGTCGGCTACCAGTTCTAGCGACAGCGGCACATATCGAGCAACAAGCGGCAAGACAACAACAGTTGCAACCTGGATCGATCAGGATCAGCGCCGGTCAACGGCAATCATGGAGGTGTTATGCGCGGCATTCAGAAAGTTTCGTGGATAGTGGGCCTGGGCGCGGTGCTGGCCACCGGGGCCTGGGCCAATGAGGCGCCGATCAAGCCCAAGGTGGTGCTGATCAGCATGTTCGCTCCGGAAGCGCAGAACTGGATCGAGCGCCTGGAACTCAAGCACAAGGTACGGGTACCGGGGTTGGCGGGAGAATATCCGGATATCAGCTGCAGCAACGACCAGCAGGTGTGCCTGCTGACCACCGGCATGGGCCAGACCAACGCCGCGGCCTCGACCCTGGCCCTGGCGATGTCGCCGAAGTTCGACCTGCGCAAGAGTTACTTCCTGATTGCCGGGATTGCCGGCATCAGCCCGCATCAAGGCACCATCGGCACCGCGGCCTGGGCCCATTACCTGGTGGAGTTCGGCACCCAGTGGGAGCTCGACTCCCGTGATGCACCCAAGGAGTGGCCGACCGGCTACCTGGGGATCAACACCAAGGGCCCCAATGAGAAGCCGCCCCTGGACTACAAGACCGAAGTGTTCGAGCTCAACCCGAAACTCCAGGCCAAGGCGTTTGCCCTGAGCCAGAAGGTGACCTTGAGCGAAAGCAAGGAATCAGCGGCCTGGCGCCTCAAGTACCCCCAGGCTCCGGCCAACCAGCCGCCGGTAGTCACCCGCTGCGACACCCTGGCCGGCAATACCTGGTTCTCCGGTACGCGCTTGAGCGAACGGGCCGAGGTCTGGACCCGCTTGCTCACCGACAACAAGGGCGTTTACTGCACCACCCAGCAGGAAGACAACTCCACCTACGAGGCGCTGCTGCGGGCCAGTCGCGAAGGCCTGGTGGACGTCCAGCGCCTGGCGGTACTGCGCGCCGGCTCGGACTTCGACCGCCCAGCCCCCGGTGCCAGCGAAGTGGACAACCTGCTCAAGTACGCCGACCAGGGCGGTTTCGTGCCGGCGCTGGAAAACCTCTACCGGGCCGGCAACCCACTGGTGCAAGACATCCTCAAGAACTGGTCGAGCTGGGAACACGGCGTCCCGCAGTGATCCCGTGATCGGCCCTACCCCTACCTGTGGCCACAGCCGGACCTCTGAAACTGCGCCGACCCTGCAGGTCGTGCGCAGCCTGCGGCAGCGGCTACACAAGCAAACCCTGTAGCCGATGCTGTACCCGCGAAGCTGCGCCAAGGCCCGCAGGGCCTTCAACGCCCCCCGGCGCTGCCCGCCTCAAGGAATCAGGATCACCTTGTCGCCGCCGCCCTGATTGACCTCGGCATAGCGCTCCAGCCCCTGCTCCAGTGGCGATTCAAGCAATCCCTCGGGCAGCGGCAACAAACCTTCATCGAAATAGCGACCGAACTGCTCCAGCATCGCCGCGCATTCCTCGACGCCATACAGCAACGAATTGATCCCCACTACCGAGCCGCCCTTGCGATACAGGGCCAGCGCCGGCAACTGCACATGGCCATCCACCGGCGCGGCGATGATGGCGATCCGGCCGAACGTGGCCAAGGCCGGCACCGCTGCCGGCAACCAGAAGCCAGTGGTGTCGAAGATCACCTCGGCGCCACCGGCATAATGCTCGCCCACCTGGATCGCGAGGTTCTCCGGCTGCGCCAGTTGCAGCGCCGGATAACCCTGGGCCTGCAATGCCTGCACTTGCTCCGGTCGACGCGCCGCCGCCAGCACCTGGGCGCCACGAACCTTGGCCAGGGCCAGGGCCGCAGTGGCCACGGCGCCGCCGCCGATCACCAACAGCCGGGTACCGGCCACCACACCGCTACGCTCCAGGGCATCCCAGGCGGTGGTATAGGGCACACCGAGGCTCGCGGCCTGGGCAAAGCTCAGGTGCCGGGGCTTGAGCGCCACGCCCCTGGCCGACAACACCACGTACTGGGCATGACTGCCGTCGGCGAAAAAACCCAGGTCCCTGCCGGTGCCCCAGACTTCCTGGCCGATCAAGTCGTCCGGCCCCTGCTCCACCACCCCGGCGAAATCCCGTCCGGGAATCCGTGGCAACGTGGTGTAGGGAAAACGCCCGAGGACGTTCTTCACATCGCTGGGATTCAGGCCCGCTGCCTTGATCCGTACCAGCACCTGGCCAGGGCCGGCCACCGGGGTCGGGAGCTCCACCAGTTGCAAGGATGCGAGGTCGCCGGTGGCGGAAAATTGCAATGCTTTCATCAAAGGCTCCATAGGTCGGGAAAGAGTCGAAAATCAGCGCTCAGGACCACCACTGGCTGAACAGTTGGCGGCCCAGGGGCCACAGTTGTTCGCCACCGAGCATGCCCAGCAGCCCCACCAGGGCGATGGCCGGCGGTGCCGGGGAACGCACCTGCAAGGCACCGTAGAGCAGCCCGACCAACAGGCCGGCTGCCAGGGACATCAGGTAATTCATGGTTCACTCCCAAAAGGCCGTGGTGCATGGGCTCGGCTACAACCACCGCGTCGTTTCATGCAGCCGCTGCCGCAGGCTGCGCATGGCCCGCAGGGCCACGGTCCTGCGTCCCTGAACGCAGCCTCGCAGGCTCGGTAGCGGCTACAGGTATGGGGTGGATTCTAGAGGCAAGGAGGCAGTGGCATCGGCCAAGTACTTCAGGCTATCGGCCAAAGCATCGCGGTGTCTCAGGCCGAGGGCTGGCCAGCGACGTACTGCGAGGGGGCGACACCCAGCTCGCGGCGGAACATGTCGCTGAAACTGCTGGGGGAGTAACCCAGCTCCCGGGCGATCCGGCTGACCGGCACGCCCTGGATCAGCTCCGCCGCCGCCGTGGCCAATTGCACCTGGCGCCGCCATTCGGCAAAGCCCAGGCCCAGGCGTTCCTTGAACAGCCGCGCCAGGGTGCGCACGCTGGCCCCGACGGCCTCGGCATGCTGCTCGAAGGAAATCTCCAGGGACGGCGCCGCCATCACCGCCTGGCACAGGCTGCACAGGCGCCGGTCGGCGGCATCGGGCAAGACGATCTTCAACTCCGAGCGCCGGGCCCGTTGCAGCTCCAACAGGGCCAGGCCCACCAGGGCCTCGTAGTAGTCAGGCTGGGGCGGTTCGAGCTCCACCAGGCGCACGATCAACTCCCGCAGCAAGGTATCCACTTGCAGCACCTGGACCCTGGCATCCAGGGTCGCCGCCAGGGACGGGCGCAGGTAGATGTTGCGCATCTGCAGGTCGCTGACCACGCGGATGCCATGGACCACACCCGGCGGCAACCAGACCGCCCGTTGCGGCGGCACCACCAGGGCCTCCTGGGGCGTCTCGACCCACATCACCCCGCTCATGGCATACAGCAACTGGCCCCAGTCGTGCTCGTGGGGCTCGACGAACAGCCCGCGCGGGTAGGTGCGCGCCAGGGGTTGTACGGGAATCGCGGTATCCGAAAGATCGGGAGGTGCGGCTAGGGCCATGGCAAGGTCGTGCTGGATCGGCGGGAGCCCATGGTAACCAGCCGCCCCAGGCGCCGCCAGCATCGCCCGCCCCCCCCGCATTCGATCCGATACGTCGGGACATGCAGCCCATGCATTGGGATAGCACCTGCGGCACAGCAACCGTTGGTAGCCCGGGCGGGCAATCGGAATGAATTTTTCCGTTCCCACAGAATCACTTCAAGGATCACAGGGAGGAATCAACGCTTTATGAACAACGCAAAGCTCTTCGTCATCGAGTACACCCTCCATGGCAACCCCAAGTCCTTCATCATCCGCCAGGAGAAGATGGACAATGCCGAGGCCTGGCACTGGGCCAGTTGCGACGCCGGAGTCGGCCGCATCGGCCGGTTCGGGCGTGAGCAAGTGAAGAAGACCAGCCGCCCCATGGCGGAAAAGTTCGGTATCGAGAACGTCACCTGGCGTCCTTCGGTCTAGCCGGGCGTACGGAGGGAGCCGCCCGGCCCCCTCCGCGCTTACCTGCGATTCAATCCCAGCCTTGCAGGCGCAAGGTCGCCCGCACCAAGCGCTGCTCCTCGTCTTCGATCTCCTTGAGGCTCTGGGCAATGCCCTGGATATGGGCCTGCGCGGCCTTGCGCGCCTGTTCCGGCAAGCGACCGGTGACCGCGTGGTACAAGCGCGCATGCTGGCGGTCGATCTGGCGCTTGTGCAATGGCCGGTGAAAGAGGTTGTTGACCGAGGCGAACACCGAATTGAGCAACAGGCCATTGAGCGAGCCCAGGGTCTGCACCAGCACCGGATTGTGCGAAGCCTCGCAGATGGCCAGGTGGAAGGCGTGGTCCAGGCGCGCCTGGGCAGCGGGTTCCAGGGCCTGCTCATGGGCCTCCAGCATTGCCTGGTAGCTGCGACCGATGAGCACGAAATCCGCCTCGGTGCCACGCAAGGCCGCCAGCCGCGCCGACTCTCCCTCCAGCAGCGCGCGAACCTCCAGCAGGTCGTAGAGGGTCCGTGGCTGGGAGCTGAACAGGTGCAGCAACGGCGAGCCCGCCGCCGGGGCCGACAGTTGAGCCACCTGCGAGCCACGGCCTTGCACTGTGTCGATGATGCCCCGGGCCCGCAGCAGCTTCAGGCCCTCGCGCAGGGCCGTGCGCGAGACCCCGAGCTTGGCGCTCAGGCGCCGCTCGGAGGGCAACCGCTGGCCGGTCTTGAATACGCCGTCGACGATCAGTCGCTCGATCCGCCCACAGACCACATCGGCCACCTGCAAGCGTGGCCCTGCTGGCTTGTCCTGCATCTCGTCCCCCACTGGTATGACCAGTCATCTAGCGGTTCGCGGCCCGCTCTAGGTTCACTTGCAAGCTGTTGAAGTTACTTGGGTTTATCGAAAACCCGGGACAGCGGCGAACAATAAAGTGGTTCGACCATTGCCGGCGCACATGGACACTAAGGCGCCCCGGGCCAATGATGCAAGGCATGCGTGATGCAGTCGCGACCTGATAACAACGACACAAGGTCATTCGCCAGCCATGACGATTCTCTACGATGAACGCCTCGACGGCGCCCTGCCCGAGGTCGACCGCCAGGCCTTGATCCACGCCCTGCGCAGCCAGCTGCCGGACCTGGAACTGCTGGACCGCCAGGAGCAGCTCAAGCCCTACGAATGCGACGGCCTGAGCGCCTACCGCAGCACCCCGCTGCTGGTGGCCCTGCCCCGGCGCCTGGAGCAAGTGCAGCAGATCCTCAAGATCTGCCACCAGCAACGGGTACCGGTGGTGGCCCGGGGCGCCGGTACCGGCCTGTCCGGCGGCGCCCTGCCCCTGGAAAAGGGCCTGCTGCTGGTGATGGCGCGGTTCAAGGACATCCTCAAGATCGACCCCGCCGCGCGCTGCGCGCGCCTGCAACCCGGGGTGCGCAACCTGGCGATCTCCCAGGCCGCGGCGCCCTACGAGCTGTACTACGCCCCCGACCCGTCGTCGCAGATCGCCTGCTCCATCGGTGGCAATGTCGCGGAAAACGCCGGTGGCGTGCACTGCCTGAAATACGGCCTGACCGTGCACAACCTGCTCCAGGTGCGGATGCTCACCGTCGAAGGCCAACCCCTGACCCTGGGCAGCGAGGCCCTGGACTCACCGGGCTTCGACCTGCTGGCGCTGTTCACCGGTTCCGAGGGGCTGCTGGGGGTGATCACCGAAGTCACGGTCAAGCTGCTGCCCAAACCGCAGATCGCCAAGGTGCTGCTGGCGGCCTTCGACTCGGTGGAGAACGCCGGCCAGGCGGTGGCAGCGATCATCGCCGCAGGCATCATCCCCGGCGGCCTGGAGATGATGGACAACCTGGCGATCCGCGCCGCCGAAGACTTCATCCACGCCGGCTACCCGGTGGACGCCCAGGCCATGCTGCTGTGCGAGCTGGATGGGGTCGAGGCCGATGTCCACGACGACTGCGAGCGGGTGCGCCAACTGCTGCAACAGGCCGGCGCCAGCGAAGTACGCCTGGCCCGGGACGAGGCCGAGCGCGCGCGGTTCTGGGCCGGGCGCAAGAATGCCTTCCCGGCGGTGGGCCGCTTGTCGCCGGACTACTACTGCATGGACGGCACCATTCCCCGGCGCCAACTGCCCGCCGTGCTGCACGGCATCGCCCGACTGGCCGCCGAGCACCGGCTGCGGGTGGCCAACGTGTTCCATGCCGGCGACGGCAACATGCACCCGTTGATCCTGTTCGATGCCAACCAGAGCGGGGAACTTGAACGGGCGGAAACCCTGGGCGGCAAGATCCTCGAGCTGTGCGTGGCCGTGGGCGGCACCATCACCGGCGAGCACGGCGTGGGCCGGGAGAAGATCAACCAGATGTGCGTGCAGTTCAGCAGCGACGAGCTGAGTCTGTTCCACGGCATCAAGCGCGCCTTCGATCCCCTGGGCCTGCTCAACCCCGGCAAGAACATCCCGACCCTGCACCGCTGCGCCGAGGCCGGGGCCATGCATATCCACCATGGACAACTGCCCTTTCCCGAACTGGAGCGATTCTGATGGCCGCCCCCACCGATTGCGACGCCAGCGAAGCCCTGCTGGAGCAGGTACGCGACGCTCTGGACAACGCCACCCCGCTACGCATCCAGGGCTCTAACAGCAAGGCCTTCCTGGGTCGCGACAGCGCTGGCGAAATCCTCGATACCCGGGTCCATCGCGGCATCGTCAGCTACGACCCCACCGAACTGGTGATCAGTGCCCGGGCCGGGACGCCGCTTAGCGAGTTGCAGGCGGTACTGGATGCCGCCGGGCAGATGCTGCCCTGCGAGCCGCCGGCGTTCGGTACCGGCGCCACCCTGGGCGGCATGCTCGCCAGTGGCCTGTCCGGGCCTCGTCGGCCCTGGGCCGGGGCGGTGCGTGACTTCGTCCTTGGCACCCGGATCATCAGCGGCCTGGGCCAGCACCTGCGTTTTGGTGGCGAGGTGATGAAGAACGTTGCCGGCTACGACCTGTCGCGGCTGATGGCCGGCAGCTACGGCTGCCTGGCTCTGGTGACCGAAGTCTCGCTGAAGGTGCTGCCCAAGCCCCGCCACTGCCTGAGCCTGAGCCTGGAACTGCCTGCCGGGCAAGCCCTGGCCAGGCTCGCGCAATGGGGCCAGCAGCCGTTGCCCATCAGTGCCGCCTGCCACGATGGCAGCCGCCTGCACCTGCGCCTGGAAGGGGGCGAAGGCTCGGTGGCCGCGGCCCGCGATCGGCTCGGCGGCGAGCCCCTGGACAGCCGCTACTGGAACCGACTCAACGAGCAGCAACTGCCCTTCTTCGACCCCGGCCTGCCGCTCTGGCGCCTGTCGTTGCCGCACAACACCCCGGAGCTTGCGTTGCCCGGCCTCCAATTACTGGACTGGGGCGGCGCCCAGCGCTGGCTCAGGTCCGATGCTCCGGCCGAGCGCATCCGCGCCGTGGCCAGCGCCGCCGGTGGCCATGCCAGTTGCTACAGCCATGGCCTGCTGGACAGCCCCTTCCAGCCCCTGGAACCGACCCTGCTGCACTATCACCAACGCCTCAAGGCGCAGCTCGATCCCCAGGGCATCTTCAACCCCGGCCGACTCTACGCGGAGCTCTGACCCATGCAGACCACCCTCAGCCCCGAGGCCCGGCAGTTGCCACGGGCCGCCGAAGCCGAACGCATCCTGCGCAGCTGCGTGCATTGCGGGTTCTGCAACGCCACCTGCCCCACCTACCAGGTGCAGGGCGACGAGCTGGACGGGCCGCGCGGCCGCATCTACCTGATCAAGCAGGTACTGGAGGGCGCCGCGGTCACCCATCAGGCGCAGTTGCACCTGGACCGCTGCCTGTCATGTCGCAACTGCGAGACCACCTGCCCATCGGGCGTCGAGTACCACAACCTGCTGGACATCGGCCGGGCAGTGGTGGACGCCGCCCTGCCCCGGCCCGCCGGCCAGCGCCTGCTGCGCCAGGGCTTGCGGGCCCTGGCGGGCAACCCGCAGCTGTTCAAGACACTGGTGCTGGGCGGCAGCCGCTTGCGCCCACTGCTGCCCCAGGCCCTGCAAGACAAACTGCCGCGCCAGGTACCCGCCGCCGGCGTGCGCCCGGACAGGGTCCACGCACGGCGCGTGCTGCTGCTCGAAGGCTGCGTGCAGCCGGGGCTGTCGCCCAATACCAACGCAGCCGCGAGCCGGGTCCTGGATCGCCTGGGCATCAGCGTGCAGCCGGTGGCCGAGGCTGCGTGCTGCGGCGCCGTGGACTACCACCTGGATGCCCAGGAGCGCGGCCGCCAACGGGCCCGGCACAACATCGATGCCTGGTGGCCGCACCTGCAACAAGGTGCCGAGGCCATCGTCCAGACCGCCAGCGGCTGCGGCGCCTTCGTCAAGGACTACGGGCACCTGCTGGCCGACGACCCGGCCTATGCCGCCAAGGCGCAGCAAGTCAGCGCCCTGGCCCGGGACCTGGTGGAGGTGGTGCGGGCCGAACCTCTGGCAGCGCTGCAAGTACGCAGTGGACAGCGCCTGGCCGTCCATTGCCCCTGCACCCTGCAACATGCCCAGCAACTGGGCGGCGCCGTGGAAAGCCTGCTGCAACGCCTGGGTTTCAACCTGACTTCAGTGCCCGACGGCCACCTGTGCTGCGGCTCGGCCGGCACCTATTCGCTAACCCAGCCCGCCCTGGCCCGGCAACTGCGCGACGACAAGCTGCGGGCCCTGGAAAGCGGCAGCCCGGACGTGATCGCTACGGCCAACATCGGCTGCCAGAGCCACCTGGATGGCGCCGGGCGCACCCCGGTACGCCACTGGATCGAACTGCTGGACGCCGCCCTCAACCCTTGAACCCCCTGGAGCCTGCCATGCACCACAAAGCCGTGTTATGCCAAGACGACGTCAGCCGCATCCTCGCCGCCGCCCGCACCGAGGCCCACCGCCAGCAGTGGCCGGTGAGCATCGCCGTGGTCGATGATGGCGGCCATCCCCTGGCCCTGGAGCGCCTGGACGGCTGCGCACCGATCAGTGCCTACATCGCCTTAGAGAAAGCCCGCACCGCCGCCCTGGGCCGGCGTGAGTCCAAGGCCTACGAAGACATGGTCAATGCCGGGCGCAGCGCCTTTCTCTCAGCGCCGCTGCTGACCTCCCTGGAAGGCGGCGTGCCGATTCGCGTGGATGGCCAAGTGGTCGGCGCGGTGGGCGTGTCCGGCGTCCGCTCCGGCGAAGATGCCCAGGTGGCGCAAGTGGCCGCCAACTGCCTGGAAGGCTCCTGAGCCCTCAGCTACGGCGCAGGCTGCTGCGGTACATGAACAGCAAGGCCAGGGCCAGGCACAGCATCGCCAGGATACGGTTGCCGGAGAGTGCCATGGCCGGGTTGCCGAACCAGCCGAAGTGGTCGATCAACATGCCCATGCCCAACTGCCCGAGGATCACCGCCACCGTCGCCACGGCAGTCCCGACCCGGGGCACCGCGCCGACCATCACCAGCATGTACACCACGCCGAACAGCGCGCCGCTGAGCTGCCACTTGGGCGCCTGCAACAGGCCCATGGCCTGGGGCGGCTGGAAGAACACGATCAGCAGCGAGGTGACCAGGGCACCGACGGCGAAGGTCAGCAGGCTGCTGCGCAGCACCCCCACGCTCTGCCCCAGGCGGCCGTTGATCGCCGCCTGCACACTGAGCACCGCACCTGCGGCCACCACGACCACCAGCAATAGAATCAGGTTCATGTTCAACCTCGGGCAATCAGGATCAGGGCGCCGACGATCAGCACCAGGGCCAGCCAACGCTCGGCGTTGACCGGTTTGCGGGCACTGCCGAACCAGCCGAAGTGGTCGATCAGCACGCTCTTGCCGACCTGGCCGGAAAGAATCGCGATCATGGTCATGGCAATGCCGATATGGGGCGTGGCCAGGGTCAACACCACCACGTAGATCGGCCCCAGCACTCCGCCCAGCAACTGCCAGCGCGGCAGCTGGCTCAAGGCCGGCCCCGGCTGCGGGCCACTGAACAGCAACAGCAAGGCCAGCAACGCCGCGCCGACGCCGAAGATGCTCAGGGTCGCCCACAGGTGGCCGACCTGGGCTCCCAGGGGGCCGAGCAAGCCGGCCTCCACCGACAGGCCCATGCCGGCCAGGATCACCAGCGGCAGCAGGGCCAGGCGTTGCCAGCCGGCAGTGGATACAGCGCTGGCCACTGGCGGTGGCAGCGTTGGGTCAAGGGTTTCGCAAGACATGGGGCACCTGTTCGGTTCATGGAATGGCGAACATTATTGGTTGCCCGTGCTTTGCGATAAATGGGAGCATGCCGACAACACCTTTGCATAAAGCGCACAGCAAGGACTCCCCATGCAAGGCTTCAACGACCTGGGTTTCAAGGCCCTGCGGCTGTTCATCGCGGTGCTCGACCAGGGCAGTTTCTCTGCCGTGGCCCGGCGCGAGGGGCTAGCGCCCTCCTCCATTTCGCGGCAGATCCAGCTGATGGAACAGGCCCTGGGCCAACAGTTGCTGTATCGCCATACCCGGGCGGTCAGCCCCACCGAAGCCGGGCGCCTGTTGGGGCACCATGCCCGGCGGGTGCTGGCGCAATGGGAAGAAGCCGAGCAGGCCCTGCAAGAACAGCAGGACGAGCCGACCGGGCTGGTGCGGATCAATGCGCCGGTGGTGTTCGGCCAGCGGCATATCTCGCCCTGGCTGGGCGAACTGCACCGGCGCTACCCCAAGCTGCAACTGGATATCCAGCAGACCGACAGCTACATCGACCCGTTGCAGGACGGCACCGACCTGCTGTTTCGCATCGGCGTGCTGGGAGACTCCTCGATGCAGGCCCGGCTACTGGCACCCCAACGCTACCGGGTCGCCGCCAGCCCGGGCTACCTGGCCCGTCACGGCCACCCCCAGCACCCCGACCAGCTGCACCAGCACCAATGCCTGGCCTACAAGGGCGAAAGCGGCCAGCAACGCTGGTTCTTCCGCCAGGGCCAGGAGCCCTGGACGCCCTACAGCGTCACGGGCCCACTGACCGGCAACCACGCCGACACCCTGACCCAGGCCGCCGAACAAGGCCTGGGGCTGGTGATGTTTCCTTCCTGGCTGATCGGCGAGGCCCTGCACCAGGGCCGGCTGGTGGCGCTGTTCGAGGATTTCGAAGTGGCCACCAGCCTCGAACCGCAACAGATCGCCGCCCTGTGGCCGGGCAGCCGGCGCCTGTCGGTGAAGGTCCGCACGGTGATCGACTTCTTCGTCGAGACATTCGGGCCAATACCGTATTGGGATCGCTAGCGCGATCAGCTTCAAGCTGCAAGCTGCAAGCGGCAAGTTGAAAGACGGACGTGATCAGCCTTTGCTTGGGCGCTCTGGCTTTGGCTTTGGCTTTGGCTTTGGCTTTGGCTTTGGCTCTGGCTCTGGCTCTGGCTCTGGCTCTGGCTCTGGCTTGAAGCTTGCCGCTAAAGGCTAGCTATGAGCCAGGCATTGGCTGCGCTGATCACGGCGAACAGGCTCCAGGCCAGCCAGCGGGTCGGCCAGCGGTTGACGAAGACGCCCATCAGGCGCGGGTCGTTGGTCATGCGGATCAACGGGTACAGGGCGAACGGCAATTGCAGGCTGAGCACCACCTGGCTCAGCACCAGCAGCTTGCCCACGGCGCCGTCGCCCAGCAGCCAGACGCCGATGAACGCCGGGATCAACGCCAGGCCGCGGGTGATCAGGCGGCGCTGCCAGCAGGGAATCCGCAGGTTCAGGTAACCCTCCATGATCACCTGGCCGGCGATGGTCCCGGTGAAGGTCGAGCTCTGCCCGGAGGCCAGCAGTGCCACGCCGAACAGCACGCTGGCCAGGGCCCCGCCCACCAGCGGATCGAGCAGGTGGTAGGCATCCTGGATCTCCACCACGTCGCTGTGCCCGGTGTTGTGGAAGGCCGCGGCGGCGAGGATCAGGATCGCCGCGTTCACCAGCAGCGCCAGGGCCAGGGAGCCGATGGTATCGATGCGCGCCAGGCGGATCGCATCGCTGCGGCTGGCAAGGTCCTTGCCCACTAGCCGGGTCTGGACCACCGAGGTATGCAGGTACAGGTTGTGCGGCATCACCGTGGCACCGAGGATGCCGATTGCCAGGTACAGCGGCGCGGCATCGCTGATGGCCGCCAGCGACGGGGTGAAGCCCCGGGCCACGTCCGGCCAGTGGGGCTTGATCAGCAACAATTCGATGAAGAAGCACACGCCGATGGTCGCCACCAGCGCCAGCATGATCGCTTCCAACCGGCGAAAACCACGGTTCTGCAAAGCCAGTACCAGCAAGGTATCGAAGGCGGTAATGACGATCCCCGTACTCAACGAGACTCCCAGCAAGAGGTGGAAAGCCAGGGCGCAGCCCAGCACTTCGGCCAGGTCGGTGGCGATGATCGAGACCTCTGCCAGCAACCACTGGACCCGCGCCGAACGTGGGCTGTAGCGCTCGCGGCAGAGCTGCGCCAGGTCACGTCCGGTGGCGATGCCCAGGCGCGAACACAGGCACTGCACCACCATGCCTGCCAGGCTCGCCAGCAGCACCACGAACAGCAGGCTGTAGCCATAGCGCGAACCGGCCTCGATGGCCGTGGCCCAGTTGCCCGGGTCCATGTAGCCGATGGAAATCAGCAACCCGGGACCGGCAAAACGCAGCAGGCGCTTGAACAGCGAGGCACGGGGGTCGACGGTGACGGAACCGGCCACTTCCGGCGGACAGAAAGGAGCGGTGGCGATTTTCGGCAGGCTGAATTTCACAAGGGGGATTCCACGGCGGCTTGAAGCAGGTGCCCAGCTTAGAGGTTTCGCCGCGACCGCCCAAGCCTGAAATTCATCGGCCAAGGCGAGTATGCTGCGCAGGTTCCGGCCCGGGCCGGACGTCGTTCCACCCTTGCAAGGTTTTCTCCGTGGCTGACTCCGCAACAACTCGGGCAGGCGATGCCCTGCCGCCCTTCCTGCAACCTGGCGAGCGAGTGCTGCTGTTCGATGGCGTGTGCAAGCTGTGCAACGCCTCGGTGCGCTTCGTCATCGCCCATGACACCGAACGGCGGATCCGCCTGGCCTCGGTGCAGTCGCCCCAGGGCCAGGCCCTGCTGGCGTGGGCCGGGTTGTCCACCGAACAGTTCGACAGCGTGGTGCTGATCGAGGGTCGACGCCTGTCACTGCGCTCCGACGCCTTTATCCGGCTGATGGCCCAACTACCTCGACCCTGGCGCTGGCTGCGCCTGCTGCACTGGGTTCCCCGCCCCCTGCGCGACTGGAGCTACAGCTACATCGCCCGCCACCGCTATCGCTGGTTCGGCCGCTACGACGTCTGCCTGCTGCCCAGCCCCGACCACCGCGGGCGCTTTCTCGACGATACGCCTTGACCTGCCACGCCAGCGCTTCGTGTAGCCGCTGCCGCAGGCTCGGCACGAGTCGCCAAACCTGCATCCGTGATATGCCTGCCAGAACCCGTCTTCCGCTTGCGGGCGCTGCCTAGCCAGATCAGCAGCGGCTACCTGATTGAACTGCGCCAGGGCGTTCGGAAAGTGCTAGCGTGGAGCCCCCTCACCTGCCGAGCGTGTCCATGCTGCTGTTGAAACTGCTCACGGTTCCCGCCTTCCTGCTGCTGATCTCCCTGGCCAGCCGGCGCTGGGGGCCGAATGTCGCGGGCTGGCTGGCAGGCTTTCCGGTGGTGGTGGGCCCTATCCTGCTGTTCCTGGCCCTGGAACAAGGCCAGGCGTTCGCCACCCAGGCCGCCGTGGCTGCACTGTCAGCCGTGTTCGCCATGATCGCCTTCAGCGTGGCCTATACCCACGCCGCCCGCACGCTGGCCTGGCCCGGGGCCTTGTGCATCGCCACCCTGGTCTGGCTGATTCTGGCAACGCTCATCGCCCAGGTGCCGGCCTCCCTGGGGTTCTCCCTCTTGTGCTCTATCAGTGCCCTGGTGTTGGCCCCTTGGGTGTTCCCCAGGGTACGGAGCGTGCCAGCCCCGGCCGCAGGCAAGTCCGACAGGCTGGTGTATCGCATGCTGGCGGGCGCCCTGCTGACCTTGGCCGTCACCCTGATGGCCAGCACCGTCGGGGAACGCTGGAGCGGCATGCTGGCCGTATTCCCGGTGCTGGGCAGCGTACTGGCGGTGTTCTCCCATCAAAGCCACGGGGCAGCCTTCACCACCGTGCTGCTGCGCTCGTTGAGCACCGGCTTGTATGCCTTCGCGGCATTCTGCCTGGTGCTGGCGACCACCCTGCCTGACCTGGGGCTCTGGGCATTCGTGCTGGGCGTGGTGGTGTCGATGCTGGTGCTGGCATTCAGCAAGAGATTACTGGCACTCAACACGAAGGAGCGCAAGCCTGCGAACTCCACTGAGTAACACAGGAAAATACCCATAGACTCCACTGCCTGGAGACTGGCATCGCGCTCATTCCCTCATGCATCATGCCTACCTTGTCTTATGGAAGAGCCTAATGAGCAATACGGATATACAAAAGGCTGCACTGGCCTTGCGATCTTATTCGGGTCAGGTCGAACTGCATGATCACGACTACCATCAGATAGTCCTGCCTCAGTCTGGTTCGATGGAAATTGAAGTCGACGGAAGAGGTGGCAAGGTTGATTGGAGCCAGGGAGTGATTATTCCGGCCGGCACTCCTCATGCCTTTTCTTCCAATACTTGCAACACCTTCCTGGTTCTAGATGTACCGCTTCCCTCTAGTTACACACAAAAAAGCGAAGCAGAAACCATCAAGAGACTGAACGAGAAAAGCTTCTTCCCGGTAAGA
This sequence comes from Pseudomonas sessilinigenes, assembly GCF_003850565.1. Taxonomy (NCBI): domain Bacteria; kingdom Pseudomonadati; phylum Pseudomonadota; class Gammaproteobacteria; order Pseudomonadales; family Pseudomonadaceae; genus Pseudomonas; species Pseudomonas sessilinigenes. Next base: position 6,242,172 of record NZ_CP027706.1, read on the forward strand.
CCGGAAATTCGTCACTTGCTAGACTACGCGTCCCGTAGTGTCCCCCTACTGACTAGCTCATCAGAAGTGTCTCAAGCTTGGAGCACATTGCTGATGTCATCTCTGGTGCAACCTCACAGTAGTGTCCCCGACCATGGGCAGTTCACCCTGGCCAGGGCATTGACGCATATAGAGAACCATCTCGATAGTCATTTGACCGCTTCGGAAATCGCCCGAGCTTCAGGAACCAGTGAACGGCGCTTATATGTGTTATTCGAACAACACCTGAGAACTACACCATTTGCCCACGTGACACGACTACGCTTGAATCTGGCCATGGATCTGCTGCGCGACACTCAGTTATCAATTACTGAGATTGCTCACCGAGTAGGCTACGCCGACCAGAGTGCATTGAATCATGCGTTGAAAAAAAGCCATGACTTGACGCCTGCACTCGCTCGAAAGAACTCCAGGGCCAATAACATGCAGACTGGAACAAATAACCAGCAGTAGAAGCCAAGACCGTCTCCAATCACCTTTTTATCATCCCCGCTCCGAAACACTTACTGGGCGGGGCGCATGACAGAAAGTACAACCTCTTCGAAAACCAGCGACAGTCGAACAACCACTTCAGCGACCGCCATTGGCGTCATTGCCGTATTTCTCTGGTCATGCTTGGCCTTACTCACCACCTTCACCGCCGGCATACCACCTTTTGAACTGTTGGCGCTGAGTTTTGCCGTAGCGTTTCTGGCAAGCTTGGTGATTCTCGGATTGCGCGGTTCGAACGGATTCGCTGGTTGGCGCCAGCCCTGGCAAGTCTGGGTAACAGGGTTCCTGGGAATCTTCGCCTATCACGCCCTGTATTTTTTTGCTCTCAAAGTTGCACCTCCCGCCGAAGCCAGCCTGATTGCCTACCTTTGGCCGCTACTTATCGTATTGCTCGCGAGCATTGCTGGCGGTCAAACACTACGCCAGCGACAGCTGCTGGGTGCGCTCTTGGGGCTCGCCGGTACGGCATTCATCATGCAACAACGGTCACAAAACAGTATCGCCGACATGCCGCTGGCAGGTTATACAGCCGCGTTGCTCTGCGCCTTGGTATGGTCAAGCTACTCGGTGATCAACCGTCGCTTCAACAATGTCCCCAGTAGCATCATTGGCGGGATCTGCGGCTTAGTGGCCGTGGCAGGCCTGCTATGCCACCTGGCGCTTGAAGTCACAGTCCACCCCAACTTCAGCCAATGGGCTGCGATCATCGCACTTGGGTTAGGCCCGGTCGGCCTGGCTTTCTTTGCCTGGGACCACGCCACCAAGCACGGCAACCTGGCAAGCCTCGGGGCATTGTCCTATCTCGCACCACTGTTCTCGACGTTACTGCTGATATTGATTGGCCAAGTCCATGCCAAACCGATCCTGCTGATTCCAGCAGCACTCATTATCGCTGGCGCAGTAGTAGCCACCTCTCGCCAGCCCACGCCACGCCCTTGAATCTCTCTACCTGAAAGGAATCCTAGAAAAATGCACCTGATTGCTTCCGAGGGGATAGCAAGGTTTGATCGCGCCACTCCAAGTTTTTCGGTGGCTCCTACAAGAGCGCCTCTCCAATTAACAGGAGGTCCCTCACGCACGGCCAGCCATAGCGCTATTCAACGACGGGCTCATGGAGAAGCCCCAAGAGTGCTGTTATTCGTGCCGCCCTACACACGCTTGGTCGAACCGGCCCCTGCAAATAGCGCCTTTACCGACATTGGCATCCATTCCTTTGAAGTAATGAAACGTGCTGGCACTCCTATAGGCTTGTTGCGTATCGCTACAGTAGCCAAACGTGCTGGTTACGATGTGCAGATTATCGACTCCCCTTTCGCCGGCTGGGAGCAGGAATCACGCTTGGTAGATTTGGATCAAGGCCACCTGCTGCGCTACGGACTGACTGACGAGCAGATACGTAAAATCATCGAAACAGCCCAACCTGACATTATTGGTATCCAGTGCAACTACACAGTGCAATGGGGCAACGCTAGAGCGTTGGCTGACCTCGCCAAATCCATCGATCCAAACCTGATACTAGTAACAGGAGGTGCCCACTCCAGTGGCGACTGGCAAAACGCCCTGCTGGATTCGGTATTCGACTTTGTCCTTATCAATGAAGCCGATCGTGCCTTCACTTTGTTACTCGACGCCCTGAGTCATCCCGGAGCCGATGTCTGTGGTGTTCCCGGGGTGGCCTACCGGGGTTCGCAGAACCAACTGATCCGACCATCACGCAAGTCCAGTTATTTGAGCATCGTGCCCAACCGCCAGGAACTGAGTGAGCGACTGGGTGTGATGCCGTTACCGGACTTTACCTTCCTGGACATGAATCACTACCTGCAGCCTTATCACTCTTCAGGAGCACGGGTACGCAAACACGGAGCCTGGGCCCAGATTTTTTCCACCATCGGCTGTAACGTGAACTGCAACTTCTGCTACATCCCTAAAGTCAATGGCCCATGGCGAGCGCTGGGCCTGGATTGGTTTGACCTGCATTTAACAGACCTAGTCAACCAGGGTGTCACCGAAGTACTGATTGAAGACGATCATCTGATGCACGATCCCTTGTATGCAATGGAAGTGGGACGTTTGTTGAAGAAACATGACTTGCCCTGGGTCGAGGAAGGCGGGTTAAGTCTGTTCAACCTGATACTCCTGCATCAAGGAGAACGCTTCCTCGCAGAACTAGATGACAAGGAGTTGAAAAGCCCTCAGTACCGTAATGTGATCGCGGCAATCAAAGGCGGTCTGACCGCTCGAGAGTTCATTCGCTCGATTGCTGAAAACGGCTGTTACAGCGTCTACCTGGCGGTAGAAAGTGCTAACGAAGATAGCTTGGTCAACTCCAACAAATCACGTTTCAACGCGATACAGCATGCCACCTTCGAAATCATCGAGATATTCACCGAACATGGCATCCAGGTAACCGGAGGGTTCATGCTGGGGTTCGTGAACCCACCAACCGTACCTGGCGCCAAGCCGTTCATAGAAAGCCTGGAGTTGATCGAAAGAACCACCGACTATGCAGTCAGATTGATGGGAGCTGGCATGGCATACGCCAACCCATTTATCGTCACGCCTATTCCTGGCACCGAGATGTGGGAATACCAGCAGCAATTTGTAGTGCGCCACTATGACAATGGCTGGTCTCACGAAAAAGCCACCATGGCTACCGAACAATGGAGTGCCGAGGACATCGAAAAAGCCAGGCTGGAGCTTTTGGTCCGGGCCAACGGCGCAAATCGGGTGAGAGAGATGGTCCGCCGCGGCACCTGGCCAGTAGACGCATAAGCACAACACCCTCTGCCCCACTGATCCGACAAGAAAAATCCCTCTGGAGCAGCCTGTAACCGGCATGGGATGATGCGCGCCTTCAATCCTGATGCCCGGAGGTTGTGCATGTCATCCCTAGCTAGAAAAGCCCTGGTCCTGGTGTTTGCCGCCGTGGCAAGCCTCGGTACGCTGAATGCCGTGGCCGCGGGCAAATCCACGGCCAAGCAGGCTGCGGGCGAAAAAGTCGCCTTGCTCGACGGCAAGCTGGCCTTCAGCCTGCCCAAGGGCTTCAGCGCCGCGACCCTGCCGGTGGGCGATGAAGCCAAGGGCACCGGTGGCGCCAGCGGTACGCTGTACGCCAATGACACAACCCGCACCGTGGTGATCGCGGCGCAGAACCGCATTCCCAACGGAGCCCAGGTCAAGGACAACGACACGGCGTTCCTGGATGACGCGGTCAGCGGTTTTCTCTCGCAGCAAGCCCAGGCCTTGCCGGATTTCAGCAAGCAGGCGGAAAAGAGCATGACCCTCAAGGGACTCGGGGTACGCCAGATCGACAGTACCGCGACCCAGGGCGGGGGGCTGACCCTGAACTCGACCCTGATTGCCGGTTCCGGCTCGCGCATGGCGGTGATCCAGGTCATTTCCCGGGCCGCCGACAAGGCCGGTCATGCGGCCTTGATGAAGCAGATTCTTGGTCAATGACCCAGCTTAGGGGGTCAGCCCCCGCAACCAGCGGTCCAGGTCCTGGATCTCCACTTCGCTGATGCTGTGCCCCATCCCCGGATAGGCATGGAACTGCGGCTCCAGCGCCAACCCCTGCAACAGGCGGTTGGCCTCGGCCCCATCGCTGTAGGGCAAGCGCTGGTCATTGGTGCCATGGCCGATGAAGATCCCCAGGCGTTGCAGCTGCGCACTGCCTTTGAGCTGTGAAGCCAGTTGCGGCAGGATCTTCCCGCTCAGGGCCGCGATACCGCGTACCGATTGCGGGTGGCGCAACCCGACCTCATAAGCCATCACGGCTCCCTGGCTGAACCCCACCAGCACCACCTTCCCAGGTTCGGTGTGGTACTTGGCCGCTGCCGCACGAACAAATTGCTCGATCAACCCGGCGCTGCTGGCCAGGTCTTCGCTGACGCCGTCATAAGGGCCCTGCCCCTTGCGCCGGAACCATTGGAAGCTGTCCTCATCGAGGGTCTGCGGCGCGCGGGCGGAGAGATAGGTGTAGGTCGCCGGCAGGCGCTCGTACAACCCGAACAGGTCGGCCTCGTTGCTGCCATAGCCATGCAGGAAGATCACCAACGGCTGATCATGGGTGCCTGCCGGGGTCTGCTCCAGATAGCGCAGTGGCAAGTCATCGTGCAACGCCGTATCGGCCTGCACAAAAGGCGCGGCCAACAGGGCCAGCAACGCCAGACAACGAATCATGGACGGCTCCTTGCTTGAAAAAATCAACGGCCAGAGCCTAGCACTGCCCGTCTGGCGGCAGCAGCCCCGCAGGCCCGGGATGAACCCCGGGATTGGACATCCCTTGCCAGGCAGGCCCGCCCCGCTTCAGTGATGCAAGCGCCAGAACCTGGCCTGCCAGGTGTCGGCCAGCCCACGCCAAGCCAGCGGCGCAAGCAGCAGCACCAGCACCAGGAACCCCACCTGGGACAGGTAGAAACTCGCCAGCCACTGGTCGTGTGCGGCGACATAGACGCTGTTGTGCAGGACGTCCAGCACGATGATCGCCAGGGTCAGCGCCAGCCCCCAGCGTGGGCGCAACCACAACAGCAGTACCGCCAGCGGATCGAACAGCGTCAGCGACCCCCAGAAGGCCCGGCTGGCCAGGGGCGTATCGCTGCCGTAGCCATAGTCCCAAAGCAGGCCGTGGGCGAAGGCCGCGTGCAGATGATTGAAGGTCGCCGCCAACAGGCACAGGGTGAACAACAGGCGGATGCACAGGGACAATCGAAACATGGCGCAAGCCTTGTGGGCCGCAAGAACCGGCCGGTGGGTGAAAGGCCCACGGCAAGATCGGCAGTGGGCGCTTCGCGGTGGGCAATGCCGGGTCAGTCGTTGACCAGCTTGCCATGGCGAATGGGTTCGCGGCCGGCGACCTTGGCCAGCCAGATCCCGGGCTGGGTGTAGCGCCCACGATCCAGGGCGAACAGCACGCCGCTGGTGCCGGCCCGGACAATACTGGCCTGGTCGCTCAACGGATCCACCACCTCGAACAAGGCGTCGCCGCGCTCGACCCACTCCCCGGCTTCACGCAGGAAGCTGACTACGCCATGGTGCGGGGCGAACAGGTACTCGGTGCCCTCGAACGACATGCCCTCGCAGCAGTCCTGCGGCGCCGTCGGCCAGTCGCCATCGATCAGCCCCTGTTCGGCGAGAAAGCCCAGGATGGCTTCGCAATTGGCCCGGGCCTGCGGCACCCGGGTGTCGCCCATGCTGCCCAGTTCCAGGGTGGTCGCCAGGTTGGCCGGGGGAATGGCTGCCCGAGGGTAGTCCCGAGCCAGGCGCAGCCAGGGCGATGAGCAGGACTCATCGAACGAGCTGCCGCCGGAGTCTTCGCACAACAGCGCTACGCCGGCCTTGAGCCGCGCGGCCAGGGAGCGCCACTGGGGCCAGTGCTGGGGCAAGGCGTAGAGGTGGATCGCCGCTTCGAAATCACAGTGCAAATCAAGGGTGATATCGGCATCGCAGGCGTGGCGCAGCAACAGGCGATGCAGGGCCTCCAGCTGCGAGGCCGGGGCGGGCAGCTCGTCCAGCACCTGGACCATGGCGCGACGGATCAGGACGATGTTGGCTTCGGCATCGTCTCCCAGTTGCTTGCCGACCAGGTCGCCCACCGGACCACTGAGTTCGACGAAGGCTCGGTTGAAGTTCTTGCCGCTGCCCAGCTCGAAGCGCCCCAGGTGACTGCCCTGCACCTGCTGGTCGAGGCCGATGGGGTTGGCCACGGGCACCAGCTCGACGGTGCATTGCAGGCGGCCATCACGCTCCAGCTCGCCCAGGCGCTGCTTGAGTTCCCAGGCGGTGCGCATGCCGGGCAGCTCATCGGCATGCAGGCTGGCCTGGATGTACACCTTGCGCGGGCCGCTGCCGAAGCGAAAGACGCTGAGCTGGCGCGACGTGCCCAAGTGACCCCAGGGCAGGGAGTGGTCGATGCGTTGCATGATGGCTCCGGAAAAAAGGCGTGGCGCAGGATAAAACAGTGGTGCATAAAAAAGGTGGCGACCGGAATCCGGTCGCCACCTTTTTTCATGCCAGCGGATTATTCGCCGTAGACGTCGAAATCGAAGTACTTGTCCTGCACCTCTTTGTACTTGCCGTTGGCGCGGATCTCGGTGATGGCGGTGTTGAATTTCTCCGCCAGCTCCTTGTCGCCCTTGCGCACGGCGATGCCGGCGCCGCCACCGAAGTACTTCGGATCGTTGTACTCAGGCCCGACGAAGGCGAAGCCCTTGCCGGCGTCGGTCTTGAGGAAACCGTCGTCGAGGTTGACCGAGTCCGCCAGCAATGCGTCGACGCGACCGGACACCATGTCCAGGTTGGCCTCCTGCTGGGAGCCGTAGCGCACCAGGTCGATCCCGGCCGGCATCAGGACTTCGGTCGCGAAACGGTCGTGGGTACTGGCACGCAGCACGCCGACCTTCTTGCCCTTGAGCTCGGTCAGCGGGTCCTTGATGGTGGTACCGGCCTTCATCACGAAGCGGGCCGGGGTGTGGTAGTACTTGATGGTGAAATCGACGTTCTTCTTGCGATCGTCGGTGATGGTCATGGACGACAGGATGGCGTCGATCTTCTTCACCTTCAACGCCGGGATCAGGCCGTCGAACTCCTGCTCGACCCAGGTGCACTTGGCTTTCATCTGCTCGCACAGGGCGTTGCCCAGGTCCACGTCGAAACCGGTGAGCTTGCCGTCGGGGGTCTTCATCGAGAAGGGTGGGTAACCGGCTTCGATACCGATGCGGATCGGCTTGGCCTCGTCGGCCGAAGCGGTGAAGGAAAACAGCGACAGTGCCAGGGCACCGAACAGCACAAACTTGTTCATTTATAACTCCAGGGGGTGGAGGTTTCTTGTTGGCAGAATTCGATTGTGGGCAAATCGAAGTGGCCAGCAGTCTAGAGTGGCTCCCGGGATGCAAATTGTGTTTATGCGACAAATACTTACATAAATAACGCAGCCTTGATCCAGGTCGGTTTTCCCTGCCCCAGGGTGGTGCGCCGATCTGTGCAACGCTGCATATCCGCCCGTAAACGATGCATCTGCCTGGCCGCGAATGCAGGGCCGACACCCGCCAGCCAACCTGCCTCCACGGTGAACGTGAAGCCCCACGTCGCCCTTTTTCGCGGGCGAGCCTCTTCGCCTCGTGTCGCCGCTGCCGCAGGCTGCGCACGGCTCGGCACGAGCCGCCAAACCTGCATCCGCGGTGCGCCTGCCAGAGCCCGTCGTCCGGTTTCACGGGCGCTGCCTCGCCCGCTCGGCAGCGGCTACAACAGGCGGTACGAGCCGCACGCGATAGACCTGAGGCTGCAGCTCAGTCCTCGGGCTTGCGCAGCAGGTAGGTGTCCATGATCCAGCCGTGGGCCTGGCGGGCTTCGAGGCGGACCCGGCGGATCTCATCGGCCACATCGTCGAGACGACCGCTGATGAGGATTTCATCCGCCGTCCCCAGGTAGGCCCCCCAATAGATGTCCAGGTCCTGGCTGCGCAGTTGCCGATAGGAATCCTCGGCATCGAGCATCACCACCTGGGTATCGGCATCCCCGCCCTGCCCTGCGGCCAGGCGGCGTCCGGTGGTGATTTCCAGTGAACGGCCGATGCGGTTCAACGGCACCTTGTGCTGCGCGGCCAGGGCCTGGACGCTGGTGATCCCGGGGATGACCTGGTATTCGAAGTGCGCCGCGCCGCTGGCCAGGATCTGCTGCAGGATGCGCAAGGTGCTGTCGTACAGCGCCGGATCGCCCCAGGCCAGGAATGCCCCGGTTTGCCCCTCTGCCAGTTCCTGGTTGATCAGGCGTTCGAAGACCTGCTGCTTGTCGCGATTGAGGGCCTGGACACTGGCCTGGTAGTCCACATCGCCACGCTGGCGCTCCGGGGTCTGGGCTTCGACGAAACGATAAGGCCGCTCGGTGATATAGCGCTCGCACAACTGGCGGCGCAGATCGATCAGCGAGTCCTTGCTCGGCCCCTTGTCCATCAGGAACACCACATCGCAACGGTTCAGTGCCTTGATCGCCTGGATCGTGATGTAGTCAGGGTTGCCGGCGCCGATGCCGATCACCAGGAGGGTTTTCATCTGAGGGAGCTCTCGCTGCTGTGCCAATGGGCAAGTATGGGCTGCCTGGACATCATGGGAAATGCCGGCAGGCGAATCGTCACGACCGGCGATCCAGGCGCAGGCGCCAGCGCCCGGCGTGGCTCAGGTCGAGCCGCGACAGCGGTTCGACATCGATCAGGTTGAAACTGCACAAGGGCGCCTGCAGGACGGTGAGCAACACCGCGCGCAACACCAGCGGATGGGTTACGGCCAGCCAGCGCCCGGGGCGTTGTGCCATGTCCTCCAGCCAATGCGCCGTGCGCTGGCACAACTGGGCCACCGACTCGCCGCCGGGCGGTGCCCATTGCGGGTCTGCCAGCCAGGCCTGCAAGGCCTCTGGCTGCTGCGCCTGCACCTCATCGATCGACAGGCCCTGCCAGGCGCCACAGGCGCAATCGCGCAAGGCCTGCTCGACCACGCAGTCGGCACTGAACAACGCGGCGCTCTGCCGGGTGCGCAGTTCCGGGCCGCACAGCACCCGGGTACCCGGCCCGATCTCGGCCGCCCGGCTCAGCGCCTGGGCTTGCCAATCCAGCTCCAAGGGCTCGTCCACGGGAAAACGCGCCAGCTTCTGTGCAACGGTGCGGGCATGGCAGATCAGGGTCAGACGGGTAGCCTGCACGGCAAGCGCTCCAGTGTTGAAGAGGGCAGATCCTACACCAGCCGGCACCACAAGACGCTCGGCTGGCAAAGGCCCCCGGTCAGCGGAAGAACTCCCCCGGGGTCGTGTCGAATTGCTGGCGAAACGCAGCAATGAAGGCCGAAGTCGAATCGTAGCCGCAAGCCAGCGCGACATCGGTGACCCGCTCGCCCTGCTCCAGCGGCGTCAGGGCGCTCAGCAAGCGCAGGCGCTGGCGCCAGGCGCGAAAGGTCAGCCCGGTATCCTTGAGGAACAATCGACTGAGGGTCTTCTCGGTCACCCCAAGCTTCTCGCCCCACTGCCCCAGGGTGGTCTGTTGCTCCGGATGGGCCTGCAGGCTGCGGTAGATCGAGCGCAAGCGCACGTCATGGGGCAATGGCAGCATCAGGTCCAGCTGCGGTGCGGCGGCCAGTTGATCCAGCAGCACCTGGACCAGGCGACCGTCGGCGCTGTCCCGGACGTACTCCACCGGCAACTCGCTGAAGGCACGGATCAGCTCGCGCAGCAGGTCGCTGACCGCCAGCACCTGGCAACTCTCGGTGGCAGCCCAGGTGGTGACGCTGCAATCCAGGTACAGGCTGCGCATTTCGGTGCTCGGCGAACTGAACACCCGGTGCGGCACTCCAGCGGGAATCCACACGGCCCGCTGCGGCGGTGCGATGAAACGCCCGCCGCTGGTCTGGATCTCCAGCACCCCGGCAATCGCATAGGACAACTGCACCCAGGGATGGCTATGGCGCCGGGTCAGGGCCCGATTGGGCAGGGATTCGGTACGCCCGTACACCGGTCGCGGCAAGCTCGGAAGACCGGGAATACTGCGCCGTACGATCTTTTCATGTCCTTTAGGCGGCATTAACTGGCTCGTTGGCGTTAGTCGGTAGATGGCAGTCACGTTAGAGTCGCCCCATCGCTCTTGGCAACCCCCCGGATGATCACGCTCATGACCCGCTCTCGTCTTTTGCCCGACAACTTTACCCTGACCCTGATCGGCGTGGTTCTGCTGGCCAGCTTCCTGCCTGCCAGCGGCCAGGTGGCAGTGGGCTTCGGTTGGCTGACCAACATCGCCATTGGCCTGTTGTTCTTTCTTCACGGCGCCAAGCTGTCGCGCGAGGCGATCATCGCCGGAGCCGGCCACTGGCGCCTGCACTTGCTGGTTTTCGGCCTGACCTTCGTACTGTTCCCGTTGCTGGGGCTGGCCCTCAAGCCGTTGCTGTCACCCCTGGTGGGCAAGGATTTGTACCTGGGCATGCTCTACCTGTGCGCCCTGCCGGCCACGGTGCAATCGGCGATCGCCTTCACCTCCCTGGCCCGGGGCAATATCCCGGCGGCCATCTGCAGCGCCGCGGCCTCGAGCCTGTTCGGGATCTTCCTCACCCCACTGCTGGTGACCCTGCTGCTCAACGTGCATGGCGATAGTGGCTCGACCCTGGACGCGATCATCAAGATCAGCGTGCAACTGCTGCTGCCGTTCATTGCCGGGCAGGTCGCCCGGCGCTGGATCGGTGCCTGGGTAGGACGCAACAAGAACTGGCTGAAGTTCGTCGACCAGGGCTCGATCCTGCTGGTGGTCTACGGTGCATTCAGCGAGGCGGTGAACGAAGGCATCTGGCAGCAGATACCGCTATGGGACCTGGCCGGCCTGGTAGTGGCCTGCTGCATCCTGCTGGGCCTGGTATTGCTGGCCTCCAGCTTCCTGGGCAAGCTGCTGGGCTTCGACCAGCCAGACCGCATCACCATCTTGTTCTGCGGCTCGAAGAAGAGCCTGGCCACCGGCGTGCCCATGGCCCAGGTGCTGTTCGCCGGCAGTACCATGGGCGTGTTGATCCTGCCGTTGATGCTGTTCCATCAGATCCAGTTGATGGTCTGTGCGGTACTGGCCCAGCGCTACGCCAAGCGCCCGGAGTCGGTGGTCGAACTGATGGGCCAGGTCGACCCGTAGCCCGCGCTGCAAGGCGGCTCGGCAACGGGCTGGGGCTGCACGTGCGTGGCGGTGAAGATCACGCAATGGCATGATGCGGCGGCGAAAATCACCAAGGACCGCTGATGTTTCCCCATCGAGTCAAGGCGCCAACCCAGGCTAACCTGCGCCTGCAGGTCGGTGCCCGACTGGAGGCCGATCCGCGAGTCCGGGTCATCATCCAGTGGCACAGCGTCGAACAATACGATTGCCAACTGCTGGAACAGATCGATGCCCTCTGCGCACGTTATGGCGAGCGCATCACCGTGCGTTTCTACAACCACTATTCGAGCAGAGGTTTTGATGGCCGGACCTTGCTCGCCCTGCCCAACGTCCACTCATTGAGCCTGGACGGCCTCGAAACCCTGGACCATTTCCAGGCCATTGGCAGCCTGCACCAACTCAGGGAGCTTGCCCTGGAAGTCTTCCGGGCCGATATGCCCGGGCTTCTGGCCCTGCCCAACCTCGAACGCCTGCACAGCCTGCGGCTCTCCCTGGAGCAGGGTCCAGCCATCGATCTGGCGCCGATTGCCCGTATGCTCGAATTGCACTGTCTGCACATCAACCCAAAGGGTCATGGTCTGGAGATTCTGCGCCAGTGTCCGAGCATCAGCGCCCTGAGCCTGCATCGCCTGCCGGCCAAGACAACCCTGGGGATGGTCGCCGACATGAGCGGCCTGCGCAGTCTGTCGGTGGCCTTCAGCAGCCGTGAGCAGATGCCCGAGCTGCATAGTCCCTACGTCAGGGAGCTGGAGATCAGGCGCGTGCGTGGCCTCAACCGTCTGGACCTGGACAGTTTTCCACAGCTTGACGTGCTGAAGATCGAGGATCAGGCGCAGTTGAGCCGGCTGGACCTTGGCGGGGCACCGCAGTTGCGCAAGATGAGCCTGATCAACCTCAAGACCCTGGGAGAACTCAGCGGCCTGAAAACCTCGAACATCACTGACCTGCGCATCATCAGGACGCCAGAGCTGGATGTACTGACACTGATCGACAACCAATTGCCGCCCGGCATGCAGTACCTCAATCTGCTCAGTGGCAAACACACCGTGGACAAACAGATCGAAGCCCGGCAACTGCAACTGGGCATCCCGCAACCCGGCGGCCCGTTTTGACCGCAGCCCTTTCGCAGGAGCTAGCAGGCTCGCGTAGGGCATCAACGATAGCGCTCACCCACAGGGAGCATGCGGTACTTTGGCAGCATCACGAGCACGCTCGCTCCTACAGATCACCCTGCCCCCTTTTTGGACCTGATACGGAGATCCCATGTCCTTTGTTCCTCGCTTCACCGAACTGCTGCTGACTCACCTGCAACAGGAAGAACGCCAGCGCATCCTCAAATCCATCGTCGTAGCCGTCGCTCCCGAGCTGTGGCTGAGCCTGGAATCGGCGGCGTTGCTGGACATCAATCGCGACCACTTCGGCCTCGGCGGCCAGTTCGATGAACGCGAAGACTACCGCCCCTGCTCCGACCAACCGCCGCGCAGCAACGTCCCTCGCTGGCTGATCGCCGCCGAGCGACGCAAGGTGGATATCTGGGTCGAGGACAGCTACGGCGAACAGCCCTCCACCGCCATCGAATTCAAGGTGATACACAACAACAAGAATGCGTATGACAAGATTCGGCAAATTCGCGGGGACCTGATCAAGCCAATTCCCCACACCTCCCCTGACGAACACATCGAACGCTGGGGCATTGTGCTGCTGACCTACTCGCGCTTCTACAGCGACCAACAAGGCAACTATGTCTACGCCGAGTTCGCCAACCGTGAGGCCTTTCTCCAAGCCTTCAGGCATGCACTGAGCGATCACGCTGACCGTTACAAGGGCACCCCCGAGCTGGAACTGGCGATGGAGCCGGTTCAGGTCGCCGATCTGGAAGGCGCCCATTACATCGAATCGGGAAAAGAGGCCGGGGTGTATCTGGCACTGGTCAGGTGCAAGGCCTGAGGCTCGCTCCAGAGCACCAACGGCAGCGGTCTATCACGGGCACCCCTGGAGCAGATTGACACTCCACGGCTGTGCTAATGTTCGCCATCCCGTCCCTGAAGCCCTGCCCATGCCCATCACCGAAAATCTCCTGGCCTTCACCCTGGCCGCCACCCTGCTGACCCTGACCCCGGGCCTGGATACCGCCCTGGTGCTGCGCACCGCCACGGTGGAAGGCAAGCAACAGGCGCTGCGCGCAGCGTTGGGGATCAATGCCGGCTGCCTGTTGTGGGGCGCGGCGGTGGCCTTCGGCCTGGGCGCCTTGATTGCGGTGTCGGAGCTGGCCTTCAATCTGCTCAAGTACTGCGGCGCCGCCTACCTGGCCTGGCTGGGGCTGAACATGCTGCTGCGCCCGCGCCGCACCTTTGCCCCCGCAGGCACCGACGCCAAGCCCGGTGCCAACTGGTTTCTCAAGGGCATGCTGGGCAATGTGCTCAATCCCAAGGTGGGGATTTTCTATGTGTCCTTTCTGCCGCAGTTCATTCCCCAGGGGCAGCCGCTGGTGGCCTGGACCTTCGCCCTGGTGAGCATCCATGTGATGCTCGGGCTGATCTGGTCACTGCTGCTGATTGGCGCCACTCGCTCCCTGAGCGGGGTGTTGCGACGGGAAAAGGTGATTCAGTGGATGGATCGCACCACCGGCATGATCTTCGTGCTATTCGCAGCTCGCCTGGCCCTGAGCAGGCGCTGAGAAACCGCTCCCAGCCACTGCCTGGCGCTCTCGAAACCCACCGCAGGCACGCCGAGACGGCCGCTCAGGCTTGGTTTTCGCGCCGATACTGCTGCCATTGCGCCCAGCAGTCCTCGGCCACCAGATCGCGATAGCCCCGCTCGTTTTCCATGCTCAGTGCTACCTCCACCGGCAACGCGATACAGGCGGCGCTATCACGAATCTCCAGCACTTCGGCTTCGGTCAGGGGCATGCCCTTGGTGGTCTCGGCATTCAGCAGCACCGCCACCAACGCTGGCACGAACACAAGGCAAAGCTGATCGGTCATGACTCATCTCCAGGTGCGAGGCAAAAGGCCGAGAGCCTACACAAATCGCACCGACGCAGCCATCGAGCGATGGCCGGACAGGCCCATTTATCCCTCAGCCAGCACGGCCCCCCGCTCCTCCAGCAACTTCACAAAACTGCTCAAGCTCTGGGACACGGTGCCGCGCCGCCAGACCAGCCAGGTGCGCAGGAAACGAAAGCGCGGGGACAACGGCCAGACACTCACCGTGGCGCAGCCGGGCATGCTTTCCAGCATGCTGCGGGGCATTAGCGCCAACCCGGCACCGGCACTGACGCACGCCAGCATGCCGTGGTAGGACTCCATCTCGTGGATCTTGCCCGGCACCGCAGAGTCCTGGGTGAACCAGCTTTCGAAGTGATGACGATAGGAGCAGTTGGCGCGAAAGGCGTAGATGCTTTCACCGTTGACCTCCTGCGCCCGGGTGATGGGCGCATGGCCCAGGGGCGCGATCAGGACCATTTCCTCCTCGAACACCGGCAGCCCTTCCAGGGTCGGATGGCGCACCGGGCCATCGACGAACGCGGCCACCAATCGGCCGGACAAGACCCCTTCGATCATGGTCCCCGAAGGACCGGTGGACAGGTCCAGTTCGACCTTGGCGTATTGCTGGTTATAGGCCGCCAGCAGGGCCGGGATGCGCACCGCTGCCGTGCTCTCCAGGGAGCCCAGGGCAAAAGGGCCCTGGGGCTCTTCGCCGGCCACGGTCAGGCGCGCCTCGGCCACCAGGTCGAGGATGCGCCGGGCATAGTCGAGGAAGTTCCAGCCGGCGGGCGACAGGCGCATCCGGCTCTTTTCGCGGATGAACAGCTCCACGCCCAAATCCTGCTCCAGCTGCTTGATGCGCGTGGTCAGGTTCGACGGCACCCGATGGATCAACTGCGCCGCAACGCTGATGCTGCCCTGCTCGGCAACGGCCTTGAAAATCTCCAGCTGGACCAGGTCCATTTCATTCTCCAATCGTGAACGACTTGCTCAATATTATTCAGTTTTCAGAAAACAATCAGCCCCGTAACCTGCCGCCATTCCCACCTTGCAGGACGGTGCCATGACCTCTGTTTCCAGCCATACCCACGCCCTGTCGATCAACCCCGCCACCGGCGAGCAGATCGGCGCCTACCCTTACCAGTCCGAATCCGAGCTGGATGCCGCCCTGGAGCGCGCCAGCCGCAGCTTCGCTCAATGGAAGCGCCAGGACATCAGCGAGCGTGCCGGGCGCCTGGTTGCCCTGGCCCAGGTCCTGCGCGACAACAGCGAGGCCCTGGCCCGCATGATCACCCGGGAAATGGGCAAGCCGGTGCCCCAGGCCCGGGGCGAAATCGAGAAATGCGCCCAGTTGTGCCTGTGGTACGCCGAGCACGGCCCGGCCATGCTCGCCCCGGAAGCGACCCTGGTGGAGAACGACAAAGCGCGTATCGAGTACCGGCCGCTGGGGCCGATCCTGGCAGTGATGCCATGGAACTTCCCGATCTGGCAGGTGCTGCGTGGCGCCGTACCGACGCTGCTGGCGGGCAACACCTACGTGCTCAAGCACGCGCCAAACGTCATGGGCAGTGCCCACCTGTTGCTGGAGGCCATGCACCAGGCCGGCTTTGCTGAAGGCGTCTTCGAGCTGATCAACGTCACCCCGGACGGCGTATCCCGGGCCACCGCCGATCGCCGTATCGCCGCCGTGACCCTGACCGGCAGCGTGCGCGCCGGCATCGCCATCGGTGCCCAGGCCGGCGCCGCGCTGAAGAAATGCGTGTTGGAACTGGGCGGTTCCGACCCCTTGATCGTGCTCGACGACGCCGACCTGGACGAAGCGGTCAAGGCGGCGGTAGTCGGTCGCTACCAGAACACCGGGCAGGTCTGCGCCGCTGCCAAGCGCCTGATCGTCGAGCAAGGCGTGGTGGAGGAATTCACCCGCCGTTTCGTCGAAGCCACCCGCGCCCTGGTGATGGGCGACCCATTGGCCAACGACACCTATATCGGCCCCATGGCCCGCTTCGACCTGCGCGATGAATTGCACCAGCAGGTCCAGGCGACCCTGGCCGAAGGTGCCACCCTGCTGCTGGGGGGTGACAAGCAAGCGGGCGCCGGCAACTATTACCTGCCCACGGTGCTGGCCGACGTTACCGACCAGATGACCTCGTTCAAAGAGGAGCTGTTCGGCCCGGTGGCCTCGATCATCACCGCCCGTGACGCCCGGCACGCCCTGGAACTGGCCAACGACAGCGACTTCGGCCTGACCGCGAGCCTCTTCACCGCCGACCTGGAACGCGCCCGGCAGATGACCGACGAGTTGGAAACCGGCGGCGTGTTCATCAACGGCTACAGCGCCAGCGACCCTCGGGTCACCTTCGGCGGCGTGAAGAAAAGCGGCTTCGGTCGTGAACTCTCGCACTTCGGCGTGCGCGAATTCTGCAACGCCCAGACGGTATGGCTGGATCGTCGCTGAGCGCAGCAATAGGCCAGCGACCGGAACGGACCTGCCAAGGTCCGTTCTGCCCAAGGGCGGCTCGGGCACACCTGGTCGGTATCATCGGCGGAGTGCAGAAAACGCCTTACAGCCCTTCCAGCACAATCCTGCTGTTTTTCAGAATCTTCCTGAATCCCTCCATCCAGGTGCTTTTTTATCATGCGCTTTTTCCATCGCCTGGAAGCCTGGTATGCGCACCCCCGTACAGAAGTTCATCGTTCGCCTTCCCCACGAACTGCATACGCAACTCAAGCGCATGGCCAAACAGCAGAACCGCAGCATGAATCACGAATTGATCGATCGCCTGGAAAAATCGCTGGTCAACGACGATATCCGCAACATCGATGAACAACTGGTGACCCTGCTGCTGCACAGGATCGAGTTCCTGGAAAAGCGCCTCGAATCCCTGCAAAAGGACCGGCATGAACCATGACGCCGGGCCGCCCCTGGCCGATGCCTGACGTCAAACCGGCCTCCTGATGCTCTCCCGCCTTTACCCCGGCGCCGCAGCTTGTATGATGGCGCCTGCCTAAAATCACCTGTCGAGTGCCGCCCTGCGCGGGCCCGATACCCCGTTGTCGCCCCTGTCTGCACCCCACGCATGCCGGTCCCTGGAACTGCCCTGGTATCGCCACCGGACAGGCGCGTGCCCAAGGAATGTCCATGACCCCGATCCGCCCCTTAGCCCTGGCGCCAGAACGCACTGCCGGGCCGACCCTCAATCGCCTGGCCCTGGGCCTGCTGCTGGCTGGCACTGCGGGCGCTGCCAGCGCCGCTACCGAGTTGCCGACCCAGACCGTGAGCGCCCGCCAGGATTACGGCTACCGCAGCGACAGCGCCTCGGTGGCCAGCTTCGACGAGGCACCGCTGCTGGATACCCCGGCCTCCATCAGCGTGATCAACGAGGACATGATCAAGGACCAACAAGCCCGCCTGCTCAGTGAAGTCCTGCGCAACGATGCCTCGGTGGGCCAGAGCTACGCCCCCGTGGGCTACTACGAGAATTTCGAGGTGCGTGGCTTCTCGCTGAATGCCGCCAGCAGCTACAAGATCAATGGCCGGACCATCACCGGCGAGCAGAACGTGGCCCTGGAAAACAAGCAGCGGGTCGAGGTGCTCAAGGGCCTGTCCGGCTTGCAGAGCGGGGTCAGCGAGCCCGGCGGGCTGATCAACTACGTGACCAAGCGGCCCACGGATATTCGCTCGGTCACCGTCTCCACCGATGATCGCGGTAGCGGCTACCTGGCCACCGATGTCGGCGGCTGGTTTGGCAGCGAGCAGCAGTTCGGCCTGCGGGCCAACCTGGCCCACGAAGACCTGCACTCCTATGTCGAACACGCCAATGGCCAACGGGATTTCGCCTCCCTGGCTTTCGACTGGAACATCAGCCCCAACGCCCTGCTGCAACTGGACATCGAATACCAGAACAAGGAGCAGCGCTCGGCCCCCGGCTACCAGTTGCTGGGCGGTACGGCCCTGCCGCACCACGCCTCGCCGAAGAAGCTGCTGGCCCACCAGAGCGGCTCGAAGCCGGTGACCAACGAATCGTTGAACATCAGCGGCAACTTCGAGTACCGCTTCAACGATGACTGGAAGGGCAACCTGAGCGCCTCGCGTAGCCGGGTGGTGATCGATGACTACAGCTCGTTTGCGTGGGGTGGCTGCACCACCGGCTGCATCAATGACAATGGCAACTACTTCAGCCCTGAGGGCAACTACGACATCTACGATTTCCGCAGCCCCGACGACACCCGACGCAACGACGAAGTGCAGGCAGTGCTCAGTGGTCGCTTCGATGCAGGAGGACTGGGCCATGAGCTGAGTCTGGGCACCAGTGCGTTCAGGCGGGTAGTGAACAATCGCGATCAGGTGATGCACCCCATCGGCGATGGCAATATCGATAGCGAACCGGCTGATTTCTCTCGCTACAACGGCCCGCTCGGTGACTCACATCGACGCCTGGACAGCCGCCAGTATGGGCTCTTCCTCAGTGATCGCATCAGTTTCAACGAGCAATGGCAAACCGTCCTGGGTGGTAGAGAAGTACGCCTGGATGAAAAAGCCTCCAACACCCTGAGTGGCACGGATCGCCACACCCAGCGCTATATGTTCCTGCCCCAGGCGGCGCTGATCTACAAGCCGATGGCCAACCTGTCGCTCTACACCCAGTACGGCAAGGGCCTGTCCCTGGGCGGGCAGGCCCCCTGGTTCATTACCACTAATAAATTCGAAATCCTGGCCCCCACCGTGTCACGGCAGATCGAGACCGGGATCAAGTACGACTGGCAGCGCATGAGCTTCACCGCCGCGTTGTTCCAGATGCGCCAGGCCTACCAGTACGCACGCCCGGACGGCAATGGCCAGTTCACCTACATCCAGCAAGGCCAGCAGAAGAACACCGGCCTGGAGCTCTCGGCCAATGGCTGGGCCACCCAGCGCCTGCAGGTCGCCGCCAGCGTCGCGGCGATTCGCGCGCGGGTCGAAGGCACCGGCACCCCGGCCTACGAAGGCCACCAGGCCCTCAACGTGCCACGCCTGCGAGCCAGCCTCCAGGGCGACTACGCCCTGCCCTGGCTCGACGGCCTGGCCCTGCTGGGCGGAATGCAATACAGCGCCAGCAAGTACGCCGACCGCACGGGCAACGTCAGCGCCGGCAGCTACGCGATCTTCAACATCGGCAGCCGCTACAGCACCCGCATCGATGGTTACGACACGGTGTTCCGCCTGACCGTGGACAACCTGTTCGACAAGCGCTACTGGCGTGACGTCGGCGAATACCTGGGCGACGACTACCTGTTCCAGGGCGCACCGCTGACCGCCCGCCTGAGCGCCTCGATCAACTTCTGACTCCGCGCCTCGTCCCAAAGCCTGCGCCAGCGGCCACACAAAACACCTGTAGCCGCTGCCGAGCCCGCGAGACTGCGACCGGGCGCGCAGCGCCCGCAAACCCAGGCGACACGATTTACCGGCCCTACGCCTCGTCCCGAGGCGTACGCAGCCTGCGCCAGCGCCTACACGAAGCCTTGGCCGCCATCTGCCCTCGCGATAAGGCCATCTCCAATCTGCACGACCGGCACCACATTCATGCAGTTAGGATATGGGCAACTCCCCCCACCCTGGCCCAGCCAGCGGTACGAACAATAAACCGGAGATTGCCCGATGCTGCCCCCTGCCCCCGATAACACCCCACTCCAGCCCCTGCCCACCGACCTGGTGGATGAACTGACCGCTCTGCTGGGCCAGCGCTTCAGCACCGCCGCCAGTGTTCGCGAGCATCACGGCCGGGACATCTCCGCCCTCGATCCGCTGCCGCCGCAAGGGGTGGCCTTCGTCCATCACCTCGACGAAATCATCGCTGTGCAGCAGGCCTGCCATCGCCATCGGGTGCCGATCATTCCCTACGGCAGCGGCAGCTCCCTGGAAGGCTGGTTGCATGCGGTCCACGGTGGGGTGTGCATCGATGTATCGGCGATGAACCAGATCCTGGAGATCCGCGTCGACGACATGGACGTCACCGTGCAACCTGGGGTAACCCGCAAGCAGCTCAATGCCGCGCTGCACGGCACCGGCCTGTTCTTCCCCATCGACCCCGGCGCCGACGCCTCTCTGGGTGGCATGGCGGCGACCCGGGCCTCGGGCACCAACGCCGTGCGCTACGGCACCATGCGCGAAAATGTCCTGGCCCTGACCGCGGTGCTGGCCGATGGCCGCGTGCTGCACACCGGCGGCCGGGCGCGCAAATCCTCCTCGGGCTACGACCTTACCCATCTGCTGGTGGGCTCCGGCGGCACCCTGGCCACGGTGGCCGAGCTGACGGTGAAGTTGCACCCGATCCCCGAGGCAATTTCTGCTGCGGTGTGCAATTTCCCCAGCGTCGATCAGGCGGTGCAAACCGTGATCCAGGCCATCCAGCTGGGAGTGCCGATTGCCCGTATCGAACTGATCGACGCCCTCACCGTGCGCGCCCTGAACGCCTACAGCAAAACCCGGTTGAACGAAGCGCCGTCACTGTTCTTCGAACTGCACGGCTCCGAGTCCTCGGTCAAGGAACAGGTGGAAACCATCCGCCTGCTGGCCGACGAACACGGCGGCCAGGATTTCGAATGGGCGGTGCACCCGGAAGACCGCAGCCGCCTGTGGCAGGCACGGCACGATGGTTACTTCGCCGCCGTGGCCCTGCGCCCCGGCTGCCGCGCCCTGACCACCGACGCCGTGGTGCCGATCTCGCGCCTGGCCGAATGCATCGAAGCCACCTCCGCCGACCTGCAACAACAAGGCCTGCTGGCGCCGATCTTCGGCCATGTGGGCGACGGCAATTTCCATGCGGTGATCCTGGTCGACCCCGACGACCCCGAGGAAGTGCAACGCGCCGACGGCGTGGCCCAGCGCCTGGCGGAACGGGCCATCGCCCTGCAGGGTTCCTGCACCGGCGAGCACGGCATCGGCCTGACCAAGCAGGCCTATATGAGCCTGGAGCACGGGCAGAACGCGGTGGATGCGATGGCGGCGATCAAGGCCGCCCTCGACCCACGGCAACTGATGAACCCGGGCAAGATCTTCCCCCGCGGCCCGGCCACCGACTAAGGCTGCCCCCGCCAAGGAGCCCCCATGGAAATCCGCCAGCTGAAATACTTCGTCGCCGTGGTCGATGCCGGCAGCCTGTCCCGCGCAGCCCGGGAGGTACACGTGGCGCAATCGGCCCTGAGCAAGCAGATGTCGGCCCTGGAAGCCGACCTCGGCGCCCAGTTGTTCCATCGCAGCAACAGCGGTATCCGCGTCAACGATGCCGGCAAACTGTTCTACGAATACGCCCAGGGCCTGCTCAAGCACCTGCAGGACGCCCGCGCCGCACTCAGCAGCGAACCCGGCGCGTTGACCGGTTCCATCGTCGTCGCCCTGCCCCAGAGCGTGGCCAGCACCGTGGCCCTGCCGCTGATCCAGGCCGTGGCCCGCACCTACCCCAAGGTCGAGCTGCACCTCAATGAAGAACTCACCGGCAACCTGGTGGACCAGCTGGTGCGGGGCCGGGTCGACATCGCCCTGTTCACGCCCATCGGCCTGCCGCCACAAGTCAGCTTCAGCCCGCTGCTGGAAGAAGACTTCTACCTGATCCACCGTGCCGACGACCGTCACGCCCCGCCACCGGGCGAGGTGACCCTGGCCGAAGCCGTGGCCCGGCCGCTGGTGTTTCCCAGCCGCGCCCACAGCCACAGCACCCGGGCCTGCGTCGACCAGGCCCTGGAGCGCTTGCACTTGCCACCGGCCCAGGTGGCCATGGAAGTCAACTCGGTGCACATCCTCAAGAGCGCCGTGGAGGCCGGCATCGGCCCCAGCATCATGCCGCTGAACCTGGCCCTGCGCGAAGTCGCCGAAGGCCGGCTGGTGGCCCATGCCATTGAGCCCCGGGAAGTCTTTCGCACCCTGGGCATCTGCGTCTGCGAAGCCCTGCCCGGCAGCAACCTGCGCAGTGCCATCGCCAACCTGATCGCCCAGGTAGTGCGCGACATGAGCCGCTCCGGCGAATGGCCTGCCACCCGCCTGCTGCCCGAGACCTGAACCGCTGTTTCATCCATTGCTTCGACAACAAGAATAAAGAGGCTAGCCATGAACCGACCTTCCCCGCCGCCTGCGGCTCTCGACGACGCGGCCCTGCACTCGGCCTACCGCAAGACCGCCTGGCGCATCATCCCGCTGCTGATCCTGTGTTACCTGGTGGCCTACCTGGACCGGGTCAACGTCGGCTTCGCCAAGTTGCAGATGCTCGACGACCTGAAGTTCAGCGAAGCGGTGTACGGCCTGGGTGCCGGGATCTTCTTCGTCGGCTACCTGCTGTTCGAGATCCCCAGCAACGTCGCCCTGCACCGCTTCGGCGCGCGGCGCTGGATCGCGCGGATCATGGTCACCTGGGGCCTGTTATCGGCGGCGATGATGTTCATCCAGACGCCGCTGACCTTCTACGTGTTGCGGCTGCTGATCGGCATTGCCGAAGCCGGCTTCTTCCCCGGCATCATCTTCTACCTCACCACCTGGTTCCCCAGCCAGCGCCGAGGGGTGATGACCGCCCTGTTCATCATGGCCCTGCCAATTTCCAGCCTGTTCGGCTCATTGATCTCGGGCCTGATCCTGCAACACCTCAACGGTGTGTCCGGCTACGCCGGCTGGCAATGGCTATTCGTCATCGAAGGCCTGCCCGCCGTGGCCCTTGGCGCCGCGGTGTTCTTCCTCCTGCGCGACCGCATCGCCGACGCCCACTGGCTCACCCCGCAAGAACGCCACGGCATGCAAGCCGCCATCGACCGCGAAGCCGCCCACAAACAAAGCCACCGCCTGCGCGACGGCCTGCTCAACCCACAGATCTGGCTGCTGGGCGCGGTGTACTTCTGCCTGGTGCTGGGCCAGTACGTCATCAGCTTCTGGCTGCCCACCATCATCCGCAACAGCGGCGTGCAGCAGCCCTGGGCCATCGGCGTGCTCACCGCCCTGCCCTACGCCGCCGCAGCGGTGACCATGGTGCTGGTGGGACGCAGCTCGGACCGCCACGGCGAATATCGCTGGCACCTGGCGGTCTGCGCGGGGATTGGCGCGCTAGGTGTGGCGTTCGGCACTTTCTTTGGTGACAACCTGGTATTGGCCATGTTCGGCCTGATCATCGGCACTGCTGCCATGATCAGCAGCCTGCCGGTGTTCTGGGGCTTGCCCACCGCCGTAGTGGGCGGCGCCGCAGCCGCGGCGGGCGTGGCGTTGATCAACACCCTGGGCAACGTGGCGGGGTTCTTCAGCACCATCGTGGTGGGCTGGCTGACCCAGGTGACCGGCAATACCCAGGCTGCGATGTACTTCATGGCGGCGATCCTGCTGATCGGAGGAGCCCTGGGCTTGATGGTCAACCACATGCGCAAGGCGGCACGGCTACAAACGGCCTGACGCCGCCCCCTGCAGGAGATGGCTTGCCGGCGAAGGCGTCCTCAAGACCGCCCTCGCTGGCACAAATATCGAAACTATCTACCTACGCTGCCCCACCACACCCGAGAGCAACACCATCGCGGACCACTTGAATCAGTCCAGCCACCCGTTCAACAGCGTCTCGTCCGCATCGTCATCGAGGCTCTGATGGATATTGGCGTAGTACCACACGATCTCGGTTTTCTCGCGAAAATCATCAACCCTGTCCGCCTGAATCAGCACAGGGGATTGCTTGTCATCCATACGAGGCTCCACAGCTTCCAGGCTCATCTAACCCACTGGCCACCACGTCCCCAAAGGGCGCAAGCGAACGGGCCTCAAGGCAACGGCGCAAAGCTGCCACCGCCCTCGTTCCAGCGAAACCCCGGGAACTTGCAGCCCTTGAAAACAACCTGCAGTTGCTCACCCTCACCCTGCAACTGCAAGGTATCCACCCCTTGATTCGGACAGCCCGGTGCCGCGATCGCCAGGCTCACGAGCAGTTTGCCAGTGCTCTTGTCCATCACCTCCACCGTCGTGATCCGCCGATCACTGCCCTGCATCGGCACCTGGAAATACCAGCGTTTGGTAGAAGCACGCTGCAACAGCGTGGTGACCGGCTGTGGCCAGGAACGATCCGAATCCACCAGGCCCACCAGTTTCAGGGCAATGGGCAAGGACTTGCCCGTGCGATAACTGGTCCAGGTGCCGCGCACCTGTTCCTGCTGGCGGGAGTTCATCAGGTCATTGAACTGCAGGCGCGCCACCGGCAGGCCCTGCTCGTCCAGCTCATCCATGGCCAGCACCTTGTTGCTGTAGCTGAAGGTCGGCTTGAGACGGATCGGCGTGCGATAGCGCTGATAGGCATAGGTGCCCTGGTAGACCGCATTCTGGTTGCCCAGGGTCAAGACAATCGCCTGCTTGCCCACCGTGCCCTCGTACACCCCATGGGACGCCTGGGCCGGCAGCAGCCACAGCGCCAACAACACAGCAGCCAGGCCCCGGAAAAAATCCAATCCGCGCATCAGAAACGCTCCTCGCCAGACGACAGGTATTGCAAACGCTCAGGGCTGATCACCCGGTAAAAATCCCAACGCCGAGTGCGCTTGTCGTAATCGATAAAGTCCTGCTTGCTGAACTCCATCTGGCCACTGGGAGAAAAGCGCAGATCGCCGTCCGCCGCGAACTGCTCCATCTGCGGGTGGCGCAGATATCCCCGGCTCTCGCGGTAAAACAGGTAGTACTGAGTGGGCGCGCACCACTGCCGGCCATCCGCCTCCGTCAGGCGATAGCTTTGGGCCCGGAAATCCATCCGCGCCTCGGCCTGGAAATGGCCAAAGGTCAGGGTTTGGGTGCCCACCGGCGACAGGCACCACTGCCCGCGAATGTCCTGCACTTGCTTTCCGGTGTTACGACTGATCACCCGAATACTGTCCACCAGCGCCACCTCCTCCCCGGCCTTGCGCGCGGCATGCACACTGAAATAGAAGTCCCGATCGAACACCGGCTGCAGCAACTCCCCCTCAAACGCTTCCCGCTGGCTGCCGCCAAAGCGCGTCACCCGCTGCAACTGCAACGGCTGCTGCGTGCCCGTGCGCAAATCCACCAGACTGCCCTGCAACGAATCAGCACCCTCGGCGAACGGCTGTAACGACACCGCCGTCGCCGGCAGGGTCGGGTTGTCCATGATGTTGATCAACAGCGCAGAGCCGGGGTGGAAAGGCGTGGATTCCAACGCCATGGGCAGGCGCTCAGACTCGGAAAACCAATAGCCGGACATACCGCCGCCGTATTGCGAGTCGTAGGTGAGCGCCAGTTCAACCGGGGTGTCGCCGAGGGTGCCGCGGTAGGTGGTGGTGGGGTTGGCTTGGGCGGTTGCGGTGAAGAGCCCGAAGCCAAGCAAGAATACTGGGGCCAGGCGCAAAAGGAAGTGTTGCAAGTGACGCCGTTTGCCAGCCCTTGTTTGCGTACTGCTGCCAGTGGGCTGGGTCATACCTGCGCTCCTTGCGGTGGGGAAAAGGGGCGCAGAATAGCAGCCGTTTGTGTTGCCAATGCAATCGCTGTTTGTGTAGCGAATATGAACTCCTTAAAGAAAGCAGCTACTCCTAAAGATTTCATCCCCTATTCATCGTCTAATTCACAACCCGGTGTAAGGCTAGTCCCTTTCTATTGAGCGACTTTTACTAGCAAATCCCAACCGCTTGCGCCTAATACTTTGGCTGTCTAGGCTCGGTTCATCACTGCATATCAGTGATCGGGTTTAGCAGCTCGAAATAGCACATTGGGGCACCCACTGACATTGGAGATGCACCATGAAAAAGCTCGTTGCTGATCCGCCCCTGTCCTTACCTGGACAATTCAGAACCCCCGAACACGGTATCGACACCCAGCGCATTCGCTTGGCCTTGGCAGCGCATAGCACTGAAACATCGATCCTCAATAGTCTGAAAAACACCGTACCTACATCCGTAGGTCATCAATCCATGTTTAGTGTCCGTCCCGGCATCAATGCTTAAGAAGCGTTGGTGCATGTGTCGTTGCTGCTGGACTGTACGGTACAGGTCAGCGATGAAATCACCGAGCGCGCCAGCGGTGTGGAGCGTGGGTTGATTTGGTCGATGATCCATTCGGTGGAGATGGCTAGAGCAGTGGTGGATTCGTTGCTGGATGCCAATAAACCACCGAAAGCTCGGTAATCGACTAAACGCTCGAAAGTCCAAAAAGCAGAAAACGGGGTCACCACTGATGTACCCCGTTAAGCACCTGATGATCTGACGACGTTTGTCACGCTCGAGTGTGCGGCAGCTTCAACCTCAACGGGCACCGACTCAGGCCTGGCGCTGACGCAGGTTATTCAGCATTCACTCCTACCTCAACCTTGGCTTTACTGCCATCCCCCACAAACACGTCACGAGCCACATTGCCCACCGTGTTTGTAGTCACAGAGTCAAACGTCGCACCTACTAGTCCACCCAGCAGAGGAACGGCTTTGCCTAGATTGACCACGCCAGTGCTGCCAAATTTGGTCAACAAGCGAAAGCCTACGGCTTGATTGATTTTGGTGAGGGTGGCTCCACTGATTTTCTGAATGGAACTGATGGCCAGTTTATTGGCGAAGGAGATGCCTACATCCTTGAGGATGTCCTTGGCGGCGTTACCGGCCAGACAGGTGTAGACCAGCGTTTTGACCCGATCATCACGAGGGTCGTGGCCACCGATATAGGCAATGGCAGTGATCATGCGTAACTGCACGTACATGACGCTGGCGATGTTGGCCGGGATGGTCACCGGCAAGGTGATAACACCACCTAGGCCTGTCAGGAAACCGGAGGTCGCGGCTTTGGTGTTCTGCCAGCGAATAAGGGAGTTGGTTGCGTCTAGCGCGTTGTCGTTGTTGCTCAGGTATTCATCTGCGAATTCTTTCGCTGTGCCTGTGCCTGGGATACCGTCCATTGCCTTTTCGTAGGCCCATTCCAGTGCTTGCTGGAGCTTGCTTTCCGTTAATTCCTTGCTCATTGCGAACCGGCGTCCTTGTTGATGATTGTTGTGTGGGCTAATCCCGACCACAAATAATGGCCGAGAGCCATCATTCTGACTAGTGCGCCTTTAGTCAAATACAAACGCCGCACCAGGTGGACGTGCGAGCAAGCAAAACAGCTGGGACCCTATCTTTTCAAGCATGTCGGCGGTATTTGGCTTCTAGGCCGTAGTGCTCTTGCGGCCGCCTTCGCTGGCAAGCCAGGCTCCTACACGGACCGGCGTCAACCGATGGCTGTGTGGTGTCACCGAACATTGCGATACAACATCAACCGCGCCCCCTCATGCATCCCCCGCGTCAATTCCAGCAACCGTTCAAACTCCTGCGGATGCTCTTTCGCCACATCGTCGCGTGGGGTGGGTGAAGCCAAATCATGCAACGTAGCCTCACTGCCGTCGTGCTGCATCTGCAGCAGAAAATCCTGGGTCACGCCGCCAATGATCGGAAAGGTCCCTTCCCTCAATACCAACGGCACCACGCGCTCGCCTTCCGGCGCGGGCTGTTGAATGTCTCGCCCCATGGCGCCATTGGTAAACGGCATCCCGGCCATGCCGGCCACGGTGGGTAGCAGGTCGGCGAGGCCGACGGCTTCTTCGATCACCTTGGGTTGCAACATCCCCGGGGCATGGATCAGCAGCGGTACGTTGTTGCTCTCCAGCCCCAGTTGTTCAAACGCTGGGGCCATGTGGGGGATCTGGCTGATGCGGGTGTTGTGGTCGCCGAAGAACACGAAAATCGTGTTGTCGTAGTAGCCCCCCGCCTTGGCGATCTCCATCAGGCGGCCGATGTTGAAGTCCAAGAGGCGCACGGCGTTGTATTGCGCAAGGCTGCGCGAACCCGCGGCCTGGACCTGTTCCAGGGGCAGGTCCTGAGTTTGGAAGCCGTCGTTGTCCTTGGGGATGGTGAACGGGCGGTGGTTGCCGGAGGTTTGCAGGTAGGCGAAGAACGGCTGGTCTTGGGGGATGGCGCGCAGCAGGCGGTCGCCTTCCTTGAACAGGTCGAGATCGGAGATGCCCCAGACGTCCACCAGGGGCGATTGCCAGTGGCTTTCGTCGTACAGGCGCAC
Source organism: Pseudomonas sessilinigenes (assembly GCF_003850565.1). Classification (NCBI taxonomy): domain Bacteria; kingdom Pseudomonadati; phylum Pseudomonadota; class Gammaproteobacteria; order Pseudomonadales; family Pseudomonadaceae; genus Pseudomonas; species Pseudomonas sessilinigenes. The sequence continues at coordinate 6,270,381 of NZ_CP027706.1, forward strand.
GTTGTCGATGCTCTGGCGGATCAAGCCGTTGATGTTGGCCCAACCGGCGTTGCCACCGATCAGGTAGAGCTTATGGTAGTCGCTGAAGGCGTTGATCAGGCTGTGTTGGCGGGTGATCAGGGGCTGGCGGGTGGCGGTCTCCTGGCGAGTGACGTCGGGCACGCCGGTGATGCTCGCCCACACGGTCTTGGCGGTGCCGGTGACCGGGACGTAGAAGTGCCTGAAAAACCAGCTCTGGCTGGCCAGGCGGTCGAGGTTGGGGGTGGGGTTGAGCGGGTTGCCGTAGGCGCCCACGGCGCTGGTGCCGAGGGATTCGAGCATGACGAAGATGACGTTGGGCTGCCGTGGACGATCGATGCGGTACGGCTGAATGCCTTGTTGGCGGGTGAAGCTCAGGCTTTGCGGGTCCGGATTGTCGACGCCGAGGTAGCGGGCCAGGGCCGGGTAGTGTTGGCGCACTTGGGCTTCGTCGTACTGGGCCTGGCCGGCCTTGAGGGTGTCGTAGAAGAACAGCACGGGGTTCAGGCCCAGGGCGGCGATCTGGCTGTTGCCGGAGAAGTAGGCATCGCTCCAGCGCAGGGGCACGGGGTTTTCCAGGTTGAGGTTGTCCACCCGCCCGAGCAGGGCGAGGAACACGGCGGCGATGCCCAGGGCGCTGACGCCGGCCAGGGACAGCCGGCCAAGGGCTTGGGCCGGACGGTCGAGGGTCAGGCGTTCCAGGCGCAGCAAGGCGTAGCACCACAGGGCCAGGGCAATGCCCCAGGCGAGGACGATCCACAGCACCGGGTAGCTTTCCCAGAGCATTTGCCGGGAGATCTGTGCATCGTCCAGGTAGCGCAGCACCGTGGCGTTGATGCGTACGCCCAGGTAGGCGTAGTGGCCGAAGTCGATGATGTACAGCAGCCCTACCCCGCCCAGCACCAGCAGCAGGTAGGCCCGGGCCAGCCAGCGCAAAGCCGGCAGGCGCAGCAGGTTCCAGCGCGGCAGCCAGGCCAGCACGGCCAGGGGCAGCAGGATCAAGAGGGTCAGGCGCAGGTCGAAGCGCAGGCCGATGCCGAGGGTCTGGAGGATGGCCTGGCGCTCGTTGGCGGCACTCAGGTCCACCCCGGAAAACCCCACCGCGAACAGCAGCCGCAGCAGTACCAGCAAGCCGAATACCAGCCCGATTGCGCCCACGCCGTAGCGCAGGCGGCGTGATTGCAACCCGCCCATCATTGACCTCTGTGTGGTGTTGTCGAAGGCCGCGGCGCGGCCTGTGGGTTTATCCGGCAAGGGACTGCCCGCGGTGGCGATGGGCGAAGCGGCGCCACAGCCACAGCAGCAACCCGCCGCTGCCGGCGATCAGGCAGTAGCCTGCCAGCAAAGGGTCCATCAGGTAGTCCCAGTAGTTTTCCGAGGGCTTCAGACGCAGGGCGAAAGCCAGGGTCCCCACCGCCAGCATCAGCACCCCCAGCGCATTGCGCTGCCACAGCAGCACCAGCGCCGCCAGGCCCATCAGCACAATCATCGGCCGTGGGTTGTAGCCCCAACGGTACGGGTCGAGGTAGGTCAGGCCCAGGGTCGCGGGGTACAGGCTCAGGGTCAGGCCGATAAACAGCAGCAGGACCTGCACCCGGTGCTTGGCTTGCAAGGGCGCCATCAGCCCCAGGCGTTGCAGGCTGACCCAGCCCAGCAGCACCAGGGTGCTGATGGCCAGGTCATCGGTGAAGCTGCGCACATAGGCCGCCAGCGGTAGCTGGTTCAGCGGAATAACACTGGCCAGGGCCAGCAGAGGCAGCAGCCAGGGCCGCCAGGACGCGGTCAGGCGCAGGCTACCGAGCAGCACGAAGCCCAGGAGGATAAAACTCAGGTGGGCTTGCCACAGGGACATCATCACAGGCGCTCCGCCAGCCACGCCGCATTGAAGCTGACGTGCTTGATAAAGGTGTTGTTCCAGGAATAGACCAGGTGGTACATGCCATCCGCCCCGCGGCTGAAGTAGGGGTATTCGTACTCGAAGTCGCAGCCCTGGGGCTTGCACACCCGGTAGTCGAGGCTGCTCAAGAAGCGCTGTTTCAGAGGCAGGCGCTGGGCACCGCTGGAAATGCGAAAGCCTTCGCCGATGATTGCCTTGTAGGCCTCATGGGTAAACGGCTGGCCCAGGGGATCGGGGGACTGGTCCAGTTCCACCAGGGACCGCCACTGACTGAGACCGGCGTCGGTACCGTACAGGCTGAGTCTGAAGCGCCCATCCTGCAAATCGTTGAGGGCGACCAACAGGCCCTGGTCATCGGTGCCTATCGCCGCCAGGGAAGAGTTGGGGTTGGACGGTTGCAGCGGATAGGGCTCGCTCCAGGTCTGCCCGGCGTCTTCGGTACGACTGGCCAGGACCTTGTGGTGGGTGTCGCCGGCGTAGCGCAACATCGCTACGGCACGTTGCTCGTCCAGGGGCACGATGGTCGGTTGCAGGGAGTGCTTGCCACGGCTGATGCGGAACTTGTCGATCACCGCACCATCGGGGCTCAGGTACAGGTACTCGGCGAACTTGCCCATGAACTCGTGGTACACCGGCAGGCCGATGGCGCCATCGGCATGGAACACCGGCGCGGCGCGGACCAGGGTGCTGATATTGAAGAATGGCGAGGTGATCAACTGTTGCGGCGTCGACCAGTTGCGCCCCAGGTCATCGGACACCATGGCGTTGATCGCACTGGTGGCCCAGCCGCCTACCGACACCGAGACGTAGAACATCCACAGGCGCTGGTCCGGGGCCAGGGCGATCACCGGATTGCCCAGCTTGCGGATGTAGCGCCCGGTGCCGGCACGAGTCGATTCGCGGGTGGCCAGCACCTGCTCGGCACCCCATTCGCCGCTCTTGGCGTCAAAGCGTGCGCTGCGCACCTGGACATCGGCCGCGCCTTCCCGGGAGCCGGCGAACCACACGGCCATCAGGTCGCCACCCGGCAAGGCGGTGACCGACGAAGAATGCACGAAGTCATCCAGTTCCGAGGAGACGAAACGGCTCTGGTACCGAGGGAGTTCTTTGCCGCCGGCCTGGTTGGCCACGGCGACCTGGGCGAACGGCGCCAATTGATGGGGCGGATGGCTGCGCCACGCGGCGATGAAAACCGCCGCCAGCAGCAAACTGCTGCAGATGAAGATCAAGCCAGGGGACAGCGCACGCATTCAGGAGTCCGTTGCAGAGACAGGTTGAAAACCAGGGAAATCGTCAATGCCGTGTCGGTTTCGGCAAGGGTCGACGGCGGCCGGTGAGCATCGACAACGGCAGGTTGTCGCGCACCTGGAAGCTTTCAAAAATCGCCGCACACACGTGCAGCAGCACCAGCCCCAGCAGCACGTCGGCGCTGGTCTGGTGTATCAGCAAGGGCCAATCGGCGCCCCACAAGGCATCGACTTCCTGCATCAAGAAACCGCTGATGCCGATCAGCACCAGGGCCAGCAGCATCAGCAACATCACCAAAGCCCCCAGGGGCGAGTGCCCCAGGCGATGCTCGGGACGCCCGGCCAGCAGCGAGCGCAAATGCCCCGCCAGCCGCGCCCGAGTCGGCCAGAAGTCGGACCAGCGCGCACTGCGCGGCCCGACAAAGCCCCACAGCGTGCGCAACAGCAGCCAGGCCATGGCGTAGTAGCCGAGCCAGACATGCCAGTCGTCACCGGCTTCATTGAAGAAGTAGTTACCGACAAAGACCCCGGCGATGGACAGGTGAAACAGTCGCACCAACGGGTCCCATAGCCGCTGGGAGGCGGCGGGCATCAGCCCTTGATCTCGGTCTTCACCGCCTTGCCGGTGACCGGATCGTGATAGATCTCGACCTTGCGCTTGTCCTTGTCGAAGCCATAGATCTCGTAGCAGTTGCCGTCGGTGACCTTGAACTTGCTGATCTGGTAGCCCTGGGCCTTGAGCTGCTCCTGGAAGGCTTTCTGGTCTTGCCATTGCGAGCGTTCGGCGGTGGTGCATTGCGGGCCGGCGATGGCCAGCGGGCTGGCGAGAACCAGGGACAACAGCAGGATTTTGCGCATGGAAAACCGCTCCGGGATCAGGGAGTGGCCACTGTGCAAAACCAAGCTTAATGAAAGCTTAGGCCGCAACGCGCCGTAACATTTCCCCCGGTAAAAGCCCTGACGCAGCCTCGCGGCGGGCGTCATCATGCCGCCACTTGCACCCCGCCGCCCAACCCCGCCAACTCACCGAGGACCGCCCATGCGCCTGCTGCTTGTCGAAGATGATCGCGCCCTCGGCCAGGGCATCCGCACCGCCCTGGGCGCCGAAGGCTACACCCTGGACTGGCTGCAGGATGGCATCAGCGCCCTGCACGCCCTGCGCACCGAGAGCTTCGACCTGTTGCTGCTGGACCTGGGCCTGCCGCGCCTGGATGGCCTGGAATTGTTGCAGCAACTGCGCGCCGCGCAACAGGACCTGCCGGTGCTGATCCTCACTGCACGCGACGGCACGGCCGAGCGTATCGCCGGGCTGGACGCGGGCGCCGACGACTACCTGGTCAAGCCCTTCGACGTCGACGAATTGAAGGCCCGGGTCCGCGCCCTGCTGCGTCGCAGCCAAGGTCGTGCCCAGCCCCTGCTGGAACATGCCGGCATTCGCCTGGACCCGGCGACCCAGCAGGTGCACTACCAGGCAACGGAGATCGTGCTGACGCCCATGGAGTACCAACTGCTGCACCAATTGATGGCCCGCCCGGGCAAGGTGGTGACCCGCGAGCGCCTGTCCCGGGCGCTGTATGGCTGGCAGGACCGGGTCGAGAGCAACACCCTGGAGGTGCTGATCCACAACCTGCGCAAAAAGTTGTGCGCCGAACTGATCCGCACCGTGCGTGGCATCGGCTACGTGCTGGAGCTCAAGCCATGAACTCGGTGCGCACGCGAATCCTGCTGCCGCTGCTGGTGCTGGTGCTGCTGGGGGATGTACTGATCAGTTGGCTGGTACTGCGTGACAGTCACCATGAAATCGAAGAGGTCTACGACGCCCAGCTGGCCCAGAGCGCGCGCTTGCTGCAAGGAGTCCTGCGCTCGCAAGAGCCGGGCAACGCCGATTGGGAACGCCTGTACCAGGCCTTCGACCAGGCCATGAGCCGGGTCGGCGTGGACGGTGCCGCCCACCCCTATGAAACCCGCCTGACCTTCCAGGTCTGGCGTGACGATGGCCAGTTGCTGGTGCGCTCTGCCGAAGCACCGGTACTGGCCGCTCCGCCCACCACCCTGGGGGGCCATGATCTCCTGGAGAACGGCAGGGACTGGTGCGCCTTTCTCCTGGCCGACCCACAGCAGGGCCTGCTGATCTGGGTCGGCGAACGCGACGATGTCCGCCAGGACCTGATCCAGCGCATCGTCCGTCACACCCTGCGGCCAACCCTGGTCGGCCTGCCGCTGCTGGCCCTGCTGAGCTGGCTGGCCATCGGCTGGGGCCTGGCGCCACTGCGGGCCATGGCCCAGGCCATTCGCGGGCGCAACGCCGAGACCCTCCAGCCCCTGGCGCTCAACCCCCTGCCCCAGGATTTGGAACCGATGCAGACCGCCCTCAACCAGCTACTGGCACAGATCGATAGCCTGCTGGAACGCGAGCGACGCTTTATCGCCGACGCCGCCCATGAGTTGCGCACGCCCCTGGCGATCCTGCGGATCCATGCGCAAAACGCCCAGCAGGCCGCCAGCCCGCAACAGCAACGCGAGGCCCTGGACTTCCTCGTCAGCGGCGTGGATCGAGCCACCCGCATCGCCAGCCAGCTGCTCACCATGGCCCGCATCGAGCCCCACCTGCACAGCCCACGCATGTGCCGCATCGACCTCTGCGCGCTGGTCCGCGAAGAACTCGCGGAACTGGCGCCCCTGGCCCTGGAGAAAGAGGTCGAGCTGGTGCTCGAAGGCACCGAGGACTGCCAGCTCGACACCGACCCGGCGGCCCTGTCCATAGCCTTGCAGAACCTTTTGACCAACGCCTTGAACTTCTCCCCCGTAGGCAGCGAGGTACGGGTCGGCGTGCGCCCCCAGGCCGATGGCAGTGTCCACCTGAGTGTCGAGGACGCCGGCCCCGGCATCGACGAACAACATCGCGAACGATTGCTGGAGCGCTTCTACAGCCAGGGCAACGCCCAGGGGGCCGGGCTGGGACTGGCTATCGTGCAGATGATCGCCGGCAAGATCGGCTGTCGCCTGCAACTGCATAACCGCCCCGAAGGCGGGCTGTGCGCATTGTTGCAATTCACGCCAGCGCTTCAGCCATCCGCCTGAAGCGGCTATCCTGCGGCGCCACCCGCAGCGGGTGGCGAACATGCCGAACAGGAGCAAGACATGGCCATGCCGGACCGGCTCAAACCATTACCAGCGACGCCAAAGATGCGCGCGCTGATGAAGGATTTGCTCAAGCAGATCCTCGACAGGATCTGGGACAACCAGGAACGGGAAAACGCCGAGATCAGTGCATTGATCCAGCAATGGAACGGCTATGCCGGCCGGGCTTTCGAGTTTCACGAGTTCCGCGATATGCAAAGCCATACCAGCGAGGCGAACTTCCTGCGTACGGCCTTTCACCAGGAAAAATACATAGGTGACTTGAGCTTCGATGAGGCCTGTGCCGTGACGGACTTCATCTGCCAGTGCGAAGGCACGGAGTCTGATACGGACTACGCCCTGGGCCTCTTGGAAACCAACTTCCCCGAGGCCAATGCCTCGGACCTGATCTTCTGGCCCAACGAGTGGTTTGGGGATGAAGGGATGCTGCATATCGAGCTGAGCTCGGCGCAGATCGTCGGTTACCTGATGGTGAAATCCTCGCGCCAACTGCCGGATGCCCCGCCGATCGACCTGCCCTATGCCATTACCCAGGACGGGGCCTGACGCCGCCCTGGGTGTTCTCCTGCCAAGCCACTGGCCGGGTCCCGGCCCGGGCTACCTAGCGGCCCCTGCTCCGCTCAGGCATTGCTGCAGGCGCTCGAACGCCTGGTCGTCGATGCCCAGGTAATGGCGGATCTGCCGATCCTTCTTTCGGGTGGTGATCACCTCCAGCACCTGCCGGGCATCACCTGCCTCCTGGCCGACGATGTGCAGCGCCCCTCGATCGCCCAGTTGCCCAGCGCCCTGGGGATAGAAAACCGTTGCGTCGAGCAGCGCAAAAGGCTGACCCGAATCGTCGCGCTCAAGCCGCCCGACACGACACTCCACGTGCTTGAGATAGGGTTCGTGGTGGAACAGGGGAAGCGTTTCGTCCATGTTGGCCTCGAGTGCCTGGGGGTTATCCGTTCATTGGGTTGCATTGGCAACCCGCTCTCGCCTACCGCCCAGGGGGGAGCCTCGGCCTTTGATGCGGTGGATTTTGTGCCACCCACCACCCGCCAATCCAACAAATAGCGTTATTTTTCTTTCATAAGATCAATCAAGCAGGCGACAGGAATCGCTCCCGGCCAATGCTGCGCCGCCGAACCAAACGGTTGATATGACAGCAAAACAATCAGTACCCGCCCATCCGTTATGATGCCCCCCTGTCCGACAACTGGAAGTCCGTCCCCATGCTCAAACCCCTGGCCGTCCTGGCCCTGACCGGCGCTTCAGCTTACGCCGCTGCCACGCCCAGCGACCTCGCCGGGGTGTGGACGGGCACCCTGGGAAAATCCGCGATCACCGCCTGCTTCAACGCTGCCCCCAACAGCAACGCCAGCTACTACTACCAGCGCTTCGCCACGCCGATCCAGCTGACCCAGGCACAGGCAAGCGAGCCCTGGATCGAAGACGGCCAGACCGGGTATTGGCAGCTCGACGCGCCCCAGGGCGATCGCCTGAGCGGCACCTGGAGCAAGGCCCCGAGCGACACGCCATTGCCTCTGCTACTTACCCGCACCAGCACCGAAGGCTGTGGCAGCGATGCCTATAACGCGCCGCTGGAGGCCGCGCCGCTGCCGGTCAAGGTGCAGAGAAAAGAATTCGCTGGACACCGCTATCAGCTCAGGACCCAGGGCGCCCAGGTCAGCCTCAGGCTGGAGGGCGATGCCCCGGCGCTGAAGAAGATCAATCAACAGCTGGAACGTCTGGCCATCAGCCCCGAAGGCCAGGAGGAGTTCTTCAGCGAGCGCCGCGAGTACCTGGGGCGCAATGGCTCCGGCTACACCAGCGAAATCACCGTCGAGCCCCAGTACTGGTCGTCGCAATGGATCACCGTCAGGTTTTATCGCTGGTCCGCCGGCATGGGGCGCAACGGCATCAGTTGGGGCCTGCACAGCTGGAACCTGAAGACGGGCGAACGCGTCGACCCCTGGACCTGGGTAGGCGGGCGCCAGCAGTGGCACGACCCCTACTCCGGCCAGGTGAAGCTGGCGCCGGGGTTCGCCGCCTGGCTGGAGAAACAGACCACCGTGGACGAAGGCTGCCCGGCCGTCAGCAGCTACTCGACCTACGACCTGAGCTTCAACACCCAGGGCTTGCAGCTCTCGACGCCCGCCTACGGTGACGGTTGCGACAATGAGCTGAGCTTCACCTGGGACCAGTTGGCACCGGTGCTGTCGGCCCAGGGCAAGGCGGCACTGCCGAGTTTGCGCTTGCCTTAGTAGCGCTCACCGCCAGGTGTGAACAGTCTCCAACAGCCGGGCGGCCTTGCCGCTCTCCGGGTCAAGCCTGGCCACCACACCCGCGGTTCAGCCAGCCGACTCAGCCCAGGTCGCCACCGCCCACCGGCAGCACCGTGCCAGTGATGTAGGAGGCTTCGTCGCTGGCCAGGAACAGGATCGCCGCTGCCTGTTCATCGACGCTGCCGTAGCGGTGCATCAGGCTGCTGTCGAGGGTCTGCTCGACGATCTGCTGGTACCAGGCCTGCTCCTCGGGGCTCGGCTCGGCGCTATTGCGCGGGATACGTCGTGGCGGCGCCTCGGTGCCCCCCGGCGCGGTGGCGTTGACCCGCACGCCACGGCCGGCGGTTTCGAAGGCCAGGCAGGCGGTGAGTGCGTTGATCCCGCCCTTGGCCGCGCCGTAGGGCACGCGGTTGAGGCTACGGGTGGCGATGGACGAAACGTTGACGATGGCGCCACGCCCCTGTTCCAGCATCTGCGGCAAGGCAGCGTGGCAGCACCACAGGGTCGGGAACAATGAACGACGCACCTCAGCCTCGATCTCCTGCGGCTGGTAGTGCTCGAAGGGCTTGGCCCAGATCGTGCCGCCGACGTTGTTGACCAGCACATCGAGGCGACCGAAGTGGGCGATGGCGGCGGCCATGATCCGGCTGCATTCGGCGTATTGCTCCAGATCGGCGGTCAGGGCCAGGACCGGGTAGCGAGGGCTGAGCTCGGCGGCCAGTTCGAAGACCAGCTCCGAGCGATCCACCAGAACCACGCGGGCGCCCTCCTCGGCCAGGCGTTCGGCGACACGACGACCGATGCCCTGGGCGGCGCCGGTGACCAGGGCAACTTGGTTGTGGAAGCGGTTCATAAAGACCTCGGGGGTGGGGAAAAGATGGCAAGGACAATGCTTGGGCAACGCGCTTCATCCGTAGGAGCCGGCTGCCGGCGAAGAAGCCCTTGCACCTTGCGGCACTCTTGTGGACGCCCTCGCTGGCAGGCCAGCGCCTGCAACGGCGGAATGCCCTTCAGGCGGCACTAGCGGCGAATTTCTCATAATAGAAATTCGCCGGGACAATGCCCTGTTCGCGAATGAACTGGCTCACCGCCTCGACCATCGGCGGCGGCCCGCACAGGTACACGTCCACATCCCCCTGGTTCAGGTGCGCCGGCTGGATATGCTGGGTCACGTAGCCCTTGTGCGGGTACTGGCTCTCGGGATTGGCCACACAGGTGCTGAAGCTGAACTGGGGGATGCGCCTGGCAAAGTCCTCCAGGCGATCCAGCGCCACCAGGTCGAAATCATGGGTCACCCCATAAATCAGGTGCAAAGGGTGCTCACTGCCCTGCTCGGCGATCTTCTCCAGCATCGCGGTGAACGGCGCCAGCCCGGTGCCACCGGCCAGCAACAGCAAGGGCCGGCGGATGTCCCGCAGGTAGAAGCTGCCCAGGGGCCCGGCCAGGGTCATGTTGTCGCCGGCTTTGGCGAGACCGGTGAGGAAGCTGCTCATCAGGCCACCGGGCACATTGCGGATCAGGAAGCTGACCTCGCCATCGCGCTGCAGGGAGCTGAAGGAGTAGGCCCGGGTCTGCTGGCTTCCGGGCACCCCGAGGTTGACGTACTGCCCCGGCAGGAACGCCAGCTGGCTCAAGGACTCGCCCTTGATCGACAGGGCGATGGTGCTGTCGGACAGCTGGCGAACCGCACTGATGCGGGCCTGGAAGGTGGCCTGCGCGGCGCGACAGACCTGGGACGAGGCCGGCACCCGCACCACGCAGTCGCCCAGGGCGCGCATCTGGCAGGTGAGGACGAAACCCTGCTCGACCTCATCGGCGCTCAGGGCGTCTTCGATGTAGTCCTCCCCCAGCTCGTAGCACCCGGCTTCGGCCAGGCACTTGCAGGTGCCGCAGGCACCGTCGCGGCAGTCCAGGGGAATGTTGATGCCCTGGCGGTAGGCGGCATCGGCCACGGTCTCACCGGCATGGGCAGTGATAAAACGGGTCACGCCGTCTTCGAAATTGAGTGCGATTTGATGGCTCATGGCAGTCGCCTCAGAGGTGGTAGATATCGACGACCTGGCGAACGTAGTCGTTCTTCAGGATGACTTTCTTGGCCTGGATAAGCGGGTTCTCCCCTCGCAGGTCGAGGGTGTAGAAGCTGCTGCCGAAGTAGCTGTCCACGGTCTTGTAGCGAAAGCTCAGGGTGTGCCAGTTAAAGCGCAGCTGGCACTGGCCGGCGCCCTGCTCCAGCAGCTCGATATTGCTCAGGTTATGGGAGGTGCGGGTGTCGGGAATACTGGCGCTGGAGCGCTCGGTCTTGATGCGGAACACCCGGTCTTCCAGGCCGCTGCGGTTGCCGTACCAGATCAGCGAGATTTCCCGCTGCGGGTCTTCGGTCAACTGGTCGCTGTCGTCCCAGGACGGCATCCAGAAGGTGGCGTCCGGGGCGTAGAGCTCCAGCCAGCGGTCCCAGTCCTTGTCGTCCAGGTAGCGGGCTTCGCGGTACAGGAAATCGCGCACGGCCTCGTAGGAAATAGTCATTGCACCACCTCCACGTCGATCTGCCGCGACGCCTCACGCTCAAGGACCGCCAGCAGGGTCTGCTGCCAGTACTTGTGCTGCATCACGAACAGCCCTTCGTCCTCGGTGCGCACGCCGCTGAGAATCGGTTGCAGGTCGATTTCTTTGGCTGCGTCGTCCGCGCCCCGGACCCAATGCTCGGCGCCGCGAGACATGTCGTTCCAGGCCGTGGTGCTGCCCTGGTAGCCCTGTTGGCAGGAGCGGAATTCCTCCAGATCGTCCGGGGTGGCCATGCCGCTGACATTGAAGAAGTCCTCGTACTGGCGGATGCGCCGGGCCCGGGCTTCGTCGCTCTCGCCCCTGGGGGCAATGCAGTAGATGGTGATTTCGGTACGGTCCACGCAGATCGGCCGGGCAATGCGGATCTGCGAGCTGAACTGGTCCATCAGGTAGACGTTGGGGTACAGGCACAGGTTGCGCGAGTTCTCGATCATCCAGTCGGCCCGGGCCTGGCCGAAATCCCGGGCCAGCTCATCGCGGCGCTCGTACAACGGACGATCCTCGGGGTTGGACCAGCGGGTCCAGAGCAGCATGTGGCCTTTGTCGAAGGAGTAGAAACCGCCGCCCTGCTTGGCCCAGGTGCCGGCACTCATGGTGCGGATATCTTCCCCGGCCTCGCGCTGCTTGCGCTGGTTCTGGGTGGCGGCGTAGTTCCAGTGCACCGAGCTGACGTGGTAGCCGTCGGCGCCGTTCTCGGCGGTGAGCTTCCAGTTGCCTTCATAGATATAGCTGGAGGAGCCGCGCAGCACTTCCAGGCCATCGGCGGACTGGTCGACGATCATGTCGATGATCTTCGCCGACTCCCCCAGGTGTTCGACCAGGGGCAGCACGTCGGGGTTGAGGCTGGCGAACAGGAAGCCGCGATAGGACTCGAAGCGCGCGACCTGGGTCAGGTCGTGGGAGCCTTCGCAGTTGAAGCTGGCCGGGTAACCCGCGGCGGCCGGGTCCTTGACCTTGAGCAACTTGCCGGAGTTGTTGAACGTCCAGCCGTGGAACGGACAGGTGAAGGACGCCTTGTTGCCGGTCTTGTGCCGGCAGAGCATGGCGCCGCGATGACTGCAGGCATTGAGGAAGGCATTGAGCTCGCCGTGCTTGTTGCGGGCGATGAACACCGGTTGCCGGCCCATGGTGGTGCTGTAGTAGTCGTTGGGGTTGGGGACCTGGCTCTCGTGGGCCAGGTACAGCCAGTTGCCTTCGAAGATGTGCTGCATCTCCAGGTCGAACAGCCGGGGGTCGGTGAACATCTCCCGCTTGCAGCGGTAGACGCCCTGGTCGGGGTCCTCTTCAAGCAGGGAATGCAGGTATTCGGGTCGCAGGGACATGGCAGCCGCCTCCATTGTTTTTATTCAGGCAGGGTCATGCTAGGACGCGGTTGCCGTGGGCAATATCCACTGCCTGCAGACCTGTATCCGTTTTCTGCAAAGGCCCTGGAGCCGCTACGACCTTGAGGCTGGTGCAGGTTCGGCTGAAGATCGCCAGGCAAGGTCCTGCGGACCTTTGCGCAGCCTCGCGGGCTCGGCAGCGGCTACAGCCGCCGGGCCGAGAGGTGGGTCCATCAAAGGCTCAGTGGCGACGTTTGAGGGTATCGGAGGGCAATTCGCCGTATTGCTGGCGGTAGCTTTGGGCAAAACGCCCCAGGTGCAGGAAGCCGAAATCCAGGGCCAGCTCGGTGACGTTGCGCACCGGGCTTTGCGGGTCGCTGAGGCAGGCGTGTATCCGTTGCAGCTTCTGCTGGCGGATGTAGCTCTTCGGCGTGGTGCGGGCGTTACGCTCGAACAGGCCGTACAGCGAGCGCAGGCTCATGCGCGCCTGTTGCGCCAGTTCCTCGCAGCCGATGTCGTGCTTGAGGTTGCGCTCGATATAGTCGGCAATCCGTTCGAAGGTCGCCGCCGAGGCGCCCAGGGCATCACGCTGCACGTTGGTCTGCATCAGCCCCAGCAGTTTGCCCGCCAGGATCTGCGCGTAATGCGCCTGGACCTTGGGCAGGGTTTGCCGGGCTTCGGCCTCCTGGCACAACAGGCTCAGCAAGGGCACGAAGCCTTCCAGGTCCTGCAGTCGATAACGCGGCTGGAGAAAGCGCACGCCCTGCCTTGGGTACTGCCAACGCTGCTCCTGGCAGGCGCTCTCCAGCAGGCGGGTAGGAATCTTGATGATGAATTTTTCGCAGTCGGCGGAATAGGTCAGGTCCACCGGATCATCGGGGTTGATCAGCAGCAGTTCCCCCGGGGCGAAACAGTGCTCCTGGCCTGGACCGCGCCACAGGCATTGGCCATGAAGCAGCACTTGCAGGTGGTAGACGCTTTCCAGGGCCGGCGAAGTGACGCGCACACTGCCGCCGTAGCTGATGCTGCACAGATCCAGGCTGGCCAGGGTCCGGTGCTGGAGGCTGGCCTGGGGGTGGCCGGCCCGGGGCAGGCGAATGCAATGGCTGCCCACGTGCTGGTTGACGTAACCGGATACGGCATAAGGATCGGCTTGAACAAACACGCTGCTGCGCTGGCTCAACAGAGGCATCTGCATGATCGGCTCACTCTGATGGTTCTTCTCGGATCGGCGTTCAGGCTCGCAATCCAGGCTCGTCAGGCCCGGCATAACGGCAAAGGCCACGGGCACCTGGGTCGGTGCTCCGTGGCCGGGCCAGGCGTGGTCGGCGGCTCAATCCTCCAGAGCGCGGACTCGCTCGTGACGCTGCTGTTCATCAGGTTGGGCCGAAGACTGCAGGGTGAAGTCGAAGTGGATCTCGGCGAAGCGCCCGCTGACGCCCAGTTCCCTGGCCCGGGCCTGGTCTTCGCTGAAGGTGATCTGGGCGATCAACTCGTCACGGGTGGCATAGGCGAAATCGTCGTGCAGGTACTGGTCGCCGTCCAGGTTGATCTGGGTGGTCAGGTGGCGATGATCGTCTGCGCTGATGAAGAAGTGGATGTGCGCCGGGCGCTGGCCATGGCGCCCCAGTTGGTCCAGCAGTTGCTGGGTCGGGCCATCCGGCGGGCAGCCGTAGCCCGACGGTACGATGCTGCGAAAGCGATAGCGGCCTTCGGCGTCGGTGACGATGCGCCGGCGCAGGTTGAATTCCGACTGGCTGCCGTCGAAGTAGGAATAGGTGCCGCCGGTGTTGGCGTGCCAGACATCGACGATGGCGCCGGCCAGGGGTTGCCCTGCGGTGTTGGTGACCTGGCCTTGCATGAACAGCACGACCCCCGGATCGAGCCCGTCGTCCAGGCGTGCTTCGCCCTGGCTCAGGGGTGCACCGGCCACGTACAACGGGCCCTCGATGGTGCGCGGGGTACCACCGGTCTTGCCGGCCTGCTCATCGGCGGCATCCATCAGCAAGTCCAGGTAATGCTCCAGGCCCAGGCCAGCAGCCAGCAGGCCGGCTTCCTGGCGGGCACCCAGGACATTGAGGTAGTTGACGGCCTTCCAGAACTCCTCTGGAGTCACTTGCAGGTCTTCGATGATGTTCACCGTGTCCCGCAGGATGCGGTGCATGAGGGCCTTGGCCCGTGGGTTGCCGCCTTCGGTGAACTGGCCGCTGGCTTCCTCAAGGAACTTCTGGGCGCTGGCGGTGTGGGAAATCCTGACGTTCATGATCGATCCTCATCTTGTACTTATTAGAGTGGTGAACGGGCTGGCACGGACTCAGCGGTCATCCTCATGAATGGAAGAAGGATGCCTGCACATGGCGTCGACTTCGATGGCCATGTACGGATACAGCGGTAGTTGCATCAGGGTGTCGTGCAGTTCCTGCACGCTGTCGACATCGAACACGCTGTAGTTGGCGTACAGCCCGGCGATGCGCCACAAGTGGCGCCACTTGCCCGCGGCCTGCAGGCGCTGGGCCAGGGCTTTCTCGTCGGCCTTCAGCTGCGCGGCGCGCTCGGGATTCATGTCCAGCGGCAGGTTCACGGTCATCTTGACGTGGAATAGCATGGGGCCCTCCTCAGGCGTGATGCAGCACGGGGGTGGTCTTGTCGCGGCGGAAGAACGCCAGCCGCTGTTCGTCCAGGCTCAGGCCGAGGCCCGGCGCCGTCGACAGGTGCAAGTGGAAGTCACGGTATTGCGGTGGTTCGACGAGGATGTCCTCGGTCAACAGCAACGGCCCGAACAGTTCGGTATCCCAGCTCAGCTTGTTCAAGGTCAGGAAGGCATGGGCGGAGGCCAGGGTGCCGATGCCGCCTTCAAGCATGGTCCCGCCGTAGAGGCCGATACCCGCAGCTTCTGCGATGGCGGCGGTACGCAGGACGGCCCGGGGGCCACCGTTCTTGGCGATCTTCAAGGCAAATACCGAGGCGGCCCCTTCGCGGGCCAGGTTGAAGGCGTCTTCCACGCATTCAATGGACTCATCGGCCATGATCGGCGCCGGGCTGCTGGCATTCAGGCGCACCATGCCGGCGCGGTTGTTGCGCGAGATGGGCTGCTCGATCAGGTCGATACCGTTGTCGCCCAGGATGCGACAGGCGCGCAACGCCACCGCTTCGTCCCAGGCCTGGTTGACATCGACCCGTACGCTGGCGCGCTCACCCAGGGCCTTCTTGATGGCGATCACGTGGGCCAGGTCGCGGTCCACTTCACCGGCGCCGATCTTCAGCTTGAAGATGCGGTGACGGCGCAGGTCGAGCATTTTCTCGGCTTCGGCAATGTCCCTGGCGGTGTCGCCACTGGCCAGGGTCCAGGCCACCGGCAGGGCATCGCGCACCCGGCCGCCCAGCAACTCGCTGACCGGCAGGCCGAGACGCTTGCCCTGGGCGTCGAGCAGCGCGGTCTCGATACCCGACTTGGCGAAGGTGTTGCCGCGGATGCTCTGCTCCAGGCGCAGCATGGCAGCGTTGATGTTGCTGGCATCCTGGCCGATCAGCAGCGGTGCGAAGAAGCGGTCGATATTGGTCTTGATGCTGTCCGGGCTTTCGTTGCCATAGGCCAGGCCACCGATGGTGGTGGATTCCCCCAGGCCTTCGATGCCATCGGCACAACGCAGGCGGATCAGCACCAGGGTCTGGTTCTGCATGGTGTGCATGGCCAGCTTGTGGGGGCGAATGGTCGGCAGATCGACGATGATCGTTTCGATCGATTCAATGGCAGAAGCGTGCATGTCCATACCCGTCAGGTTCTTGAAGTTCTGCCAGCGATTCTGTCCCGGCTTTTTCTGGGGTTCCAATATAGAATTGGTCTGGCTTGATACCTAAAAGGTATGCAAAGCCACCAAGGAGGAATCATGGAACTGCGTCATCTGCGCTATTTCCAGGTACTGGGGGAAACCCTCAATTTCACCCGTGCCGCCGAACGCCTGCACATCGCCCAGCCGCCCCTGAGCCGGCAGATCCAGCAGCTGGAAGACGAGTTGGGGGTGCTGTTGCTGGAGCGTGGCCGACCGCTGCGCCTGACCGCCGCCGGACGTTTCTTCTACGAGCACTCCAACCGGGTACTGGAGCAGTTGGGCAAGGTCTGCGACAACACCCGGCGCATCGGCCTGGGGCACAAGACCTGGCTGGGCATCGGTTTTGCCCCCTCGACCCTGTACGGCGTACTGCCGCAACTGATCCGCCGCCTGCGCAACAACGAGACCCTGGAGCTGGAGCTGGGACTCTCGGAGATGACCACCTTGCAGCAAGTGGAAGCCTTGAAAGCCGGGCGCATCGATATCGGCTTCGGGCGCATCCCGATCGACGACCCGGCCATCATGCAGAAGGTATTGACCGAAGACCCCTTGGTCGCCGCCCTGCCCGCCGGGCATCCACTGCTGGGGCAAACCGTGAGCCTTGCACAATTGGCGCAGGAGCCCTTCGTGCTGTACCCGGCCAACCCGCGGCCGAGCTACGCCGACCATGTGATCGCGCTGTTCAATGCCCGGGGCCTGAACTTGAAGATCGCCCAGTGGACCAACGAATTGCAGACCGCCATCGGCCTGGTGGGCGCCGGCATCGGCATCACCCTGGTGCCGGCCTCGGTACAGGTGCTGCATCGCGACGACATCGGTTTTTGCCCGCTGCTGGAAACCGAGGCCACCTCGCCGATCATCCTCAGCCGCCGGATCGGTGAGCCGTCGCCAGGGCTCACCCACTGCCTGCACCTGATCGCCCAGCTGCGCGCCGAGCTCGACCGGCCTGCCGTCGACACCTGAAAAAACGCCGGCCCTATCGTTCGACAGGGCCGGCGGTCAGTTCTGTGCCTATGGTTGGCAGCGCCCTAGAACGCCAGGCCGACCTTGAAGCCGTACTCGTCGCGCTTGAGCTTGGTGTTGTCGGCCACAGGGGTATCCTCGTCCAGCTTGTACTCGGTGTGGGTGTAGTAGACCCCGGCCATTACCGGCAACGAACCGTTCTGGTTCATCAGGAAATTGACTTCGGCATAGGGGTTGGTGCGGTTCTTCAGGTCCACGGTGTCGCTGCCGACATCATCCACCTTCAAGCGTGCCCGGCCATTGATGGTATGACGGGCCCCCAACTCCACGCGCATGGTCACGTCGTCGAACTGGTGGTTATAGCCCAGGGCCGCCTTGGCGAAGGGTGACTTGTTGGTGAGTTTCATGTCGTAGTCGCCGGTGTCCGGCTCGTAGCGGGTCCAGGTGTAGCCACCGCCCACCAGCACATCGACGAAGTTGCGCGCGTCCAGGGCGGCGCGCCAGCCCAGGTCCAGGTCGGCCTGGCCTTCCTTGAGCTTGTTGTCGTTTTTCTTGCCGAACTTGGCTTCGATCCCGGCCTGGTAGATCAGGCCCGACTCAGCGGTCATCTTGTTGCCGAAGTTGTAGAACACGCCACCCTCGCCCAAGTGTTCCTTATCGCTCTTGCTACCGCCTTCGAGCTTGAAGTCGTTGTAGCTGCCGAGAATCCCCAGGGTGGAGATCGGCCCGGTGTCTGGTGCGGCCATGGCATTGCTGGAAAGTGCCAGCAAGGTGGCGGCAGAAGTGCTGGCCAGAAGGGTTGCGAATACCTTAGACATCGTGTGTGAATCTCCCTGTTTGATAAAGGCAAATGCTGCAGGAGCCTTTTCGAGGGAAACCCAAAGCAAAAGGTTCTATTTATTTTTCACGCTTTTTTCACATCGCTATAGCTAGCGCCTCACTCCCTGGAGTAATGCCGATCAGTCAAGGAAATGGCAGGAGCGAGGCTTGCCCGCGATGGACTTCAGAACGCTGGGTTTATCCCGTAAACATGCGCTAGCGTTAACGAGCATCGCGAGCAATCGAGCGTCGACCGGCTGCTCCTACAGGAGGCTCCCTCGCTTAAGTGAACAGCATTACGCTACCTGGGGAGACTTTAGGTCGTACAATAGGCCGTTCAATACAGAGCGTAGTCTTGGGGCAATGCATGGAAGTATCGAGAGCCGGCCTGATCATCCGGCGCATTCTGGCCTACCTCGCCGACGGCATGCTGGTACTGCTGCTGTGGTTCGCCCTGTGCCGACTGGCCGAACACCTCCAATACCCGGATCTGGAGCAATTCTCCACCTGGTGTCTGTTGGCCACCTGGTGCCTGTATTTTCCCCTCAGCGAATATCTGTTGCGTGGCTACACCGCCGGCAAGGTCCTTTGCGGCCTGCAAGTGATCAATGGCATCGGCCAGCCGCCCTCGCTGTTGCAGGTGCTGATCCGCTCAGCGACCCGACCGTTCGAAGCCGCCATCAGTCCCGCGACCCTGCTGATTTGCTGCGAGTCCAGCCGCGGCCAGCGCATCGGCGACCGGCTGGCGCGGACCTATGTCATCCCGCGCAAGGACCTGGTGCGGCTCCGTGGCTTGATCGCCGCCCAGACGGGCCTGCCCTGAGCATCTGGCCGTAACGAACTCAATCGCGCGCCTTGGCGTGGCGCTCTTTCCGGGAGTATTCATGGCAATCGATCAATACCCGCATGAACAGGCCTTGGGCAAGTTCCTCGAGCAGCGCCCCGAGTTGCGCGAACAACTGGACAACCTCAACCCGCTGGAAGCCCGGGCCCGGGGCGAAACCCCGGCGCAGTACCGCGCCGAGCGCCTGCACGAAGCCTTCGAGGCCGAAGCCGAGCGCCTGGGGTTGTTCGCCTGGGAACTGAGCCTGCAACTGACCGCCGCCAGCCCGGAGGAATTCCAGGCCCAGCGCCTTGAAGTACACAAGGAGGTGGCGCAAATGGCCGGGATGCCATGGGACGAATATTGCGCCCTGCATCACCTCGACCCACGGCCTTGAACCGCATCGCCCCCGCTGTCCCGGTACAGGAGAACCGCCGATGTTGCCTTCGACTTCCACTCACTCCGCCAGTGCCGCCTTGCAGCACACGCAGAAATGGCGCGGGCGGATCGGCCTCGGGCTAGTGGCGTGTCTCTCGGTACTGGCCGGGATGACCGACGCCATAGGCTTCATGGCCACCGGGGATTTCGTGTCCTTCATGAGCGGCAACACCACGCGCATGGCAGTGGCCATCAGCGATGGCGAGCCAGGTCTGGTACTGCGCCTGCTGATGCTGGTGGCGACGTTCATCGTCGGCAATGCACTGGGGGTGATCGTCAGCCGCCTGGCTGGACATCGCACCCTGCCCTTGCTACTGGGCATCGCCGCCCTGTTGTGTGCGTCGGCGGCCTGGCCTTTCGAGCAGCAACTGCCGGCCCTGCTGGCGGCGATCACCGCCATGGGCATGCTCAACGCGGCGGTGGAGGAAGTGAACGGCCTGCCCATCGGCCTGACCTATGTCACCGGGGCGTTATCGCGCTTTGGCCGGGGCCTGGGGCGCTGGGCCCTGGGGGAGCGCCGCAACGGCTGGCGGGTGCAGTTGATTCCCTGGAGCGGGATGTTCGCCGGGGCGGTACTGGGGGCGTTGCTGGAGCAGCACCTGGGGCTGAAGGCACTGTACGCCAGTGGCGTGTTCGCAGCGCTGCTGGGCGTGGTCTCGTTGAAGATTCCACGCCGCTGGCAGCTGGGCTACAAGAGTCGCTGAGAGCTGTTGCGATCAGCTGAACAGACCTCCGCTGTCGGTATCGATGACGATGGACGACAAGCTGATGTGACGGGGTCGAGTCAAGGCGAAGACCACGGCCTCGACGACATCGCGGTTGGTACCCTGCTCACCCTTCTGCCGCGCCGGGACCTGCTGCCAGGCCGGGTCCAGCGGCGAGATGTCTTCCAGATAGGGCGGATGCACGCAAAGCGAACGCACCGGTGTGCCGTTGAGCACCTGCCGCAAGCCGTCGGCCAGCGCCAGCTGCCCGTGCTTGGCGGCATAGAACGGCAGCGACACGCTGTGCAGGGGTGCATTGGGCAAGCCGCTGATGGAGCCGATGGTGACGATGTCCGGGCGGCTGGAGGCCTTGAGTGCCGGCAGCAGGCCCTGGGTCAAGAGGAACGTGCCACTGAGGGCCGCGTCGATCACCCCGGTGACTTCGGCAACACTGTGGGGTTGCTCGCTCGCCTCCAGCCACATGGCACCGTTGTTGATCAGGATGTCCACCTGGGGATAGCGCACGTGGATCTCGGCCAGGGCCGCCTTGACGCTGTCGCTGTTGGCCAGGTCCACCACCACCTGCCCGGCAGCACGACCGGTGCGTTGCTCGATGGCGCCGCTGACCTCGGCCAGCGCTTGCGGGTTGCGCCCACAGAGGATCAACTGGCATCCCAGGTCCGCCAGGGCAATGGCCAGCGCCGCCCCCAGTCCACGCCCTGCCCCCGTTACCACGACCACCGCCGAATCCAGATTCATCTTCCCTCGCTCCTTGTCCCAGGCTGAATTGAAGGCGCGAGTCTAGCCGCCTTGACTGCCGGCGACCCGGACAAAGCTTTACTCGATATGTCCTGCAGCTGGAGCCCGGGCCAAACGGGTTTAGCCGATCCCCGGAGAAAGCTTTATCATGGCCGCCGAGTTATCCATCGAGGCCGTCATGAAGTTCGCCATCGCCCTGTTTTCCGCCGCCCATGCGCCCTCCTCGCGCCGCGCCCTGCTGTTCGCCCAGGCGGCGCTGGCCGGCGGACACGAGATCGTCCGGCTGTTTTTCTACCAGGACGGTGTGTACAACGCTGCCAACAGCATCGTCACACCCCAGGACGAGCAGGACTTGCCCCGGGAATGGCGCGAGTTCGTCCATCAGCACCAACTGGATGCCGTGGTATGCATCGCCGCGGCCCTGCGCCGGGGTACGCTCAATGCCGACGAGGCCCAGCGCTACCAGCGCACGGCGGTGAACATCGAGGCGCCCTGGGAGCTTTCCGGGCTCGGGCAGTTGCATGACGCGGTGCAGAGCGCCGACCGCCTGATCTGTTTTGGAGGAGCCTGAGATGGCCAAGTCCCTGCTGCTGATCAGCCGCCAGGCCCCCTGGTCCGGTCCGGCCGCCCGCGAAGCCCTGGATATCGTCCTGGCCGGTGGCGCCTTCGACCTGCCCATCGGCCTGCTGTTTCTCGACGATGGCGTGCTGCAACTGATGCCCGGCCAACAGGCCAAGGCCCTGCGCCAGAAGGACCTGGCCGCCAACCTTCAGGCATTGTCGCTGTTCGGTGTGGACGAGCTGTTCGCCTGCCGCACCAGCCTCGACGCCCGGGGCCTGGACCCGAACAGCCTGGGCCTCGATACCGTCCAATTGCTCAGCGCCCCGGAGCTGGCCGGGATCATCGACCGTTATGACCAGGTGATTACCCTCTGATGTCGACCTTGCATGTGTTGTCCCACTCACCCTTCACCGACGACCGCCTGGCCAGTTGCCTGCGCCTGCTGGGGAGCGCCGATGCGTTGCTGCTGTGCGGCGACGCGGCCTATGCCCTGCAACCCGGTACCGCGCCCTGCAACGAGCTGGAAGCACGCGACGGCCTGAAACTCTACGTGCTGGAAGAGGACCTGCGCGCCCGGGGCCTGGCCCTGCCCGCCTGGGCCGAGGCCGTGGACTATCCCGGCTTCGTCGAACTGTCGATCCAGCATGACAAGGTCAACACCTGGCTATGAACACCCTCACCGTGGGCGCGCGCGCCATCGAACTGGACAAGGACGGCTACCTGGCCGACCTCACCGACTGGTCCGCCGAAGTGGCCCAGGCCCTGGCGGCCACCGAGGAACTGGAGCTGGGCCCCGAGCATTGGGAAATCATCGAGCTGCTCCAGGCTTTCTACCGGGAGTTCCAGCTGTCGCCCGCCACCCGCCCCCTGATCAAGTACACCGCCCTCAAGCTGGGCCCGGACAAGGGCAACAGCCTGCACCTGAACCGCCTGTTCAAGGGCACTCCTGCCAAACTGGCCGCCAAGCTGGCAGGCCTGCCGAAGCCGACCAATTGCCTATGAACGATTTCGCCCCCCTGCTCACGCAAACCCCGGACGAGCATCCCTTCGCCCAGTTCGTACGAATTCTTGGCAAGGGCAAGCGCGGCGCCCGTGGCCTGACCCAGGCAGAAGCCCGGGAAGCCATGGGCATGCTGCTGGACGGCAAGGTCGAGGACACCCAGCTCGGCGCCTTCCTCATGCTGCTGCGGCACAAGGAGGAAAGCCCGGAGGAACTGGCCGGCTTCACCCAGGCCCTGCGCGAGCGCCTGGATGTCCCGGCCATCCGCCTGGACCTGGACTGGCCGACCTATGCCGGCAAGAAGCGCCACCTGCCGTGGTACCTGCTGGCAGCCAAGTGCCTGGCCCAGAACGGCGTGCGCATCCTGCTCCACGGCGCTGGCGCCCACACCGCCGGGCGCCTGTACACCGAACAATTGCTGGAACCGCTGGGCATTCCCTTGTGCCGTGATTGGCAGGCGGTGGCTACGGCCCTGGACCAGGGCAACCTGGCGTTCATCCCCCTGGTGGACTGGGCGCCACAACTGCAGCGGATGATCGACCTGCGCAACGTCCTCGGCCTGCGCTCGCCAATCCACTCCCTGGCCCGCCAGCTCAACCCCCTGGGCGCCCGTTGCGGGCTGCAGAGCATCTTCCACCCCGGCTACCAGGCGGTGCACCGCGAGGCCGCCAGCCTTTTGGGCGACAACGTCATAGTGATCAAGGGCGATGGTGGCGAGATCGAAATCAATCCGGACGCCATCAGCCACTTGTACGGCACCCGCGATGGCATCGCCTGGGACGAGGAATGGCCCGCGCTGTCGGCGCAACGCCATGTGAAACCGGCCAGCCTGGAACCCGAGCATCTCAAGGCGCTATGGCGCGGCGAGGTTGAAGACAGCTACCCGCAACTGGCGCTGCTGGCGACCATGGCCCTGGCCCTGCGCGGCCTGGGCACGCCCCGGGAGCAGGCCTTCGAGCTGGCCCAGCAGTATTGGGATGCCCGCGATAGATCGATCTGATCGATCCTGATCACCCAGGTTTTGCGCTTTTTGTTCGAGCGCCCAGGCATAGACTGCACTCCTACGCATAACAGCTGAGGAGCATTCCATGGGTTTGCTGATCGAAGGACGCTGGCATGACCAGTGGTACGCCAGCGGCAAGGACGGGTCTTTCCAACGAGAACAGGCCCAGCGGCGCCACTGGGTCACCGCCGATGGCCGCCCCGGGCCCAGCGGCGAAGGCGGCTTCGCGGCCGAAGCCGGGCGTTACCACCTTTATGTTTCGCTGGCCTGCCCCTGGGCCCATCGCACCTTGATCGTGCGCCAGCTCAAGGGCCTGGAGAGCCTGGTGGAGGTGTCGGTGGTGAGCTGGTTGATGCGCGAGCATGGCTGGACCTTCGACCCGTCCCAAGGCTCCAGCGGCGATCACCTGGACGGCCTGGATTTCCTGCACCAGCGCTATACCGCCGACACCCCGGACTATACCGGTCGCGTCACCGTGCCCTTGCTGTGGGACAAGCAGCAGCGGCGCATCGTCAGCAATGAGTCGGCGGAGATCATCCGCATGTTCAACAGCGCTTTCGATGGGTTGACCGGCAATCCCCTGGACCTCTATCCGCAGCCATTGCGAGCCCGTATCGACGAACTCAACGGGCGCATCTATCCGGCCCTGAACAATGGCGTGTACCGCGCCGGCTTCGCCACTTCGCAACAGGCCTACGAGGCGGCCTTCGATGAGGTGTTTGCCGAGCTGGACGCCCTGGAAGCCTTGCTCGATGACCAACGCTACCTCGCCGGCCAGTACCTGACCGAGGCGGATGTACGCCTGTTCACCACGCTGGTTCGATTCGACGCGGTGTACCACGGCCATTTCAAATGCAACCTGCGACGTATCGCCGACTACCCGAACCTGTCCAACTGGCTTCGCGAGCTGTACCAATGGCCGGGAATTGCCGCAACCGTGGACTTTACCCATATCAAGGGGCACTACTACGCCAGCCACGCCAGCATCAACCCGACCGGCATCGTGCCCAAGGGGCCATTGCAGGATTTCGAGGGCAGCCATGATCGACAGCGCTTGAGCGGACGCGGGATATGGCGCAGAGATTGAACGCACTCGCCGCCACGATGCAGGAACACCGTGACGGCGAAACGTTTCAGGCTTGAGGCTGGGCGCCTTCGAACCAGGCCAGCTTGTCGCGCAGTTGCACCACTTCGCCAACGATCACCAGGGTTGGAGCATGGACCTCGTGCTCCGCCACCAGGGCCGGCAGGTCCGCCAGGGTTCCGGTGAAGACTCGCTGGTTGCTGGTGGTGCCCTGCTGGATCAGCGCCGCCGGGGTGCTGGCAGCACGACCGTGCTTGACCAACTGCTCGCAGATGACCGGCAGTCCCACCAGGCCCATGTAGAACACTAGGGTCTGGGCCGGCGCCACCAGGTCGACCCACGGCAGGTTGGTGGTGCCATCCTTGAGGTGACCGGTGACGAAACGTACCGATTGCGCATAGTCGCGGTGGGTCAGTGGAATCCCGGCGTAGGCCGAGCAACCACTGGCCGCGGTAATCCCCGGCACCACCTGGAAGGCGATACCCTGGGCCGCCAGTTCCTCGATCTCCTCGCCACCACGGCCGAAGATGAACGGATCACCGCCCTTGAGCCGTACCACACGCTTGCCCTGCCGGGCCAGGTCCACCAGTTGCTGGTTGATCTGGTCCTGGGGCACCGCATGGTCGGCACGACGCTTGCCCACATAGATGCGCTCGGCGTCGCGCCGGCACAACTCGAGGATGGCCGGGGCCACCAGGCGATCGTAGAGCACCACATCAGCCTGCTGCATCAGGCGCAGGGCACGGAAGGTCAGCAGGTCCGGATCACCCGGGCCGGCTCCCACCAAGTACACCTCGCCCTGGGCACTGGGTGCCTGACCGGCGATCCGCGCTTGCAGCAAGCGCTCGGCCTCGGCCCCTTGCCCGGCCAGTTGGCGGTCGGCGACAGGCCCCTGGAATACCTCTTCCCAGAACGCCCGGCGCTGCTGCACATCCGGGAACAGGTTCTTGACCTGGGTTCGAAAACGCGCGGCCAGGCCGGCCAGCTGGCCGTAGGTAGACGGGATCCAGGTTTCCAGCTTGGCCCGGATCAACCTCGCCAGCACCGGCGCATCGCCGCCACTGGAGACCGCGATGACCAAGGGTGAGCGATCGACAATGGCCGGGAAAATCACGCTGCACAGGGCTGGCGCATCCACCACGTTGACCGGCAGGCAACGCCGATGGGCATCGGCGGACACCTGGGCATTGAGGGACTGGTCGTCGGTGGCGGCGATGATCAGGGCGCAGCCGTCGAGATCCGCCTCGGCGTAGCCACGCAACAGCGATTCACCGCCGCTGGCGACGATCAACTCCTGCAATTGCGCTTCTATTTCAGGTGCGACCACCCGCAGCTGCGCACCGGCATCGGCCAGCAGACGGGACTTGCGCAAGGCAATCTCCCCTCCACCGACCACCAACACACGACTGCCGCGAAGCTTGTGAAACAGCGGCAGAAATTCCATTTAGCCGATGACCTCGACACCACCCATGTAAGGCTTGAGTACATCCGGCACGCGGATCGAACCGTCGGCCTGCTGATAGTTCTCCAGCACGGCTACCAGGGTCCGGCCTACGGCCAGGCCGGAACCGTTGAGGGTGTGCACCAGCTCCGGCTTGCCGGTTTCCGGGTTGCGGAAGCGCGCCTGCATGCGGCGGGCCTGGAAGTCGCCACAGTTGGAGCACGAGGAGATCTCGCGGTACTTGTCCTGGCTCGGAACCCAGACTTCCAGGTCGTAGGTCTTGAGCGCGCTGAAGCCCATGTCGCCGGTGCACAAGGCCAGTACACGGTACGGCAGTTGCAGCAGCTGCAGGACCTTCTCGGCGTTGGCGGTCAGGCCTTCCAGGGCATCCATGGAGGTGGATGGCTCCACCACCTGGACCATCTCGACCTTGTCGAACTGGTGCTGGCGGATCATGCCGCGGGTGTCGCGGCCCGATGCGCCAGCTTCACTGCGGAAGCATGGGGTATGGGCGACGAACTTCAACGGCAGCTGCTTGGGATCGAGGATCTCGCCAGCGACGATGTTGGTCAGGGACACTTCGGCGGTCGGAATCAGGTACAGATCGGCCTCGCCTTCGCGAGTGATCTTGAACAGGTCTTCCTCGAATTTCGGCAACTGGCTGGTGCCTACCAGGGCCGGGGCTTGCACCAGGTACGGGGTATAGGCCTCTTCGTAGCCGTGCTCGCCGGTGTGCAGGTTGATCATGAACTGCGCCAGGGCGCGATGCAGGCGGGCGATGGGGCCGCGCAGCAGGGCGAAACGCGCGCCCGAGAGCTTGGCGGCGGTTTCAAAATCCAGCCAGCCATGGGTTTCGCCCAGGGCCACGTGGTCCTTGATCGGGAAGTCGAAGCTGGCCGGGGTGCCCCAGCGGCGCACTTCGACGTTGCCGTCTTCATCTTCGCCTAGCGGCACCGACTCGTGAGGCAGGTTGGGAATGCCGAACAGGATCGAATCCAGTTCGCCCTGGATGCTTTCCAGCTCGGCCTTGCCGGAGGTCAGCTCGTTCCCCATGCGCTCGACGTCGGCCATCAGCGGGGCGATGTCTTCGCCGCGCTGCTTGGCCTGACCGATGGACTTGGAGCGCGCGTTACGTTCGGCCTGCAGTTGCTCGGTGCGGGTCTGCACGGTCTTGCGCTGTTCTTCCAGCGCCTCGATGCGTGCCACATCCAGGGCGAAGCCGCGGGATGCCAGGCGATCCGCTACGTCCTGAAGGTTGCTACGTAACAGTTTGGAATCGAGCATGTCGTTCTCTCGTTTATCAAAGTTTGGTCAGGGACAGGCCAGCCCAGGTGGCGAGCAGCCCGCCGAATACACTCAGCGCCGCGTAGCCCAGGGCCAGCGCCACTTGTCCGCTTTCCAGCAGACGCACGGTATCCAGTGAAAAGGATGAAAAAGTCGTCAGGCCGCCGAGGAAACCGACGATCAATCCGGCACGCACTTCGATCGGCACTTCCGGACGGATCAGGAACAGTCCGTATAGCACGCCGATCAGCAGGCAGCCCACGATATTAACGGCCAGCGTCGCGGTATAGAAGTGCCGCGGCCAATTGGCGCTGATCCAGTTGCCAGTGGCGAAACGCAACAGGGTGCCGGCCACACCGCCGGCACAAACCGCGAGGATCAACGGGATCAAGGTTTTCTCCGCTGCAGGGGGCTGGCCCGGTCGAGCGCAGCCAGGTGCTTGAGCTTCTCGCCGATCTTCAGTTCCAGGCCACGGGGCACCGGCTGGTAGAGGGCCAGGGGTTCGAGTTCCTCGGGGAAATAGTCCTCGCCGGCAGCGTAGGCATCCGGCTCATCGTGGGCGTAGCGATATTCGTCGCCATAACCGAGCTGCTTCATCAGCTTGGTCGGGGCATTGCGCAGGTGGATCGGCACTTCCAGCGAACCGTGCTCGGCAGCGGCCCGCATGGCCGCCTTGAACCCCATGTATACGGCGTTGCTCTTCGGTGCGCAGGCCAGGTAGGTAATAGCCTGGGCCACGGCCAACTCGCCCTCGGGACTGCCCAGGCGCTCTTGCACATCCCAGGCCGCCAGGCACAGGCTCAGGGCCCGGGGGTCGGCGTTGCCAATATCCTCGCTGGCCATGCGCACCACGCGCCGGGCCAGGTACAGCGGGTCGCAGCCGCCGTCGAGCATGCGGGCGAACCAGTACAGGGCACCATCGGGGTTGGAACCGCGCACCGACTTGTGCAACGCGGAGATCTGGTCGTAGAAGGCCTCCCCTCCCTTGTCGAAGCGCCGGCGGGTATCCCCCAGCAGGCTCTGCAACAGCTCGGTTCCAATCTCGCCACCGTCTTCGGCCAGGTCCGAAGCATTTTCCAAGAGGTTGAGCATGCGCCGGCCATCGCCGTCGGCGGCCGACAGCAGCATCTGCAAGCCTTCGTCACTGAGGCTCAGCTGGCGCTTGCCCAAGCCCTTTTCCTCGCTCAGGGCACGCTGCACCAGGCTACCCAGGGCCGCTTCATCCAGGCTCTTGAGTACATAGACCCGGGCCCGGGAGAGCAGCGCGTTATTGAGTTCGAAGGAAGGATTCTCGGTGGTGGCACCGATGAAGATCAGGGTGCCGTCTTCCACATAGGGCAGGAAGGCATCTTGCTGGGACTTGTTGAAACGATGCACTTCATCGACGAAGAGGATGGTCCGCCGACCGTATTGCCCGGCCTGCTGCTTGGCGATGTCCACCGCCTGGCGAATCTCCTTGACCCCAGCCAGCACCGCGGAAACCGTTTCGAAATGCGCGTCGGACACCTCCGCCAGGAGTCGTGCCAGGGTGGTCTTGCCCACGCCTGGCGGCCCCCAGAAGATCATCGAGTGCAGGGCGCCCTGCTCCAAGGCCTCGCGCAGCGGCTTGCCCCGGGCCAGCAGGTGCTGCTGGCCGACATACTCATCCAGGTTGGTCGCACGCAAGCGGGCGGCCAGGGGCTGGGCGATCGGGGCACTACGAAACAGGTCCATGGGTTACCTTCAAGCCTGCGGGCAAAGCCTTATTCTTGGATCACGTCGGCACCCTTGGGGATGTCGAACTTGAACTTGGAGGCCGGGATCGATTCGTTGGCCTTGACCCCGGTGAACAGGATATTGGTGCGCTGGCCGACACTGTCGATCAACTGCATGTCATTGATCATACCGTTGCGAAACGACAGGCGCAGGCTGTCGAACAGCGTATCGCGGGTCTTGGGCTTGAGGACGAAGTCCATCACGCCACCGGCTTCCTTGGAAGTGATGTCGAAGCTTTCGCTGATCTTCGACACATCGCCGGAGAGCAGCAGGGCCGGGGTCTGGGTCAGGCGCTGGTCGAGCTTCTTGATGGTCACCTGCTCCAGGTCAGGGTCCCAGAGCGAAACCTTCTGGCCATCGGAAACCATCAACTGCTCCTGGGGAGCATCGGTGTGCCAGTAGAACAGGCCAGGACGCTGCAGGGACATCTCGCCCGCGGTTTCCTGCAACTGGGTGCCGCTGCCGTCGAGGGTCAGTTGCGAGAAACGCGCACTCAGGGTCTGGGATTTTTCCAGCAACTGGGTCAGGCGGGCCACGTCTTTCGGGTCGGCATGGGCCGACAAGGTGGTCACGGCCAGTACCGGCAGCAGCAACATGCGGATCAGGCGCATGGGATTCCTCATTAAGATGGATGGGTGTACAAGCGGCGTGGTCCCACGCCGCTGATATCAGAACCGGGATCAGTCGCGCGAAGGGCCGGGG